>DASPRX010000207.1:0-7796 GCA_035624235.1 Burkholderiales bacterium | reverse complement strand
GTCGCGCACGAATCCGGGGTCGCGCAGCTCGAGGTTCTCCCAGGTGATCTGCTTGGAGCGCGACATCACGCCGAAAGCGAACTGCAGCGGATCCATGCCCCAGTAGCGCTTCATGTGCTCGAACCAGGCGAGCGACACGTTGGCGGCGTGCTGCGTCTTCTCGACCTCCTCGCGGCGCGCGGTGTCGTAGCGCAGCAGCGCGCCCTTGACGGATTCCTCCGCCTTGAGCGACTCGTAGAGCGCGATCGCGTCCTCCATCGCGAGCTTGGTGCCCGAGCCGATCGAGAAGTGCGCCGTGGCCTTCGCATCGCCTACCAACACGACGTTCGGCTGCTCTTCGGTCATCACCCAGGTCTCGTTGGTGATGGTCGGGAAGTTGCGCCAGATCGAGCGGTTGGCGATGAGCGGGTGTCCGGCGAGCTCGTCGGCGAACGCGCGCTCGAGCACCGGCAGCATGTCGGCCTCGCTCATGCGGTCGAAGCCGAAGTTCTTCCACGTTGCCTCGTCGGTCTCGATCACCCAGGTCGAGCGCCCCTCCTCGTACTGGTAGCAGTGCGCGAGGATGATGCCCTCGGGCGTCTCGCGGAAGAAGTACTTGAACGCGTCGAGCGGTCGGGTCGAGCCGAGCCAGGTGAACTTGTTCGGGCGCAGGTCGACGCTCGGCTTGAAGTGCGCCTTGTGCTGCTCGCGGATCCTCGAGTTGATGCCGTCGGCCGCGACGATCAGATCCGAGTCGGCGAAAGGCGCGAGACCCTCGACCTCGGTCTGGAAACGGATGTTCACGCCGAGCTCGCGGCAGCGGTCCTGCAGGATGGCGAGCAGCGCGTTGCGCGAGCAGCCGCAGAAGCCGTTACCGCCCGAGCGCATGACGCGCCCCTTGTAGACGACGTCCACGTCGCCCCAGTAGGCGAAGCGGCGGCGGATGCGCTCGTAGGTGACGGGGTCGTAGGCCTTGAAGGTGTCGAGCGTCTGGTCGGAGAACACCACGCCGAAGCCAAAGGTATCGTCCGGGCGGTTGCGCTCGTAGACGGTGATCTCCCAGCGCGGCCAGGCCTTCTTCGCCAGCAGCGCGAAGTAAAGGCCCCCGGGTCCGCCGCCGACGACGGTCGCTTGCATGGCTCCCCCTTCAGTCCGGGACGACCGCAGTCGCCTCGATCTCCAGCCGAGCCTGCGGCTCGACCAGGCCACCGACCTGCAGCACCGCCATGGTCGGGTAGTGCTTCCCGATCAGCTCGCGGTAGGCAGCGCCGACCTCCTTGAGCGAATCGAGGTACTCCTGCCGGTCGAGCACGTACCAGGTGAGGCGCACCAGATGCTCCGGGCGTCCGCCGGCCTCGGCGAGCACCGCGAGGATATTGGCGAGCGCCTGGCGGAATTGGCCGGCGAAGCCGGTCTCCTGCCACGCGCCCTGCCCGGTCCAGCCGACCTGCCCGGCGATGTACACCGTGCGCCCGCCGCGCACCGCGATGCCGTTGGAGAAGCCCTTGGGCCGGGCCCAGCCCGGAGGTTGCAGGATCTGCATCATGGCGCCTTCCTTAACTTGAAGCGCTGCAGCTTGCCGGTCTCGGTGCGCGGCAGCGCGTCCACGAACTCGAGCGCGCGGGGATACTTGTAAGGCGCGATCGCCTTCTTCACATGCTGCTTGAGCTCCTCGGCCGTCGCGGCGCTCCTTTGGATGCCGGGCTTGAGCACGACGAACGCCTTGACGATCGTGCCCCGTTCCTCGTCCGGCCAGCCCACGACGCCGCACTCTGCCACCGCGGCGTGGCCGAGCAGCGCGCCTTCCACTTCGGGCCCCGCGATGTTGTAGCCCGCGGAAATGATCATGTCGTCGGTGCGCGCCTGGTAGAAAAAGTAGCCGTCTGCGTCCCTCGCGTAGGCGTCGCCGGTGAGGTTCCAGCCGTTCTGCACGTAGTTCGCCTGGCGCTCGTCGGCGAGGTAGCGGCAGCCGGTCGGCCCCTTCACGGCGAGCCGGCCGACGTCGCCGGGCTTGCAGGGGAGCCCCGCGTCGTCGAGCACGGTGGCGCGATAGCCGGGAATCGCGTAGCCGGTCGCGCCGCGGCGCACGCGCTCCGGGGTGTGCGAGATGAAGATGTGGCTCATCTCGGTCGAGCCGATGCCGTCGATGATCTCGATGCCGGTCGCGCCCTTGAACAGCTGGCGCGTCGCGTCGGGCAACGCCTCGCCGGCCGAGACGCACTTTTTCAGGCTCGTGATATCGTAGTTCTTCGCGATCCCTGCCATAGCGCGAAACATGGTCGGCGCGGTGAAGCAGACGCTCGCGCGGAACTTCTGGATCGTCTCGAGTAGCGTGTCGGGCGCGAGCCTTTCCACCAGCACTGTCGAGGCGCCGAAGCGCAGCGGAAAACACAGCATCCCGCCCAGCCCGAAGGTGAAGGCGATCGGCGGCGTGCCGCAGAACACGTCGTCCTGTACTGGCTTGAGGCAGGAGCGCGGGAAGCAGTCGCACATCGCGATCACGTCGCGGTGGAAGTGGATTGTCCCCTTTGGCTTGCCGGTGGTGCCCGAGGTGAAGGCGATCATCGCGACGTCCTCGGCGGCGGTGTCGACGTTGCGGAACTGCGCCGGACGCGCCGCGGCGAGCCGGTCGAGCGAGTCCGGCGCGTCGTCGTACCAGTAGGCGATCGTCCTAAGCGTCGGGCACACAGGCAACGCCGCGGTGAGCTCGGCCCCGAGCCGCTTGTCGCACAGCGCGTGCGTCACCTCGGCCTTGTTGACGATGTCGGTCAGTTCCTTCGCGCGCAGGAGCGGCATGGTCGGCACTACGATTCCGCCCGCCTTGACCACGGCGAACCAGCAGGCGGCCATCATCGGGTTGTTGGGGCCGCGCAGCAGCACGCGGTTGCCTGGTTCGAGCCCCAGGTCGCGCACCAGCACGTTCGCGAGCCGGTTCGCCTGAGAGAGCAGCTGTGCGTAGCTGCAGCGGCCCTCCGGGGCGCGCAGCGCGACGCGCTCGCCGCAGCCCCGCCTGACCATGTCGTCGAGCAGCACGGCGGCGCAGTTCATGCGTGCCGGGTATTCGAGCTCCGGCAGCTCGAACAGGAACTCGGGCCACTGGCTGCGCGGCGGCAGGTTGTCGCGCGCGAACGTGTCGCGATGCGCCGTGTAGCTCATTTGAGCAGCTCCCTGGCGACGATCAGCTTCTGCACTTCGGTCGCGCCCTCGTAGATGCGCAGCGCGCGCACTTCGCGGTACAGCAGCTCGACCGGATGGCCGCGCATGACGCCAAGGCCGCCGCAGATCTGCACCGCCGCGTCCACGACCTGCTGCGCCGTCTCCGTGGCGTACATCTTGGCCATCGCGGCCTCGCTCGTGATGCGCCTGGCGTGAACGTCGCGCGCCCAGGCGGCGCGGTACACGAGCAGCGCCGCCGCATCGATGCCGGTCGCCATGTCGGCGAGCTTCGCCTGCGTGAGCTGGAAGTCGGCGAGCGTCTGGCCGAACATGCGCCGGCCCTTCGCGCGCCGCAGCGCCTCGTCGAGCGCGCGCCGCGCGAGGCCCAATGCGGCCGCCCCGACGGTCGTGCGGAACACGTCGAGGTTGCGCATCGCAAGCTTGAAGCCCTCGCCGGGCTCGCCGAGCAGCGCGTCGGCCGGCACGCGGCAGCCATTGAAGCGCAGGCTGGCCATCGGATGCGGCGCGACGATGTCGATCCTCTCGCGCGCGTCCAACCCCGGCGCGTCCGCGTCGACCACGAACGCCGAGATGCCGCGGCTGCCCGCCGCCGCGTCGGTCCTGGCGAAAACGACGTAGAAGTCGGCCAGGCCGCCGTTCGAGATCCAGGCCTTGGCGCCGTCGAGCACCCAGTGCGCGCCGTCGCGCCGCGCGGTCGTGGAGAGCGCCGCGACGTCCGACCCGGCGTCGGGCTCCGACAGCGCGAAGGCGGCGATCGCCCGCCCCGCGCCGACGCGGGTGAGGTAGCGCTCTCGTTGCGCCGCGCTGCCCGCGAGCGCGATCGGGCCGCTGCCCAGCCCTTGCATGACGAAGGCGAAATCGGCGAGCCCCGAGTGATAGGCGAACACTTCGCGCAAGAGCGCGATCGCGCGCACGTCGAAGTGGTCGGTGCCGGGCGCGCAATAGCGCAGGTAGCCCGCCGCGCCGAGCGCTTCGACCAGCCCGCGGCAAATGGCGTCGGCATCCTCGCCGTGCGCGGGGCCCAGATTTGCCTGCGCCCAGGCCCCGGCCTCCCGGGCGAGCGCGGCGTGGCGCTCCTCGAGGAACGGCCAGTCGTAGTGCGCGAAGCGGTTCATGTCGCCCCCTTGGCGATGTTCGCGAGCGCGTGCTGCTTGACCTTGGCGAGCAGCCGGAACAGCTCGGCATGCTCGCGCCGGCTCAGGCCCGCGAGCGTCGCGACGATCCATTCCTCGTGCGCGCGCGCCATCTCGGCGAACACACGCTCGCCGGCGCGCGTCAGGCGCACGCGCAGCGCGCGCCGGTCGGCCGCGTCGGCCTGGCGCTCGACCAGCCCCTCGGCGACGAGCTGGTCGACGATCCCGGTGACGTTGCCGCCGGTGACCATCATGCGGCGCGACAGCTCGTTCATCTTCAGCCCCTGCGGATGGCGCTCGAGCTGCGACATGAGATCGAAGCGCGGCAGCGTGGTGGCGAAGCGCTCGCGCAACCGGCTGCGTACCTGCCCCTCGATCAGCTGGGTGCAGGTGAGAAGCCGCAGCCACAGCCTGAGCGCGCGGTGGTCGTCGGCGCGCGAGCGCGACTCGCGGTCTTCGCGTCCGGCGGCGGCCTGGCGCAGCATTGTATGAGATCTAAATAGATTAAACCTAAAGCATCCTGCGCCCATTCTCCGTCCCTGTCACGCTGCGGTGCGCAATCGGGCGGTCTTCTGGTATCGTTCGAGGCGAGGAACCGATGCTTAAACGAATCTTCGTCTCATTGCTGGCGGCGCTGTGGCTGGGCGTGGCGGCGGCCGCCGACGGCCAGAAGGCGGACGAGCAGCCCAAGGTCGACCCGAAGATCGTCCAGGACATCTTCAACTGCATGGCGGCTGGCCTGCCCAAGGACTGGAAGCGCACATGGGTGGTGGTGACCGAGCTGGGGGTCGAGGGCGGTACGCGCCGCTTCGAGGCCGACTTTTTCTATGCCGGCCGGGCCGACGATCTCGTCGGCAAGCCGCTGCAGCCCTGCAGCAAGGAAGACGTGGCGAAGAACGTGTACTCGCTCAACCAGTTCCTGCCGGCCGGCGAGAAGCGCCTGTGGAAGCAGGCCACGCTGGTGTTCAACAGCGACGGCAGCTTCAATCTCAAGTACGACTACGACAAGTAGCGCCGCGTCAGGCCTTGCGCAGGAAGTCGAAGTCGCAGCCGTCTTCGGCCTGCAGCACGTGATCCATGTAGAGCTTGGCGTAGCCGCGTGACGGCTGCGCGGCCGGCGCGCGCCATTGCGCGCGCCGCCTGGCGAGCTCGTGTTCGGCGACGAGCAGATCGATCTTCCGGCTTCTGACCGAGATGCGGATGCGGTCGCCGTTCCTCACCAGCGCGAGCGGGCCTCCGGTCGCCGCCTCGGGCGAGACGTGCAGCACGATTGTGCCGTAGGCGGTGCCGCTCATCCTCGCATCCGAAATCCGCACCATGTCCTTGACGCCTGCGCGCGCGAGCTTGGCCGGGATCGGCAAGTAACCCGCTTCCGGCATCGCGTAGCCGCTCTTGGGACCCGCGTTCTGCAGCACGAGGAAATCCTCCGGCCGCACGTCGAGCTCGGGCGCATCGATCCGCGCGGCGAGGTCGTCCAGCGACGAGAACACCACCGCGCGGCCTTCGCGCTCGAACAGCGACGGATCGGCCGCCGAGCGCTTGAGAATCGCGCCGCGCGGCGCGAGCGAACCGAACAGCGCGACCAACCCCCCTTCCCTCTGGAACGGCTCCGCCAGGGGCCGCACCACCGCGCGGTCGACCCAGGTCGCGCCGGCCTGCTCCTCGCGCGCCAGGCGCTCGCCGAGGGTCTCGCCCGCCACCGTCATGCAGTCGAGCTGAAGGAGCGGCTTGAGCTCCCGCAGCACCGCGCCGATGCCGCCGGCGGCGTACAGGTCCGACATGTAGTACTGCCCGGTGGGCTTGAGATCGACCAGCACCGGCGTCGAGTCGGAGAGCTCGTTCAGCCGTGCGAGCTCGAGCTTGACCCCGACACGGCCGGCGATCGCGGTGAGGTGCACGATCGCGTTGGTCGAGCCGCCGATCGCGAGCAGCACGCGCAGCGCGTTCTCGATCGACTTCCCGGTGATCACCTGCCCGGGCCGCACCGGCGCGCGCGCCAGCTCGGCGGCGCGCCGCCCGCTCGCCTCGGCCGCGCGCAGGCGATCGGCGTGCACCGCGGGAATCGCCGCGGTGCCGGGCAGCGCCATGCCGAGCGCCTCGGAGAGCGAGGCCATGGTCGAGGCGGTGCCCATCACCGCGCAGGTGCCGGCGGTGGTCGCGAGGTTGCCTTCGACCTCCTCGATGCCGCGCTCGTCTACCTTGCCCGCGCGGTGCAGGGCCCAGAAGCGCCGGCAGTCGGTGCAGGCGCCGAGGCGCTCGCCGCGGAACGAGGTCGGCATCATCGGCCCGGCGAGCAGCTGCACCGCCGGGACGTCGGCACTCGCCGCGCCCATCAGCTGCGCGGGCACGGTCTTGTCGCAGCCGCCCATCAGCACCACCGCGTCCATCGGCTGCGCGCGCACCATCTCCTCGACGTCGATCGACATGAGGTTCCTGAACATCATCGATGTGGGCGACAGGAACACTTCGCCGAGCGACACGGTCGGAAACTCGACCGGCAGTCCGCCTGCCGCGAGCACGCCGCGCTTCACCGCCTCGAGCATCTCGGGGAAGTGCCGGTGGCAATTGTTGAAGCCGCTCTTCGAATCGGCGATGCCCACCACCGGCCGCGCGAGCATCTCGCCCGAGTAGCCCATGCTCCTTGCGAACGAGCGGCGCAGGTAAAGCGAGAAGCCCGCGTCGCCGTAGTTGGTGAGGCCGCGGGCCAGGCCGCGCGAGGGCTTGTCGCTCATAGCCGGAGGATTGTAGCGGAGCCGTTCGGCCCTATTTAAGTCTTTGATTAGCCTTAGTGGGCAGCTTCCCACTTTCAATGCGGAAGAGATTGTGGTTGTCTTCCCAACGAGCCGGGCCGTAGCGTCCGGCCAAGGAGGCGGGCATGGAAACGCTTGCGCAGCGCGGCGAGGCGCTGCTAGACAGCATAGCCGAGTTCTGCCGCACGAACGGCATGGCCGAGTCCACTTTCGGCCGCCGCGCGGTGAACGACGGCAAGTTCGTCGCGCGCCTGCGCGACGGCGCGCGTATCACGCCGGAGACCCTGGAGCGGGTGGCGAGCTACATGACGCGCCACGGCGCGACGCCTCCTGCCGAGCCGCCCGAGCTGCTGCCGCTCATCCGCCCGCGCAGCGCTCCGGCACAGGTCGCGACGCCGACTGAAGGGGCGCCCTCGCGCAACTTCCGCTTCTTCGACAATCGCCAGAAGTACCTGCTGTTCGTCAACACCTGCGGCGAGAAGGAGGTGATCGCGCAGCGCGTCGGCCTGGAACTCGCGCACCTCCACCCCCGCCCGCCGGCGGTGCGCGTGTTCGATGCCGGAATGGGCGACGGCACGGTGCTCACGCGCGTCATGCGCGAGATGCACCGGCGTTTTCCCACCATGCCGTTCTATTTCGTCGGCAAGGAAGTGAGCCTCGAGGACGTGCGCCTGTCGCTGCACAAGATGGCCGACCGCCTGTACGAGCACCCGGCGACGGTGCTGGTGGTGACCAACATGTACTACAACGAGGCGCC
>DASPRX010000117.1:0-13343 GCA_035624235.1 Burkholderiales bacterium | reverse complement strand
CCTCCGAGATGCCGTGCGTGACGAAGACGATCGTCTTGCCGGCTTCCTTCCAGATGCGCAGCAGCTCCAGGTTCATCTTCTCACGCGTGAGCGCGTCGAGCGCGCCGAAGGGCTCGTCCATGAGCACGAGCTTCGGGTCGTGCACCAACGCCCGCGCGATGGCCGCGCGCTGCTGCATGCCGCCGGAGAGCTCGTAGGGGTACTTGTCCTCGTAGCCGGCGAGCCCCACGAGCGCGAGCAGCTCGCGCGCCCGGCTGCGCGCCGCGGCCTTCGGCAGGCCGAGGATCTCCGCCGGCAGCAGCACGTTCTCGAGGATGCGCCGCCACTTGAGCAGCAGCGGCGCCTGGAACACCATGCCGACGTCCGTGCCGGGGTCGAACGGGTGCGTCGCCGAGCCGATGCGCAGCTCGCCGCCGTCGTGCGCGTGCAGGCCGGCGAGGATCTTCAGCAGCGTCGACTTGCCGCAGCCCGACGGCCCGACCAGCGCGACCAGCTCTCCCGGCATGACGTCGAAGCTCGCGTCCGAGATCGCCGGATGCCCGCCGTAGTCCTTGCGCACCCCGGCGAGGTGGATGAAGGGTTCAGCCAATGCGCGCGTCCTTCGGCACGAGCAGCCGCTCGAGCGTGAGCACCACGCCGTAGAGCAGCATGCCGATCAGCGTGATGAGCACCACGGCCATGAACATCGCCGGCGTGTCGAGCGTGACCTGGACCTGCAGCATGAGGTAGCCGAGCCCCTTGTCCGACCCCAGGAACTCGCCCACGATCGCCCCCGCCACCGCCAGGATCGCGCCGACCTTCATGCCCGAGAAGATGTACGGCAGCGCGCCGGGCAGCTGGATCTTGGTAAAGAGCTGCCAGCGCGAGCCCTTCAGCGAGCGCACCAGGTCGAGCAGCTCGGGCTCGATCTCGCGCAGCCCGCGCGCCGTGGTGAGCAGGATCGGGAACACCGCGATCGAGAACGCCATGATCGAGTTCGGCAGCACGCCGTACTTGAACCACACGATGATCAGCGGCCCGAGCGCCACCTTGGGGATCATGTTGAGCGACACCAGCAGCGGCATGAAGAACGCTTCGAGCGTCTTCGACCAGGTGAATGCGAGCGCGAGCGCGACGCCGGCCGCGAGCGCGAGCAGGTAGCCGCCGAAGATCTCCGTGCCGGTCACCGCGACGTTCGTCCACCAGCTGTATTTCGGCTCGAGCAGCGCGTCGAGAGTCGCGCCCGGCGAAGGCATCACGAATTTCGGCACGTGGCCGAGCCGCACGAACAGGTACCAGGCGAGCAGCAGCGCGAGGTGCGCGAGCAGCGCGAGCGTCCAGCGTGTGAGCTTGGAGTTCATGAGAGCCACCCGTCCAGGTTCTTGCGCACGAAGGCGTCGTCGGCAAGGTCGCCGTGCTCGCGGTACACGCGGTCGATCTCCTCGGACTGGCCCGGCGAAAGCCGCTCCTGCGGGTCCAGGCACCAGGTGCCGGCGAGCAGCCCCTGCCGGCGCAAGACCTCGTGGCAGCCGGGAATGCAGCCCGCGAAGTCGTGCGCGACGTCGAAGAAGGCGCTGTTGCAGTCGGTGATGCGCGCGTCGAGCGCGAGCAGGTTCTCGTCGAGCGGCCCGCGCCGCAGGCGCTCGAGCAGCTCGACCGCGCTGCGGGTCCACACGCTCCAGTGCCCGAGCAGCCCGCCACGGATGCGCACGCGCACCGTCTCCTCGCCGCGGCGCACGTCGAACGGCACCGCGAGGTCGAGCAGGATGTGGTCGTCGTTGCCGGTATAGAGCGCGATGCGGTGCTCCGCGCGTGCGGCGACCACGCCCCGCACCACGTCCAGCGTCGCGTAGCGGTTGAAGGGCGCGATCTTGATCGCGACGACGTTCTCGATCGCGGCGAAGCGCTGCCAGAACTGCACGGGCAGCGGGATGCCGCCGACCACGATCTGCAAGTAGAAGCCCACCAGCGGGATCTCGTCCGCCACCGCGGCGCAGTGCGCGATCAGATCGTCGATCGACGCGCCCTTCATCGCGCCGAGCGAGAGCATGCCGCAGTGATAGCCCATGGCGCGCGCGGTGCGTGCCTCGTTGCGCGCGGGCCCGGTCTTCCCGGCCAGGCCGGCGATCATCGCCACCTTGCGGTCGGCGGCCTCTTCGGCCGCGATTTCGAGCACCCGTCCGTAGAGGCCGGCTTCCCGGATCGCGAACTGGGTGGCGTGCACGCCGACCGCCAAGCCCCCGCTGCCCGCGTCCAGGTAGTAGCGCGCGAGCGCCCGCTGGCGGCGCTCGTCCAGCCGGCGCCGCGCGTCGAGCGCGAGCGGATGGGCGGGGATGACCGCGCCGCGAGCGAGCAGCGAGCCGATCTCGTCGGGAAGCGCGTGGGAAAGGCGGCGCGGCATGTTAACCGTCTGGTTACCTGATGGTACCATCGCCGCTCCGACAACCAGGGAGGGTCCCCCCATGCGCAGGCTTCTCGTCGCCGCGGCCGCCGCCGTCCTCGCCGTCCCCGCCGCCGCAGCAGAGCAGAAACTCGATTTCATCCTCAACTGGGTGCCGGGGGGCGACCACGCGCCGTACTACTACGCGAAGAAGCTCGGCTGGTACCAGAAGGAGGGCATCGACCTCAACCTCGAGCCGGGCAAGGGCTCGGCGCTCTCCACCCAGCGCGTCGGCGCGGGCGCGAACCCGATCGGCCTCGCGGACATGGCCGGCGTGCTGGTCGCCAAGGGCAAGGGCGCCGACGCGGTCGCGGTGTTCAACGTCTACGCCAACTCGCCGCAGGGCATGTACTGGCTGAAGAGCTCGGGCATCAAGGGCATCAAGGACTTCCCCGGCAAGAAGATCGGCAACCCGGCGGGCGACGCGGCGCGCGTCATGTGGCCGGCGCTCGCCAAGGCGAACGGCATCGATCCGAACTCGGTCACCTGGGTGAACATCGACCCGAACGCGAAGCTCGCCGCGCTCAAGGCGCACACGATCGACGTCACCACCTCGTTCTACAACCTGCACCACGTGTTCAAGCGCGAGCTGGGCGACGATATGGGCTTCCTCGCGTGGCGCAATGCGGGCCTCAACACCTACGGCAACTCGGTGATCGTGAACGGCGAGTATCTGAAGCAGCACCGCGACACGGTGGCCAAGTTCGTGAAGGTCACGCAGCGCGCCTTCGCCGCGTGCGTGAATAACCCGAAGCCCTGCGTGCAGGCGCTGATCGACGCCAACGGCGCGCTCAACTTCGACAACGAGCTCGGCAACTGGCACCTCGTCGAGGACCTGATGAGCGACAAGATCTCGCAAACCGTGGCGCTCGGCTGGCACGACGACAAGCGCATGCAGCACGACTACGAGCTGGTGCGCGAGTACGTCGGCATCGACAAGCCGTTCGACGTGAAGACGGTCTACACGAACGCCTTCCTCGACAAGTCGATCAAGATGACCCCGGTCAAGGGAGACTGAAGCGCCGCTCCAGGCATTGCGCGAACTGCGCCGTGCGCTCGGTCGCGCGGCGCTCGAACAGCCGGTCGACCACCGGCTTGAGCGGCCCCTCGCCCTTCACCTCGAAGCGGCTGCGCATCGCGGTGCCCTCGCCCGAGGGCTCGAGCGCGACCTCGATCACCATCGTCAGGTGCCGGGCCTTCGCCGTCGCGTGCAGGCGCCGCGGCGGATCCTCAGCGTCTATCTCGGCGCGCAGCTCGACGATCAGCGGGACCGCTCCGACCTTTTCCCTGACGGTGAGCTCGGCCGTGCGGCCGTCGAGCACCTCGATGCGCTCGACCCCGGGAATGCAGGTGCACAGCGCCCTGAAGTCGCGCAGGAAGCTCCATAGCTCCTGCGGCGCCGCGTTGACCGAGAACTGCGCTTCGCGCTGCGGCATCAGTCCCACCACTTCCTGAGCTTGTAGTCCTCGGCGATCACGCCGGCGGCGTTGTGCCCCGCGCCGGCATGCACGCCGCCGCCCGGGTGGCAGTAGCCGCCGCACATGTACAGGCCTTCGACGGGCGTGCGGTAGCTCGACCAGCCGGCGAACGGCCGGAAATAGCCCATCTGGTCGGGCGTCATGTCGCCCACCACGTCGACGCCGTTCACCAGGTTGTCGTTGACGCGCTCGGTGTCGCTCGGATCCTGGATCTTCATCGCCAGGATCTTGTCACGCGTCATGTTCGGCGCGTACGAGCGCCACAGCTCGAGCAGGTGTCCGGCGTATTCCTCACGGATCCTTTGCCAGCCCCGCGGGCCGTCTGGCTCGATGCGGTAGGGCGCGTACTGCCAGACGACCGCCGTGTGCTTGCCGGCGGGCGCCTGCGACGGATCGAACAGCGTCGGAAGCGTGATCTGCAGCATTTCCTTGCGCGGAGGACGACCGGAGGCGATCTCCTGGTAGGCGCGCACCTGCTCGAGCATGCTGCCGCCGAACATTTCCTGGCTGAAGGCGACGTTCACGGGCGGGTTCGCGGCGCTCGCCGTGTAGCGCGGCGGCTCGGCGAGCGCGACGTGCAGCACCATCAGCGAGCGCCCGCGCGAGTGGTAGTTGCGGACGCGGGTGGCGAACGGCGCCGGCAGGAATTCCTCCCCCACCATGCCGAGAAAGCTCTTCTTCGGCTCGACGTTCGTGATTACCGCCTTCGCGGCCTCGAGCCGTTCGCCGTCCGCGAGCTCGACGCCGGTCGCCCGGTTGCCGCGCAGCAGGATGCGCTTCACCGCCGTGCCGGTCCGCACGGCGCCGCCGTGCGCTTCCAGCGCGCTGCGCAGGCCGTGCGCGAGCTGCTGCGAGCCGCCGACGCAGATCGGCGCCTCGGCCTTGAGGATGCGAAAGAGGCAAATCCAGCCCTGGCCGAACTGGTCCGGCGCGAAGCCGAGCACCGTCATGCGCGCGAGGAAATGCACCTTGACCTCCTCGCTCTCGAACAGCTCGTCCAGGAGCTGCACCGGCGTGCTCGCCTGCCACTGGAGCAGCGCGCGGCCTTCCTCCGATTTCTCCAGCTCCGCGCTCTGCAGAGACGGCGCGAGCGGCGGCGAGTACATGAGCGGCAGGTAGGTCGCGTCGATGAATTCGGCGTAGTCGTCGTACAGCCGGCGGAAGGTCTTCGCGTCGCGCGCCGAGAAGCGGGCGAGCTCGGTCGCCATGCGCTCGGCGTCGCGGTACATGACGATGCTGCGGTGATCCGGAAAGATCGTGCCGCGCAGGTGCTCGGGGTAGACGTAGCGCACGCCGCGGCGCTCGAGCTCGAGGTCGCGGTACACCGGACTCGTGGGAATGTGGGTGTGCACGACCGAGCAGACGTTGTGCCTGAAGCCGGGCAGCGTGATCTCCTCGGTGTGGCACGCGCCGCCCACTCGGTTGCTGCGCTCGACGACGAGTACCCTCTCACCCGCTCCTGCGAGGTAGGCGGCGCAGGCAAGACCGTTGTGGCCGGCGCCGATGACGATGAAATCGTAGGACATCGCGAAACCCTCCCTTCGGCTCAGCCGAGCTCCGGCCCGGCGACCAGGTACACCCGCCTTTCGTTTCCCGGCGCGCGCGCGGCGCCGCGCACCATGCGCGTGAACGGGCGCTCGATGACGAAGCCCTGCTCGAGCAGCCACTGCTGCAGGCGCGGCGCGTGGTCGGCCGCGTCCACGTAGAGCGGCGGCGCCAGCGCCTCGAGCGCGGCGGCGAGCAGCGCGATGGCGCTCGCCTCGTCGTGCGCGACCAGCGGGCCGATCTGCGCCGCCTCGCGCCCGTCGCGCGCCAGCACGAAGCCCCTTCCCGGCAATTCGAGCGCGCAGCGCGGCATGCGCGAGCGCAGCGCGCGCAGCAGCCGCGCGCGCGAAGCGCCGAAGGCCTCGGCGTCGAGCGCCAGAACGCCTTCCCAGTCCTCGATCGGCCTCACGGGCGCGGCGCCCTGCGACTGCGCGGCGCGCGCGAGACGGAAGCGCTTGAAGCCCCAGGTATCGCGAAAGCCCTCCTGGCGGTACACCTCGCGGCCGGCGGGCGTCGCATCCAGGACGGGGAGCTGGCCGCGCCGCTCGAGCTCGGCGGTCGCGGTGCGCAGCAGCCGCGAGGCGTAGCCCTTGCGGCGATGCTCTGGAAGGACGAGCACCATGCTGATCCAGGCGAAGGCGCCGTAGGGCAGCACGAGCGTCGACGCGGCGAGCGTCCCGTCGGCGGCCGAAATGCCCCAGCCGCGGCCGAGCTCGAGCATGAGCCGCCAGTCCGCCTCGTTCTGGTTCCAGTTCGCCGCGCGCGACAGCGCGAGGCAGCCGGCCAGGTGCCGCGCTTCGAGCGCGTGCTCAGTAAGTCCCGTCACGCGTTTCGAAGTGCGTCGGCTTGCCGAGGTCCGGCAGCCCGCGCGCGATCCAGTCGGCCTGCCAGTCGAGCATCGCCTCGAGCGGCACGCGCGGCGGCCCGAACAGGCGCTGCGCCTTCGCCGTGTCGACCAGCCAGGCGGTCGGGGCCTCGCTGCCGGAGATCTGCGCCTGCTTGCCGAAGCGCTTGCCGAATTCCATGGCGAGAGCCCGCACGCTCAGCACCTCCGGCCCGCTCACGTTGATCGGCGAGCTGGGCCGGGTGCAATGCTTGAGCAGGCGCAGCGCCTGCTCGTTCGCGTCGCCCTGCCAGAGCACGTTCACGTGCCCCATCGTGACATCGACCGGCCGGCCGGCGAAGACCTTGGCCGCGACGTCGTGCAGCACGCCGTAGCGCATGTCGATCGCGTATTCGAGCCGCATCAGGCGGCCGGGCGTGCCGTAGCGCCGCGAGCCGAAGAGGAACGCCTGCTCGCGCCCGACGCAGGAATTCGCGTAGTCGCCCGCGGGCGGCGTGGTCGGCGTCGCCTCGTCCGCGCCGCGCCCGGCCACGCTCGCGTACGGATACACGCAGGCGGTGGAGAACGCGACGATGCGCGAGTCGCGGAACGCCTCGGCCACCATGAACGGCACGCCGACGTTCATCGCCCAGGTGAGCGAGGGCTGTCCGGAGGCACCGAACTTGTGCCCCGCCATGTAGATGACGTCCCGCGTGCGCGGCAGCCGCTCGAGCGCCGCGCGATCGAGCAGGTCGCAGGCGATGCACTCGATGCCCCAGGCCTCGAGCTTCGCGCGCAGGCCGGGCTCGGAGAAGCGCGCCACGCCGATCACCCGCTTGCCGGCGCGCCGCGCCATGCGCGCGAGCGTCGGGCCCATCTTGCCCCCGACGCCGAGCACCAGGATCTCGTCGACGCCGCCGAGGTCGTGCTCGAGCTCGGGCGTCGGGCGGGTCATGAAGTCCTCGAGCTCCTCCACGCCCGCGAAGCTCTTCGGCAGGGTGTTAACCATTTGGTGAATTATAATCGGCCGCCATGGCGCGCATACTGACGACGGTGGTCGGGTCCTACCCCGTCCCGGACTGGCTGGCCCGCTCCCCCTCGGAGCAGGCGCTCGTCGACGCGACGCGGGTGGTCATCGCCACGCAGGAGCGCGCGGGCATCGACCTGGTGGCCGACGGCGAGCTGTACCGCTTCGACTTCAATCATCCCGAGACCAACGGCATGATCGAGTACTTCGTGCGCCCGATGTCCGGCGTGCGCAGCGAGATCGGCTTCTCGGAGTGGCTCGACTACGCGCGCGACTCCGGCATGCGCTTTCGCACCCGGCCGCCGGGCGTGGTGACGGGGCCGATCGGCGCGGGAACGCTCAACCTCAAGCTGCCCTGCGCGCGCGCCAAGGCGCTCGCCACGCGGCCTCTCAAGTTCACGCTCACCGGCCCGCACATGCTGGCGAAGACGCTGCACGATCGCTACTACAAGAGCCCGCAGATGCTCGCGCACGCGATCGCCGAGGTGCTCGCGGAGCAGGTCAAGCACCTGGACGCGGACGTCGTTCAGCTCGACGAGGCGAACCTGCCCGGGCACCCCGGGGAGTGGCGCTGGGCCGCGGCGGCGATCAACAAGGTGCTGAAAGCCGTGCCGAAGAAGGCGAAGGCGGCGGTGCACCTGTGCTTCGGCAACTACGGCGGGCAGTCGGTGCAGCAAGGCACCTGGGCGAAGCTGATCTCGTACCTGAACGCGCTCGAGGCGGACCACGTCGTGCTGGAGACCGCGCACCGGCCGCCGGAGGAGCTCGCGGTCTTCAGGGCGCTGCGCCGCGACCTCGGCTTCGGCCTGGGCGTGGTCGACATCAAGCGCACCGAGATCGAGAAGCCGGAGGACATCGCGCGCGCCATCGAGCGGGCGGAGAAGCTGCTCGGCAAGGGGCGCGTGAAGTACATCCATCCCGACTGCGGCTTCTGGATGCTGCCGCGCAGCGTCGCCGACGGCAAGATCCGCGCGCTCGCCGCCGGGCGCGACCTCTACCAGGGCCGCTGAAGGGCGCTCAGGCGAGCGCGCTGGCGACGATGTTCACGGCCAGCGCGAGGATCACGGTGTAGAAGCCGAACGAAGCGATGCCGTGCAGGAGCACTAGCCGGCGCATGCGGTGCGTCGTGACCTGCACGTCCGACACCTGCGCCGTCATGGCGATGACGAAAGAAAAATAGGCGAAATCCAGGTAGTCGGGCCGCTCCTTGCCGGGGAACACGAGCCCGCGGTCGGGCTCGCCGTAAGGCTCGGACCTGTCGCCGTAATAGCGGTGGGCGTAGTGGAACGCGAAGCCGATGTGCACCAGCAGCCAGGAGGAGAACACCGCGAGGCCGGCGAGCAGCACGAAGGCGACGTGCCAGGCCATGCCGAGGCGGTGCGCACTGCCGAGCACCAGGGTCACCGCGAACAGGCTCGCCGCCGCCGCGCATATCACGAGCGCGATCAGCACGGGCCCGCTCTGATCCTGCTCGCGCGCGCTCTTTTCCGTCAGCTCGGGCGTCGCGTGCACGACGATGCGGTACGACAGCGCCACGAAGCAGGCGATTGCCGCGAGCCAGGCGAGCAGGAAGCGGCTCGCGCCGAACACCGACGCGGGCAGGACCAGCGCTGCGATTACGCCGGCCGTGGCCGTCGTCGCCAGCCGGCGCCTGCCGTTGGCGTTGAGTGGGTTGAGCGCGGAGCGGGTTCGTCCGAGGGGCACGTCGTGCGGCCGGTTGCCGGGGCCGCGCGAGCATAGCAAATCGCCGCGCCTTCAGCAGACCTTGACCTGTACCCGCCCCTTGCCGTCCGGCCCCGCCACGTGCACCGCGCAGGCGATGCACGGGTCGAAGCTGTGGATGGTGCGCAGGATCTCGAGCGGCTGCTCGAGCACGGCGAGCCGGGTGCCTTTGAGCGCCGCCTCGTAGGCGCCGTCCTGCCCCTTCGGATCGCGCGGCCCCGCGTTCCACGTCGAGGGCACGACCGCCTGGTAGTTGGCGATCCTGCCGTCGCGGATCACGATCCAGTGCGCGAGCGCGCCGCGCGGCGCCTCGGTGAAGCCCGCGCCCTGCGCCTGCTTCGGCCAGGCGGTGGGGTCCCACTTCTGCTCGTTGAAGGTGCGCGCGTCGCCCGCCTTGATGTTGGCGATCAGCTGGTCGTACCAGCCCTGCATCCAGCCGGCGATGAGCTTGGTCTCCAGGGTGCGCGCCGCGGTGCGCCCGAGCGTCGAAAAGAGCGCCTGAACCGGCACGTCGAGGTGCTTGAGCGTCATGTCGACCAGCTCCTTCGCCTCCTTGTTGCCGGTCGCCACGAGCATCAGCATGCGCGCGAGCGGTCCGACCTCCATCGCGTTGCCCTTCCAGCGCGGCGACTTGAGCCAGGAGTAGGACTGCTCCACCTCCAGGTGCTCGTAGGGCGGCTTGGGTCCGGTGTAGTTGAGCTTCGTCTCGCCGGCGTACGGATGCAGGCCCTTCTCGTTGCCGCCCTCGTAGTCGTACCAGGAGTGCGCCACGAACTCCTGGATCTGGTCCTCGGCGTTCAGGTCGACCTCGTGCAGCTTGGAGAGGTCGCGGTTCAGGATCGCTCCGCGCGGGATCTTGAAGCTCGCGAGGTCCGCCATGCTCTTGTCGGGGAAGTCGCCGTAGGTGAGGAAGTTGCCCAGCCCCTCGCCGAGCGCGGCCCAGTCCTTGTAGAAGCCGGCGATCGCGAGCGTGTCCGGGACGTACACCTGGTCGACGAAGCTGCGCATCGAGCGGATGACGTTCTGCACTCGCTCCAGCCCCACCGGGCCGAGCGACCAGGGCGCCCCGCCGACCAGGAAGTTCGGGTGCGGGTTCTTGCCGCCGAACACGGTGTGGATCTGCACCACATCGCGCTGCCAGGCGAGCGCTTCCAGGTAGTGCGCCACCGCCATCAGGTTCGCCTCCGGCGGCAGCTTGTACGCCGGGTGGCCCCAGTAGCCGTTGGCGAAGATGCCGAGCTGCCCGCCGGCGACGAACTTCTTCACGCGCTCCTGCACGTCGGCGAAGTAGCCGGGCGAGGACTTGGCGTAGCCCGAGATGCTCTGCGCGAGCGCGGAGGTCTCCTTGGGATCGGCCTTGAGCGCCGCGACCACGTCCACCCAGTCGAGCGCGTGCAGATGGTAGAAGTGCATCACGTGGTCGTGCACGTACTGCGCGGCGATCATCAGGTTGCGGATCAGCTGCGCGTTCGGCGGGATCTCGTACTTGAGCGCGTCCTCCACCGCGCGCACCGAGGCGATGCCGTGCACCAGCGTGCACACGCCGCAGATGCGCTGCGCGAAGGCCCAGGCGTCGCGCGGATCGCGCCCGCGCAGGATGATCTCGATGCCGCGCACCATCGTCCCCGAGGACGAGGCGCGCGTGATGGTGCCGCCCGGATCGGTGTCCGCCTCGATGCGCAGGTGCCCCTCGATGCGGGTGACCGGGTCGACGACGATGCGTTTGGCCGGCGCGTTCATGCCGCCTCTCCTTCAAGGTTGTCCGCGACCATCTCGAGCAGGCTGTTCATGGTCTTGTCCCACTTGAAGTGGGCCTGTCCGTCGTCGAAGGTCTGGCGGCAGTTGGAGCAGCTGGTGACCGGCAGCTCGGCGCCAGTCTCGTCGATCTGGTTCATCTTCAGCTGGAACACGCGGTAGCGCAGCGCGTCGGCGCGGTGGATGGTCACCACCCCGCCCCCGCCGCCGCAGCACCAGTTGAGCCCCTTCGACGGCTCCATCTCGCGCAGCTCGACGCCGAGCGCGGCGAGCACTTCGCGCGGCGCCTCGATCGCGCCGCCGCGGCGCGAAATCTGGCACGGGTCGTGGAAAGTGACCGACTTGCCGACTTTCTTCAGCTTCAATTTGCCGCTCTTCACGTGCTCGGCCATGAACTCGGCGATGTGCACGACGCGGAACGGCAGCGGCTTGCCGTACAGGTTGGCGCCCATCCAGCGCAGCGCGCCGTAGGCGTGGCCGCACTCGGGCAGCACCAGCGTCTTCGCCCCGCAGGCGATCGCCGCGTCGATCAGCTTCATGCTCATGTCGCGCTGCCAGTCGGCGTTGCCGGACAAGAGGCCGAAGTTGGTCGCCTCGTAGCCGTCCAGGCGGAAGGTCCAGTCGGCGCCGACGTGCTTCATGATCTTCGCGGTGGCGACGATCGACTCGGGGTACTTCATGATTTCGATCGACGACATGGTGCACAGCACGTCGGCTTTCGCCTTGTCGAGCGGGATGTCGATCTCGTAGTCGTCGGCCAGCCACTCGAGGCGGTCCTTGAACACCTTCGGCGTCGCACCGAGCGGGCTGCCCTCCTTCGCGCCGCGCTCGGCCACCGCCCACAGCTCGTGCGGCACCAGGCCCGCCTTCGCCATGCCGTGGCGCGCGAGCGAGACCAGGCTCGCGATGTCTATGCCCATCGGGCAGACGAGCGAGCAGCGGCCGCACACCGTGCACGAGTCGTAGATTAGCTCCTGCCATTCCTCGAGCCGCTCGACGGTGACCGCGGACTTGAGGTTGAGCGCGCGGTAGAACCACGCGAACGGACCGTACTCGCGCTTGTATGCCTGCTTGAACGGCTCGATCTTCCAGATCGGCGTGTACTTCGCGTCGCCCGTGGTGGCGTAGAAATGGCAGGCCTCGGCGCAGTTGCCGCAGTGCACGCAGGATTCCATGTAGATCGCCGCGCTGCGGCCGAAATCCCTGACGAAGTTCTGCATCGCGCGCTGGACGCGGTCCGCGTCGGGAACTTCGCCCTGCTTGTCGTAGCGCACCGCCGGCTTCTTGACCGAGAAGCGCGGCGCCTCAAGCTCGAGCGGATGCTCGGTATTGACGTCGCTTGCGCTCATAGCGTGGCTCCTTTGCGCTCGAACTGCATCCCCTGCGTGCCGCGCGACAGGAACACCGTGAAGGTGTGCATCAGCTTGCCGAACGGGAACCACACCAGCAGCAGCTCGACCGACAGTAGGTGCAGGGCGATCAGCGTCTGGTAGGGTGCGCCGACGTGGCCGTAGGCGAGCATGCCGGTCACGAGCGGCGCGATCGTCACCAGCCAGCTGAAGTAGTCGTCGAAGTTGGAGATCAGCCGCTTCACCGGGTTGACGATGCGGTGCACGAGCAGCGCGATGAGTGCCGCGACCGCCACCGCGCCGAAGAAGTTGACCATGCCGCCGGAGAAGTACGGCCAGTGCACTCCGAACAGCTTCTGGAAGTTCACGCCGAGCAGCCCCTTGAACACGTCCTCGAAGAACAGCACGTGCGGCAGGTAGAACACGAGCGTGAACAGGAAGCCGATGTGGAACGAGTAGCCGAGCACCTCGCTGAACGCGGTGCCGTGCACGAAGGCGCGCCGCGGCCAGCTGCGCGTGAGGATCGCGCGCAGGCCGGTCCAGGCCGAGGGCGTGCGCGCCTCGGACAGGTCGCGCCTGGCGCGCAGCAGGATCAGGCCGGCGAGCTTCCACAGCACGCCGACCACGAAGATCGTCACCGCCCAGGTCATGCCCGGGCCGCGCGCGAAACTGAGCAGGTCCATGGTCAGTCTCCTTTCGCGATCTTGTCCTGCCGCCGGCGCGCGGCGAGCGCCGCCGCGGCGCCGAGCGCGACGCCGATCGCCGCCGCGCCGCCGAGTGTCGCCTTGTCGCCCCAGTGCGCCACCGAGAGCGGCCGGTAGAAGCTGCCCTTGTCCCAGAAGTCCGGCTCCGCGCAGCCCAGGCAGCCGTGCCCCGACTGGATCGGGAAGCTCGTGCCCGCGTTCCACTTGATCGTGGCGCAGGCGTTGTAGGTCACCGGGCCCTTGCAGCCGAGCTCGTACAGGCACCAGCCGTTGCGCGCGCCCTCGTCGTCGAAGGTCTTGGCGAAACGCCCCTGGTCGTAGAACGGCCGCCGGTAGCAGCGGTCGTGGATCGTCTCGCCGTAGAAGGCCTTCGGCCGGCCGAGCGGATCGAGCTCGGGCAGGCTGCCGAAGGTGAGGAAGTGCGCGAGCACGCCGGTGAGCACCGCGGGGATCGGCGGGCAGCCTGGAATATTGACGATCGGCTTGTCCTTCACGATGTCGGACACCGCGCGCGCGCCGGT
>DASPRX010000006.1:0-4741 GCA_035624235.1 Burkholderiales bacterium | reverse complement strand
CGCGGGCGATCCCGAGCGGCAATGGAATACGCTCGCCGATCGCGGCGTGTTCGTCATGCCGGGCAGCATGATGAACGCCCCGGATTACTTCCGCATCAGCCTGACCGCCTCCGACGAGATGGTCGCGCGCGCCCTCCCCGCGTTCGCCCGCGCATTGTGAGCGCGGGCCGCGAGCGGAATTAGTTCACACTTACAGCCCGTTACACTCTGTCGAGGATGCGCACGCGCCCTGCGCGTTGAATGGCGTCGTAGCAACCCGTTCAACGACACAGGAGAAGCGACATGATCAGGAAGACAGTCTATCTGGCAGTGACCGCGGCGCTGCTCGCGGTGAGCGGAATGAGCTTCGCGCAGGCTGGCCACGACGGCGACCTGCGCGGCGACCGCCGCGAAATGCGGCAGGACCGCCACGACCTGCGCGCCGACCGGCACGACATGCGCCAGGACCGGCACGCGCTGCGGCAGGATCAGCGCAGCGGCAACCACGCGGGCGCGCGCGCCGAGCGGCACGACCTGCGCAGCGACCGCCACGACCTGCGCGGCGACCGCCGCGACTTGCGCGCCGATCGGCGCGACCTGCGCGGCGACCGGCACGAAATCCGAGCCGGCCGTTAGCCGCGTTCCGTGCGCGCCGGGTAGCTCACCGCCATCCCGGCGCGCACGTCCTGCTGGATGCCGTACTGCGGGAACGGGTAGCGAAAGCCGTTCTTCGCCAGCGCCTGCATGCCGGCGATCGCGCCCGCGAGGCGCTCCGGCGGCAGCGCCATCAGCATCTCGTCATCCTCCACCCCGCCGTAGCGCCGCTCGGCGAAGCAGGGGATCGACAGGCTCGGCTCGCGCGTCGTGAGCGCGCGGCCCCAAGAGTCGGCGCAGGCGGACTCGCCCACCACGCTCCAGTCGAAGCGCTTGTAGCCCGACCACTGCAGGCCGTTGATGAAATACATCATCGCGCCCGGCGTGGCGTAGAACAGCGCGATGTCGGGCGGATCGAGCCTCCCGCTCGCCAGCGGCGCAACCGCGACCGCTTCGTAGCGACCCTTGGGCACCAGGTTCATCGCCGCCTGGTGACGGCCCGCGTCCTCCAGCGTCGCGAACCACCTGCCGACCATGTGCTGTCCGGAGCGCCACGTGTCGTCCTGCCCGCCCAGGCCGACCACCGAGCGGCACTGGTCGCCCACCAGGTCCTCGGCCGTCACACCCACGGTCCAGCCCAGGCGCGCGGCCTGCGCGACCACCTGGTCGAGCGTGTGCACCGCCTTTGGCCGCCGGATCCTCGGCAGCGCTTCCATGGCCGCGCGCGACTCGAACAGCTTCATGCCGAACGGGATGGCGCGCAGCCTGAGCAGCCGCTCGAGCTCCGCGGCGAGCTCCGGCCAATCGATGTCGCTCATTTCTTTCCTTTCGCCTGGGCGGGCTTTTTCTCGACTTCATGCTGCACGGTTCGGTTCCGGCCGAGCTCCTTGGCGCGGTACAGCGCCCGGTCCGCGCACGCGATCCATTCGCCGTGGTCGGCCAGCGTGTCGTCCGCGGTGGCCGTGCCGATGCTCACCGTGCAGCGGATGTCCTCGGAATCCACCATGACCGCCGCTTCGATCGCCTTGCGGACACGCTCGGCGATCGTCAGGGCGCCGGCCGCGTCGGTCTCCGGCAGCACGATGCCGAACTCCTCGCCGCCGTAGCGCCCGGCGACGTCGAACTCGCGCATGCTCAGGCGCAGCAGCGCCCCGATGCCGCGTATCACCTCGTCGCCGACGCGGTGTCCGAAAGTGTCGTTGATGCGCTTGAAGTGATCGATGTCGAGCATGAGCAGGCTCACCGGACGGCGGCTGCGCCGGTGCCGCCTGAACTCGGTCGCCGCCGTCTCCTCCCAGGCGGTGCGGTTGAGCAGCGTTGAGAGCCCGTCGGTGCGGCTGAGCCTGGCGAGCTGCCGGTTCTGCTCGCGCACGCGGCGCGAGAGGTTATAGGTGACTACCCCGACCGCGACCGGGTACGCAACGAACAGCGGCATGCAGGCGATCACGCTTAGCAGGCTGGTGCGCGGCTCGAAATCGAAGCCGAACAGCAGCACCGTCGCGCCACAGGCGAGCAGCTGCGCGGTCGCCGTGCGCGCCAGCAGCCGCCAGCCGCCGAGGCTGATCTTGTCCATGCTCAGCATGGTGATGACCAGCACGCTCGGCAACAGGTTGAACCCCATGAGCGCGACCCAGACGCCGCCGAGCGCCGAGTCGGTGGTCAGGTTGACCAGCTCGTAGCGGTACGGGTCGGGGCTGTAGCGCGCGATCAGGTACGCGGCGTGCGGCCAGAGAAAGCACGTGGCGACGAGCCACGCCCAGATCGGGCGGTCCGCGCCGATCTCGAGCAGCACCGAGCCGGCCGCGAGAAAGCCGAGCGCCCAGCCGACGATGCGCGGCAGGTACAGGCGCCGCGCGAAGCGCAGGCCCCTGCGCTTGTCGATCGCCACCCGTCGTGGGGGCCGCGGCCCGGCTCAGACCAGCTGCAGGAAGATCAGCGCCAGGCCGACCACCGAAACCGTCCACACGCCGGTGCGCAACCAGGGGATGCCGATCAGGTACACCACCGCGTAGGCGAGCCGCGCCCAGAAGAAGAGCTGCGCGCCGAGCAGGGTCATCGAGTTCGTCTTCCCGGCCACGACCGCGGCCAGCACGAGCGCAGCGAACAGCACCAGGTTCTCGGCCATGTTGCGGTGCGCGCGCGCCGCGCGCCCGCCCCAGCCGGTGATCTCCGGGAACTTCTCGCGGTTGCCGACGAGCGTCAGCAGTCCGACCTGCATCTGCGCTCCCATCACCGCCACCACCACCTGCACGAACGCCAGCAGCACGCACCACACCAGCAAGACGAGTTCGGGTTTCATGGCCTCCTCCCTTCCTATGCGGGCCCGCGCATGCTGCCCCCGCCGCCGGGGCGGCGTCAACTGCCCGCGAAGCCGCCGGGCGCTGCGCCCTGCGCTAGACTGGGCGCCCATGAAATCCTTCTGGATCCACGCCGAGCCCGGGCGCACGCGGCTCGAGGCGCGCGAGGTCGAGCGCCCGTCGCCGGGCGCCGGCCAGCTGCTGGTGAAAGTGCGCGCGGCGGGGCTAAACCGCGGCGAGTTCATCGCCGGGCTCGGGCTGCACGCCAAGGCGCCTGCGCCCAAGCCCGCCGGCGGCGAGGCGGCGGGCGAGGTCGCTGCGCTCGGCGCCGGGGTGACGGGTTTCTCGCTGGGCGAGCGCGTGATGGGCCGCGCGGCGGGCGCCTTTGCAGAGTACACGCTGATGGACGCGCGCGAGGCGCTTCCCGTGCCCGCGCGGCTCGACTGGGAGCACGCGGCGGCGGTGCCGCTCGTGTTCATGGTGGTGCACGACATGCTGATCGGCCAGGGGCGCCTCGCCGCGGGCGAGTGGCTGCTGGTCACGGGCGTCTCGTCGGGCGTCGGCGTCGCCGCGCTGCAGGCCGGCAAGGCGCTCGGCGCGAAGGTGATCGGCACCTCGGGCTCCGCGCAGAAGCTCGAGCGCCTGAAGGCCCTCGGCCTGGACCTCGGCCTCGCGACGCGCAAGGGCGATTTTTGCGCGCCGGTGATGCAGGCGACCGGCGGCAAAGGCGCCAACCTGGTGGTCAACACCGTGGGCGGCAGCGTGTTTGCGGAATGCGTGCGCGCGCTCGCCTACGAGGGGCGGCTCGCGACGGTGGGCTACCTGGACGGCGTGCTGAAGAGCGAGATCGACCTCGAGGCGCTGCACGCCAGGCGCCTGGTGCTGTTCGGCGTGTCGAACAAGCTGCGCAGCGCCGCCGAGCGCGCCGCGACGGTGCGCGGCTTCGCCGCGGACCTCCTGCCGTCGATCGCCGACGGGCGCATCGTGCCGCTCATCGACCGCGTGTTCGATTTCGACGCGCTGCCGGCGGCCAAGGCGTACATGGAATCCGACGCCCAGCTCGGCAAGATCGTCGTCAGGCTCTAGCTGCCCTTGAACGCGGGCGTGCGCTTCTCCATGAACGCGCGCCGCCCTTCCTTGTAGTCGCTGCTCTCGAAGCACTCCCTGACCAAGGCTTTGCACGCCGCCTCGTCGAACGAGCCGGCCGGCTTCAGCAGCTCGCGCACGATGCGCTTGGCGGTGCGCATGGTGAGCGGCGCATTGGCCGACACGCCGGCGCAGGTTTCGAGCAGCTCGGCCTCGAGCGCGGCCGCGGGCACCACGCGCTGCACCAGCCCGATGCGCTGCGCCTCGGCGGCGCCGAGCTGCCGCGCCGTGATCAGCATCTCGCGCGTGTTCGCCGGGCCGATCGTGTCGACAAGGTTCTTGGTCGAGGAAACGCGGTAGCCGAGGCCCATCCGCGCCGCGGGAATGCCGAAGCGCGCGTCGTCGGCTGCGATCCTCAGGTCGCAGGTGAGCGCGATGTTGACGCCGGCGCCCAGGCAGTAGCCGCGTATCATCGCCAGCACCGGCTTGTCGCAGTTCTGCAGGCGCAGTTGCGCGCCCTCGGCAATCTCCTCGTAGCGCTGCACCGCGTCCGCGCCCGAGCGCTGGCTTTCGAACTGCGAGATGTCGGCGCCGGAGACGAACGCCTTGTCGCCGGCTCCGGCGAGCACGATCAGGCGCAGCTCGGGATCAGCTTCGAAACGGTCGAGCACGCGCGGAATCGCCTCCCACATGTCGAGCGAGACCGCATTCCTGCGCTCGGGGTTGTTGAACACCAGCCAGCCCACCGGCCCCTGCTTCTCGGCGATCACGCGCGCGGTGAGCTC
>DASPRX010000015.1:0-6863 GCA_035624235.1 Burkholderiales bacterium | reverse complement strand
CGCCGGCCGTCCGCGTACTCGACCAGCGCGCCGTAGCGCAGGCGGTAGGCGCCGCCGGCAGCGAGCTCGACTTCGAGCAGCGTGCCGTCAGCGAGCAGCACCTTCTCCTGCAGAAGCATATGGCATATGATACCATAGTCTATCTGCGCTAAAATGCGGCCATGGCGACCCGCGAAGACTTCTTCAACCTCTACCGGCACGGCTTCGTGCGAGTCGCGCTCGCGACGCCCACGCTGCGCGTCGGCGATCCGCTGTTCAACGCGCACGGCACGGCCGAGCTCATGCGCCGGGCGGCGCGCGACAAGGCGCTGCTCGCCGTGTTCCCGGAGCTCGGACTGTCCGCCTACAGTTGCGAGGACCTGTTCCACCAGCAGGCGCTGCTTGCGGCGGCAGAAGCGGCGCTCGCCGAGCTGATGCGCGCGACGCGCGCCCTGCCGCTCGCCGCGCTGGTCGGTCTGCCAGCGCAGGTGGACGGTCTGCTCTTCAACTGCGCGGCGCTCGTCTGCCGTGGCCGCCTGGTGGGCGTGGCGCCCAAGAGCTACCTGCCGAACTACCGCGAGTTCTACGAGCTTCGCCAGTTCACGCCGGGCGAGACCTGCCCGCGGCGCGAGATCACGCTCGCGGGGCAGCGCGCGCCGTTCGGCACCGACCTCGTCTTCCGGCTCGACGAGCAGCCGCGGCTCAAACTGTATGCCGAGATCTGCGAGGACCTGTGGGTTCCGGCGCCGCCGTCGACCTTCGCCGCGCTAGCCGGCGCGACGCTGATCGCAAATCTTTCCGCTTCGAACGTGGTCATCGGCAAGCACGAGTACCGGCGCCAGCTCGCCGCGAACCAGTCCGCGCGCTGCGTCGCCGCCTACCTGTACAGCGCCGCCGGGCCGGGCGAGTCGACCACCGATCTCGCCTGGGACGGCCACGCGATGGCCTGGGAGAACGGCAACCTGCTCGCCGAGTCGCGGCGCTTCGCCGACGAGCCGCAGCTCACCTTCGCCGACATCGACCTCGACCGGCTCGAGGCCGACCGCATGCGGCAGAATTCCTTCGGCCAGTCGATCGCGCGTCACAAGGCGGAGATCGCGCGCTTCCGGGAAGTCGGCTTCTCGCTCCCGCTACCCGGCGGCCGGCTACCGCTCGCGCGCCCGGTCGCGCGCTATCCCTACGTTCCGGGCGATCCGGCGACGCTCGATGCGCGCTGCGAGGAGGTGTACCGCATCCAGGTGCAGGGCCTGGTGACGCGCATGCGCGCCACGGGCACGCAAAGCCTCGTGATCGGCGTCTCCGGCGGGCTCGACTCGACACAGGCGCTGCTCGTTTGCGCGCGCGCGGTCGACCAGCTCGGCCTGCCCCGGCGCAACATCCTCGCCTATACCATGCCGGGCTTCGCCACCACCTCGCGTACCAAGGGCCAGGCCTGGGCGCTGATGCGCGCGATCGGCGCGAGCGCGGAGGAGATCGACATACGGCCCTCCTGCTTGCAGATGCTGAAGGACCTGGGCCACCCCTACGCGCGCGGGCGCAAGGTCTACGACGTCACCTTCGAGAACGTGCAGGCGGGCGAGCGCACCAGCCACCTCTTCCGCCTGGCCAACCTGCACGGCGCGATCGTCGTCGGCACGGGCGACCTGTCCGAGCTCGCGCTCGGCTGGTGCACCTACGGCGTCGGCGACCAGATGTCGCACTACGCGGTCAATGCGAGCGTGCCCAAGACGCTGGTGCGCTACCTGATCGGCTGGGTGGCGAAGTCCGCGCAGTTCGAGCGCGCCGTCGGCCGCGTGCTGGCGCGCGTGCTGGCCACCGAGATCAGCCCCGAGCTCGTGCCCGGCGACCGGCGCGGCCAGCCGGCGCAGCTCACGGAGAGCGTCATCGGTCCGTACGCGCTGCAGGACTTCCACTTGTACTACACGCTGCGCTTTGGCTACGCGCCCTCGAAAGTCGCGTTCCTCGCCTGGAACGCCTGGCGCGGCAAGGGCGGCTACCGCCTGGCCGAGATCCGCAAGTGGCTCGGCGTGTTCCTCAAGCGCTTCTTTCAGACCAGCCAGTTCAAGCGCAGTGCGCTGCCGAACGGACCGAAGGTCGGCTCCGGCGGCTCGCTCTCGCCGCGCGGCGACTGGCGCGCGCCCTCCGACGGCAACGCCGAGGCCTGGCTCGCCGAGCTCGAGCGCGTTCCCGCGCGCGACTAGGCCGGCAGCAGCGGCGGATTGACCAGGATCAAGACAGCGGCCGGGGCACCGCGCTAGCTTGGCCGCATGCTTCGCGCCCTGATCCTCGCGCCGCTCTGCCTGGTCCCCCTCCTCTCTCTGCCTTCGGGAAGCCGGCGGAAGAGCGCGAGCGCATCAACGGCGCGGAGCTGAATATACTAGCCGCGCGCGCTCCGGGCGCGGCGGATCGAAAGGCATCCTTTGCGCGTACGCATCCTCGCGTCGTTCGCTTTGCTGCTCGCGATGCTGGCGGGCGCGCTCGCCCTCTACCGGGTGTTCACGCAGCCGCCGCCCGCACCGGCGGGCGCGCCGCCGGTGACCGTGGGCCTGAGCATGGAGCCGTTCGATCCGCGCGCCGCAGGCGGTAGCGGCGGCAGCCGGGGCCTGTACCTCGACCTCCGGCAAAGCGGCAAGCCGCTCCTGCAGGCCCTGCAGGAAGGCCACGGCGTCGAAGTGTGGGAGGTCCTCAGGCGCGGCGGCAACGCGCCCGACGCCGCCGCCTTCTATGCCCATTTCGTCTACCACGCGTCGGGCGTCGCGCCGGACTGCGTGATCACGGAGTGGGGTATCTCTTCGCGCGTGCTGCCTGCGCCGCCCCGCGGCACTGCCGTACGCTATGCCGCGCAGGACGGCGCGGCCGGCGCGCCGCCGCTGTCCGCCGAGGTGAAGCTGGCGCCGGACGCGGGCGTCAAACCAGGCACTGCGGGGGCGCACTTCATTCCCGTGGCGCGCTGGTCGGACGGCGGCCCGGGAATCCTGCGCATCGCACCGGGAAAATCGGCGCACGTGCTTTTTTACGCCGAGGCCGGCAACGGACCTGCGAGCAGCGCCGCGGCATCGCTGCCGCGCGCGGTCGAGCTGCGCGCCTACGCCCGAGTCTCGATCGGCCGCGCGAGCAAGCTCATCGAATCGTCGAACGCGCTCTACGCGGTCTGGGTCGAGGAGGCCAGCGTGGTCGCGGTGGACGGCGGCATCGAGGACCCGGTGGAGAATCTGCGCTCGCTCGCGTACCAGCCGCGTCCCCCGCCACAGGAACCGGCAACGGCCGCGCAGGCAACGCCTGCCGTGCCCCCGCAACCTGGCTATGTCGTGCAGCTTGGCGCATTCCGCGAGGAGGCGCATGCGCGCGCGCTGGCCGCGCGGGTGACGCGCGCGGGCTTCGGCTGCGAGGTGACCCGCGTCGAGACCGCGGGCGGAACGCCTTTGTATCGCGTCCGGTTGACGCCGGCGCTCTCGCGCCGCGACGCCGAATTCCTGAGCGCGAAGATCGGCGAGAAGGTTCCCGAGCTGCGGCCGCTCGCGCTGCGCGCGGACCGCTGAGGCCCGCAACCTAGCCGGCCGCCAAACCGAGCAGCGCCACGGCCACGTTGGCGAGGCCGAGCAGCAGGTTGACGCCGACCAGCACCCGGATCTGGGCGAGTGCCGCACCGCCCGCCTTCCAGTCCTCGGCCGCAACGGCGCGCTTCAGGCGCCCGTAAGGCGCGAAGTACACGTGCAGGAAGATCGCCATCATGACGATGCCGATGCCGGCCATCGTTTGCACGTAGCCGGCCACCCTCTCCATCTCCCCCATCATGGAGAAGCCAGTCAGCAGCAGCAGCGCCACGGCCGCCCACACCCAGCGGAAGAAGCGCCGGAAGATGCCCGCCCACAGGCGCAGGCGTTGTGGCGGCTCGAGCGTTTCGACGGCTGCGGGCCGCACCGCCACATAGGCGAGGAACATGCCGCCGACCCAGACGACGACCGAGAGCACGTGCAACAGCAGGGCGAAGCGCACCGCCCGATGTTACCGCGCCCTCAGGCGGCCTGCCTGCGGATCGCCTCCGGCAGCTCGCCGATCGCCTCGGCGACCGCGTCCTCGACCTTTTCCAGGAACACGAAGCGCAGCTTGTCGCGCGCCTCGGCCGGCACGTCCTCGAGGTCCTTCTCGTTCCGCTTCGGCAGCATGACGGTGCGGATGCCCGCGCGCAGCGCGGCGAGCGTCTTGTCCTTCACGCCGCCAATCGGCAGCACGAGGCCCCTGAGCGAGATCTCGCCGGTCATCGCGACGTCGCTGCGCACCGGCCTGCCGGTGAGCAGCGAGACCAGCGCGAGGTACATCGCCACGCCCGCGCTCGGCCCGTCCTTGGGCGTCGCGCCCGCCGGCACGTGCACGTGGATGTCGCTCTTCTCCATCGGGTCGCCGATGAGCCGCTTGGCGAGCGTGAGCGCGGCCTGCGCCGACTCCTTCATCACGTCGCCGAGCTGCCCGGTGAGGATCAGCCTGCCCGAGCCGGGCACGCGCGTCGCCTCGATGAACAGGATGTCCCCGCCCACCGGCGTCCAGGCGAGGCCCGTGGCCACCCCCGGCACGCTGGTCATCTGCGCCACCTCGCTCTCGAAGCGGCGCGCGCCGAGGATCGCGTGCAGATCGGACGCGTCGATCGACACCGACTGCGCCTCGCCCTCGGCGATGCGCATCGCGACGTTCCTCAGCACCGAGCCGATCTCGCGCTCGAGACTGCGCACGCCCGCCTCGCGCGTGTAGTCGCGCGCGATCGCGGCGAGCGCCGCATCGCTGAGCGACGCCTGCGCCGGTTTCAGGCCGTTCGCCTCGAGCTGGCGCTTCACCAGGTAGCGCTTCGCGATCTCGAGCTTCTCCTCTTCCGTATAGCCGGGAAGCTGGATGATCTCCATGCGGTCGCGCAGCGGCCCGGGGATCGTGTCGAGCACGTTGGCGGTGGCGATGAACAGCATCTTCGACAGATCGAAGTCCACGCCCAGATAGTTGTCGCGGAACTTCGAGTTCTGCTCCGGATCGAGCACCTCGAGCAGCGCCGAGGCCGGATCGCCGTGGAAGCCGCCGGCGCCAAGCTTGTCGATCTCGTCCAGCATCAGCACCGCAGTCCGGGACTCGGCGCGCCGGATCGCCTGGATGATGTTGCCCGGCAACGCGCCGACGTAGGTCCTGCGATGGCCGCGGATCTCGGCCTCGTCGTGCAGGCCGCCGAGCGCCACGCGCTGGAACTTGCGTCCGGTTGCGCGCGCGATCGACTGGCCGAGCGAGGTCTTGCCCACGCCGGGCGGGCCGACGAAGCACAGGATCGGGCTCTTGCCCTCGGGGTTGAGCTTCCTCACCGCGAGGTACTCGAGAATGCGGCGCTTGATCTTCTGCAGGCCGAAGTGGTCCTCGTCCAGCACCTTCCTCGCCTCGGCGATGTCGATCGGCTTCTGCTCGCCCGCCCTCCACGGCAGCTCGGTGAGCCACTCGAGGTAGGTGCGCAGCATCGACGACTCGCCACCGCCCTCGCTCATGCGCTGCAGGCGCTTCAATTCCTTGTGGGCGTGCTTGGCGACGTCCTCGGGCATGCCCGCCTCGTCGATCGCCTTATTCAGCTCCTCGATCTCGGCGGCGGTGTCTTCGGTTTCGCCCAGCTCCTTCTGGATTTGGCGCATCTGTTCGCGCAGCACGTGCTCGCGCTGACGCTCGTCGAACGCCTTGCGCGTCTGGTCGCCGATCTCCTTGGACAGGCGCAACACGCCGATGCGCTCGCCGAGCAGCACGAGTACGCGGTCGAGCCGCGTCTTGAGGTCGAAGCTCTCGAGCAGCTGCTGCTTTTCTTCCGGCTTCACGTCCAGGAAGTTGGCCACCATGTCGGCGAGCGCGCCCGGAGAATCGATGCCCTGCACCACGTTCGCCAGGCCATCGGGCGCATTCGGCAGCAGCTCGATCGCCTCCGCGGACTGGGTCTTGAGCTGGTGGAAGCGCGCCTCGATATCAGAGCCGCCCGCGGCGGCCTCGTCGATCATCGCCACGCGCGCCACCAAAAACGGCCAGCCCTCCAGGAACTCGAGCACGCGAAAGCGCGCCTGGCCCTGCACCACCAGGTGGTGCGCCCCTTCGGGCGCGGTCACGTAGCGCACAATCTGGCCTGCGGTGCCGACCCAGTACAGGTCCTGCGGGCCGACCTTGTCCTTGGCCGGGTCGCGTTGCAGCAGGAAACCGATCGGGCGCTCGGTGCGCGCGCCCTCCTGCGCCGCGGCGATCGAAGCCTCGCGCCCGATCGTGACCGGCGCGATGATCCCGGGAAAGAGCACCGTGTTGCGCATCGGGACGAGCGCCAGCGCGCCCTCGGGCAGCGGCTTGACCGCGCGCTCGGGCTGCCTGGGTTGCGCGGCCTGCACCGGCGCTTGCGCCTCGGAGAGCATTCTCTTGTGGAATTTCGGCCAGAGGTTCATGCAGCCTCCTTGCGTTTCGCGAATTGGAGCGTGAGACAGCCGTCGCGCAGCGTCTTGCCTGCCAGCTCGAGCGCGTGCATCGGCAGCGCGATGCGGCGCTCGAAGCGCCCGTAGGGAATTTCGACGCGCCGGATGAGCGCGTCGCCCTCGCGAGTCGGAAACGCGCGCAGCGCGGAGATCGTCACTCCGCCCGACTCGAGACCGATCGTCACGGCATCCGCCGCCACGCCGGGCAGCGCCACCTCGATGACGAGCGCGTCGGCCGTCTCGATCACGTCGATCGGCGGCTCCCAGCTCGGCGCCGACGCGCGCGCCGACTCCAGGCGAAAGAACTGACGCTGCAGGCGTTCGGCCTGCTCCAGGAGCGAAAGCGCCTCGCCCCACATCAGATTGTGAAAATCGCGTGATGTCATCTGCGGCACTCCCCGACAGCATCTAGTTGGAGGC
>DASPRX010000022.1:0-7796 GCA_035624235.1 Burkholderiales bacterium | reverse complement strand
GGCATGGAGGAGCTGCTGCGCACCGAGGACGGCAGCACGGCGCTCGTCTTTCACCTCGCGCCGGAGCGCATCGGCGCGATCCTGCTGGAGGAGGCGCGCGGGCTGCGCGCCGACGCGCCGGCAGCGCTCACCGGAGAGCGGCTCGCGATCGGTGTCGGCGACGGGCTGCTCGGCCGCGTGGTCGATCCGCTCGGCCGGCCGCTCGACGGCGGCGCGCGGCCGCGCGTCGCGGAGCGCCGCCCGCTCGAGGGGCCGTCGCCGCGCATCCTGGCGCGCGACTTCGTCAACAAGCCCCTTTACACCGGCAACCGCATCGCCGACAGCATGATCCCGATCGGCCACGGGCAGCGGCAGCTGCTGATCGGCGACAACGGCACCGGCAAGACCAGCTTCGCGCTCGACACGGTGCTCGCGCAAAAAGGGCGCGGGGTGAGCTGCGTGTACGTGCTGATCGGCCAGAAGCGCTCGACGGTCGCCGCGGTGATCGAGACGCTGCGCGCCGGCGGCGCGCTCGAGTACAGCGCGCTCGTCGTGGCCGAGGCGACCGCGATGCCAGGGCTCAAGTACCTGGCTCCGTTCGCCGGCTGCGCGATCGCCGAGGCCTGGATGGAGGCGGGCCGCCAGACGCTGGTGGTCTACGACGACCTGTCGACGCACGCGCGCATCTACCGCGAACTGTCGCTGCTGCTCAGGCGGCCGCCCGGGCGCGAGGCCTACCCGGGGGACGTGTTCTTCCTGCACTCGCGCCTGCTCGAGCGCTCGACTTGCCTCGACACCGCGCACGGCGGCGGCAGCATGACGGCGCTGCCGATCGTCGAGACCGAGCAGGGCGAGATCGCCGCCTACATCCCGACCAACCTGATCTCGATCACCGACGGGCAGGTGTACTTCGACCGGCGCATGTTCGCCGCGGGCCAGCTGCCGGCGATCGACGTGCGCCGCTCGGTGTCGCGCATCGGCGGCAAGGCGCAGCCCGCGGCCATCAAGCGCGAGGCGGCGAGCATGAAGCTCGACTACCTGCAGTTCCTCGAGCTGGAGATGTTCTCGCGCTTCGGCTCGCGCCTCGAGGCGGGGCTGCAGGCGCGCCTGGCGCGCGGACGGCTGCTGCGCCGCGTGCTGAAGCAGGAGCCGCTACAGCCGCTGGCGCCGGAGTGCCAGCTGGCCTGGCTGGTCGCCTTCAACGACCGGCGCCTCGAAGGCCTGGACGACAAGGCGCTCGACGCAGCGCTCGAGCAGCTGTTCGCCGGCGCGCGCGCGGGCACGCTGTCGCTCGACGACGCGCGCGAATCCTGGAGCGCGGCGGTGGCCGGCTGGGTCGGGGGCGAACGCGCATGAGCCGGCGCCACCAGCTCGCCGGCAGGCTCGCAGGCCTGCGCGAGGTGCGCGCCATCCTCTCGGCGATGAAGAACATCGCGTTGATGGAGCTGCGCGCGCTCGCCGGCCTGCTCGAGCACCAGCGCCGCGCGATGGCGACGATGGAGCGCGCGGCAGCCGACTTTCTGTGCTTTCATCCGCCGCCCGGGGAGGGCGCGCCCGCGGCTACGGTGTGCATCGTCGTCGGATCCGAACGCGGCTTCTGCGGCGAGTTGAACGAGGCGCTGGAGGCCGAGGCGCGCGCGGTGCGCGCGCGCGGCGAGCGGCTGATCGCCGTCGGCGCGCGGCTCGCCGACCGGCTCGAGGAGGCCGACGGCGGCGGCATGCTCGCCGGCGCGAACGTCGCGGAGGAGCTGCCGGCTGTGCTGCAGCGCGTGGCGGAGGAGCTCGAGCGCGTTCAGCGCAGCGCGCCTCCCGGGCCGCTGCACGTCAACGCGGTGTATCAGAATCCGGACGGCTCGGGTCCGCTCACGCGGACCATCGCGCCCCTGCCGCTGCCCGAGCGGCCGCCGCGGCCGCGCCCCTATGCGCCGCGCCTCACGCTCGCGCCGTCCGAGTTCTTCGCCGGCCTGCTCGAGCAGGCGCTGCTCATGTCGCTGCAGGAAGCGTTCTCGGTGTCGCTGATCGCCGAGAACCGCAGGCGGCTGGAGCAGATGGAAGGGGCGCTCAGGCGCCTGGACGAAATCGCCGCGCGCCTCGCCCGGCGCCTGAACGCCTCGCGCCAGGAGGAGATCACCCAGGAAATCGAGGTGATCTTGCTGAGCGCCGAAGCGCTCGCGGCGCAAACGGCCTAGGGCCGGTAGTAGACCCAGCCCGCGCGCTGCTTGTCGGCGATCTCGATCAGGCCGCCGGGCACGACGCGCACGCCGCCGATGAGGTCGTCCTTCGTCACCTTCATCGAGTGCATGGTTTCGCCGCAGGCGACGACGTCGATGCTCTGGTCGAGCGCCTGGCCGATGCGGTCCTGGACCTTCGACTCGCTCTTCAGCATGTTCAGGCCCGGGCCGATCGCCACGATCTCGATCTGCGAGTTGCCTTTTCCGACGTTGCGCTGGAACGCGAAGGCGTTGTTCAGCGCGAGGTTCCAGACCTTGGGGTTGTCGTCGGTGACCTGGATCACGAGCTGGTACTTGCCGTGGCTCTCGGCCGCAGGGTTCGCCTGGGCGACAGGGGGGACGCCGGCAGCCAGCGCGCCGGCGAGCGCGAGGCTGGCGAGGATTCGCTTCATCATCCCTGGATTCCCCTTACGGACGTACGTACGACCAGCCTTCGGACTGGCGCTTCATGATCTCGATCACCCCGCCCGGCACTACCGTGACCCCGCCGATCAGGTCGTCCTTGGTGACGTTCATCTTCTTCATCGTCACGCCGCAGGCGGACACCTGGACGTTGCGATCGAGCGCCGCGTTCACGCCGGCGGCGACCTTCGAGTCGGCCTTGAGCATGTTCAGGCCGGGGCCGTAGGCGACGATCTCGACCTTGACCTTGTCTTTGCCGAGCGCCTCCTGCACGTTCTCCGCGTTGTTCAGCGCCAGCTGCCACTTCATGGGGTCGCCGTCGCTCACCTGCATGACGATGTGGCTCATCGCCATCTTGCCCTCGGCCAGTGCGCTGGGCGAAGCCGCCATGCCGGCCAGGCCGGCGAGCAGTACGAGCGCTGCAAGTACTTGTTTCATGGGTTCTCCTCTCGGTTTTGTAGTAAGCATGCGCGAAGGCGCGAGGCGCCCGCGACGGCTATAAGACGCCGGCCACGGCAGATTTATTCCACGGAATAAACTACGCGCCTGAAACGTCTTGTCGCGCATGAGGATAACAGGGCTGTTCGGGGTGTCGGCGCAGTTTCGCGGCCGGGTCGAGGCGCAGCGCGAGCCGCTGTACCGGCTCGCCTATTCATGGTGCCACGACGCCGGCCTGGCCGACGACCTGGTGCAGGAGACGCTGCTGCGCGCGCTCGACCGCGCGGGGCAACTGAACGACCCGCAGCGGCTGAAGGGCTGGTTGTGCGCGATCCTCGCAAACTGCCTGAAGGACCACTTCCGCCGCGCGCGGCCGCTCGTGCCGCTCGACGAGGAGATGCCGGCGCAGGGCGAGACGCCCGAAGGCGCGAGCGCGAGCAACCAGGTCGCCGCGCGCGTGCGCGCCGAGGTCGAGCGCCTGCCGCTCGGCCAGCGCCAGGCCGTGACGCTGGTCGACCTGGAGGGCTTTTCCTACGCCGAGGTCGCCGAGATCCTCGAGGTGCCGGTCGGCACCGTGATGAGCCGCCTGTGCCGGGCGCGCGAAGCGCTCCGGGCGCGGCTGATCGATTTTGCGGCCGGGGAGAACAACAAGGTCAGGAGCATCCGATGAGCCAGGAACGCGAAGTGTCGCAGGAGATGCAGAACGCGTTCGTCGACGGGCAGCTCGATGCCGCCGACTGGACGGCGCTGGTCGAGCGCATGGGCCGCGACGAGGCGCTCAGGCGCAGCGTATGCGAGCTGCGCACGCTCAAGGACATGACCCGGAGCGCCTATGCGGACGTGCATTCGGGACGCGCGGCGTCCGCTCCCGACCGCGCGCGCTGGGCGCGCGTCGCGGCGGTCGCGCTCGCTTTCGCGGCGACAGGATGGCTCGCGCACGATGCGCTCGCGCCCGGCCGCGTCCTCACCGAGCTGCGCGGGGTGGCCGCCGACCGCATCCTCGTGCACATCGCCTCGTCGCGCGGCGAGGTGGTCGACCCGGCGCTTCAGGAGGTCGAGGACTACCTGCACGACGCGCGCGCTGCCGGGCGCCCGGTCAAGGTGGAGATCGTCGCCAACAGCACCGGCATGGACATCCTGCGCGCCGACACCTCCGCCTACGCCGCGCGGCTCGAGCGCCTGCGCGCCGCATATCCGAACCTGACCTACATCGCCTGCAACCAGACCGCCGACCGGCTGCGCGAGAAGGGGGCCACGGTGACGCTGCTGCCCGGCGTGCAGGTCGCGCCGACCGCGCTAGACGAGATCGTCAAGCGCATGCAGGAGGGCTGGGTGTACATTCGCGCCTGAGGCGCGGCGCCCTCACGGACGGGCGTAAGCCCAGCCTTCGAGCTCGCGCTGCATGATGTGCGCCAGCCCGGTCTTGACGAAGTCGACGCCGCCCAGCATGTCGTCGCGCTTCAGCCCGACGGTCGCCATGGTGTTCTCGCAGGCGATGACGCGGATGCTTTCGTCGAGCACTTGCGTGACGCGGTCGCGCCAGTCGGACTCGGCCTCCAGCATGTGAATCGCAGGACCGTAAGCGACGATCTCGAGCTGCACGTTGCCCGGGCCGAGGTCGTTGCGCACGTTGCGCGCGTTGCCGAGCGCAAGCCCCCACACCCTCTGGTCGTAGTCGCTGATCTGGATCAACAGGCGTTGCGCCCGTGCGGGGCGCTGCGCGGCGGCGGCGCGCGGCAACTGGGCGAGCCCGAGCGCCGCGGAGGCGGCGAAGAACGAGCGTCTCATCATCATGTGGCCTCCCTGCGCAGGCCGACCACCGCCTCGATCTCGACCTTCATGCCGGGAATCGCGAGCTCGCGCACGCCGATCAGCGTGCTCGCCGGGCGCGCGCGGCCGAAGTACTCCTGGCGGACGGGATTGATCCTGGTGCGGTCGGCGACGTCGGTGAGGAACACCGTCACCTTGAGCACGTCGCCGAAGTCCGCGCCGGCAGCTTCGAGCACGAGCTTCAGGTTGCGAAAGATCTGGCGCGTCTGCGCCGCCGCATCGTCGCCGCCGACCAGCTTGCCGCGCTCGTCGAGCGGCGCGACGCCGGACACGAACAGCAGGTCGCCCCAGCGCACCGCGTCGCAGTAGTGGCTGATCGGGGCGGGCAGCCCCGCCGGCTGGAATTCCTCTCGTTTCATGGCGCCTCCCGGGTGGATTTACATAACTTTACCGCGCCGAGAAAAGGCCCTTACGCGCGGCCGCGACACTGGCACCGTACCCCAAACCAAGGAGCCATCATGTACGAAACCAGACCGCAAGACCGCCGCCGCGTCCCCACGCGGCTGGCGCTCGCCACCGTGCTCGCGGGCCTCGCGCTCGGCACGGGCCTGTATGCCTATGCGCGGGGCGCGGACGGCGACGGGCCCCGGGAGCGCGGCTACATGAACCGACCGGCCGATCCCGTGCAGGCCGAAGCGCGCGTCAATCGCATGCTCGGGCACCTGTACGTCGAGCTGGACGCGAGCGACGCGCAGAAGCAGAAGATCGACCCGATCGTGAAGGCCGCGGCCAAGGACCTGTTCCCGCTGCGCCAGAAGATGCGCGACCTGCGCAGGCAGCAGCGTGAGCTGTTCACCGCCGAGAAGATCGACCGCGCAGCGATCGAAAAGCTGAGCGCGGAGCGCAGCAAGCTCGTCGAGCAGATGTCCACTCGCTTCACCAAGGCGCTGGTCGACGTTGCCGAGGTGCTCACTCCTGCGCAAAGGCAGCAGCTCGCCGAGCGCTTCAGCCGCTTCGGCGGCGGGCACGGCGGGCACGGCTGGCGCGGCCGCGGATAGGTAAACTGCGCGCGTGGCCGCGCACGTCCTGCTGATCGAAGACGATCCACGCCTGGCCGAGATGGTGTCCGAATATCTCGGCCAGGCGGGTTTTCGCGTCGCGGTCGCGGCCAGCGGTGAACACGGACTCGCCCGGTTCGCGCGCGAGCCGTTCGACGCGCTGGTGCTGGATCTCGCGCTGCCTGGCATCGACGGGCTCGAGGTATGCCGCAGGCTGCGCGCCTCGTCCGACGTGCCGGTGCTCATGCTGACCGCCCGCGGCGACGCGATGGACCGCGTGGTGGGCCTGGAGATCGGCGCGGACGATTACCTGCCCAAGCCCTTCGAGCCGCGCGAGCTGCTGGCGCGCCTGCGCGCGATCCTGCGGCGGCGCGGCGGTGCGGCGCGCGGCGACGTGCTGCGCTTCGGGCGCGTCGAGATCGACCGCGGCGCGCGTACGGTGCGCGTCGACGGCGCCGAGAAGGCGCTCACCTCGCACCAGTTCGCGCTGCTCGTGGCGCTCGCCGCGAACGCCGGGCGCGTCATGTCGCGCGACGCGCTCATGGACGCGCTGCGCGGCGAGCCGCTCGAGGCCTTCGACCGCTCGATCGACGTGCACGTGTCGCGCATTCGCCAGGCGATCGAGGACGATCCCAGGAAGCCGCGCCGCATCGTCACCGTGCGCGGCGCGGGCTACGTGTTCGCCAAGGCGCAGGACTGATGCGCAAGCTGTACCTGCGCATCTACCTCGCGGTGCTCGCGAGCCTGATCGTGTTCGCTTTCGCCTCGGGCTTCCTGTGGCGCCAGATCGTCGAGCCGGGCCTCGCGCGTCCGGTGTACGAGGCGCTCGAGCGGCTGCCGCAGGACGCGCTGCCGCCCGCGGACGCTCCGCGCGCCGAGCAGCAGGCGGCGCTGGAGCGCCTCGCCGCCGAGCTGCACGCCGACGTGGCGCTGCTCGACGCGAATCGCGAGCCGATCGCCTTCGTCGGGCGCCCCTTGCGCCGCGCCGGCCCGGGCATCGAGCTCGCCGACGGCCGCTGGCTGGTGGCGGGGCCCGCGCGCAGCCGCCCGCATCCGCCCTGGCGGCTGTTCCTGACGCTCGCGCTCGTCGCGGTCGGCGTCGGCGTCGGCGCCTATCCGGTGGTGCGGCGCCTGACGCGGCGGCTCGAGAAGCTGCAGGCGGGCGTCGAGTCGCTCGGTTCGGGCGACCTCGCAGCGCGCGTCGCCGTCGAAGGCGGCGACGAGGTGGCGCGCCTGGCGCAAAGCTTCAACCGTGCCGCGACGCGAATCGAGGCTCTGGTCGGCGCGCACAAGGCGCTGCTCGCCAACGCCTCGCACGAGCTGCGCACGCCGCTCACGCGCATCCGCATGGCGATCGAGCTGATGAAGGAGGGTGCCGAGCCGAAGAGAAAGGCACAGCTCGAGCGCGACATCGCCGAGCTCGACCAGCTGATCGACGAAATCCTGCTCGCGAGCCGCCTGGACGCGGTCGAGGGGCGCGAAGCGGACGAGGAGGTCGACCTGCTCGCGCTCGCCGCCGAGGAATGCGCGCGCTACGAAGGCACTGAGCTCGAGGGCGAGCCGGTTGCGCTGCGCGGCGACCCGCGGCTGCTGAGGCGCCTTATCCGCAACCTGCTCGAGAACGCGCGCCGCCACGGCGCGCCGCCGGTCGAAGTGCGCGTGCGCAGGCGCGCCGCCGGCGCGGAGCTGTCGGTCTGCGACCACGGTCCCGGCGTCCCGGAAGGCGAGCGCGAGCAGGTGTTCGAGCCGTTCTTCCGCCACGCCGCGGGCGAGAGCGGCGCGGGCCTCGGGCTCGCGCTCGTGCGCCAGATCGCGCGCCGGCACGGTGGCGAAGCGCGCTGCCTGCCGCGCGAGGGCGGCGGCGCCTGCTTCGTCGCCGAGCTGCGCTGAGCTCTAGACGCGGACGCCGGGAAACACC
>DASPRX010000023.1:0-3217 GCA_035624235.1 Burkholderiales bacterium | reverse complement strand
CTGGAAGCCGGGCGCGACGCCCTCTGCGGTGTTCTCGATGAGCGTGACCTTCGGCGAGAGGCTGCGCCCCTCCTGCATGCCGAGCAGCGGACTCTGGCGCGTCGCCCGCGCGCGCGCCGAGAAGCCGCCCCAGCACAGCATGCCCGTCAGTTCCTCCAGCGCGCGCGGCGCGAGGTACGCGCGGTACTCGCCCGGCGCCAGGGTCTTCTCGGGCGTTTCGAGAAGGGCGAGCTGCTCGGACGCGGATTCAATGCGTTCCTCGAGGACTCGTTCGTTCCATTCCGTGCCCGCGTAGCCCGATTTCACCGCGCGGCCTTCCTTGCCGTGCAGGCTCCAGTCGAAATTGAAGCTGTCGGCCTCGTGCCAGTTGCGCTGGCCGAGCGAGTTGGCGAAGCCGCGATACTGCGTCCCCGCGGCGTACAGGCCGACGAGGTCGCGACCGCGCGCCGCGCCGACGATCCGGGCGACGACGTGCTCGGCCGCCGGCAGCGCGCCGCGGCGCAGGCTTTCGCTCGAGCTCGGCGTCTCGTTCACCAGCAGCCACGGATCCTCCGGCAGACCGTCGAGCGCCTGGCGCAGCCGCGCGAGGCCGTCCTCGGCGAGCGCGAAGTCCTCCTTGGCGCCGGCGAGCTGCAGGCTCGCCGCGGCCTGGCGCTGCGCGCGCACCAGGCGCAGCGCGAGCGCGCGCTGCTCGACGCTGCCCGCCTGGCGCACTTTGCCGTGGTTGAAGCGCACGAAGTCCGAGCGCTCGGCGGCGAGGTTGAGCAGCAGCATCTCGCCCGCGCACAGGCGCGACGCGAGGCGCCCGGCGAGCGCGAAGAAGCGCTCTCTTTGATGGTCACCGTCCGGCATGCCTTGCCCTATAATCGCGCGCTCATTGCAAAGCTTCCTCGTCTCGACCGGGCTGGTCGCCCTCGCGGAGATGGGCGACAAGACCCAGCTGTTGTCGTTCATGCTGGCGGCGCGCTATCGCCGTCCGTGGCCGATCATCGCCGGCATTCTCGTCGCGACGCTCGCCAATCACGCGCTCGCCGGCGCGCTGGGCGACTGGTTTCCGCAGATCGCGAGCCGCGCGGTGGTGCGCTGGGTCGTAGCGGGCTCGTTCTTCGCCATGGCGGCATGGATGCTGGTGCCCGACCGGCCTAGCGCCGAGGCGCGCGCGCTGCCCGGCGCGGGAGTCTTCGCCACCACCGTGATCGCCTTCTTCCTCGCCGAGATGGGGGACAAGACGCAGGTCGCAACCGTGCTGCTCGCCGCGCGCTACGCGACCTTCGCGCCCGTGGTGGCGGGCACGACGCTCGGCATGATGCTCGCGAACGTCCCGGCGGTGCTCGTCGGCGAGCGGCTCGCCGAACGCATTCCGATGCGCCCGCTGCAGCGCACGGCGGCCGCAATCTGCGCCGCGCTCGGCCTGCTCGCGCTCGTCACAGGCTAGCCGCGCGGCGCGCCTCACGCGCCCTCGCCGCCGAACACGTCGACGCCGGCGAACACGCAGGCCGGCGCGGCGTGCCCGCAATGGATCGCCTGGTTCGGCTCGCCTTTGCCGCAGTACAGCGTGCCGTGCACCTCGAAGGTGCTCCGATCGCCGACCATCCTGAGGCTGCGCCAAAAGCTCGCGGACATGCCGCGGTAGTTCGGGTTCCTGACCACGCCAGCGACGCGGCCGTCCTCGATCAGCTCGCCCCACTCGCAGCCGAACTGGAACTTGTTGCGCGCGTCGTCGATCGACCACGAGCGGTTGGTGCGCATCAGCACGCCGCGCCGAATCGAGCCGATCATCTCGGCGAGCGCGCTCGCGCCCGACTCGACGTTCAGGTTCGCCATGCGGTCGATCGGCGGCCGGTTCCAGCCGCTCGCTCGCGCGTTTGCGGTGCCGGACAGCCCGGCGCGCAGCTGCGACAGCGTTCCGCCGAGCGGGGCGACCAGGATTCCGTCCCGGATCAGGAACACTTTCTTCGCCGGGGCTCCCTCGTCGTCGAAGGCGTAGCTCGCCAGCTCGCCCGCGACCGTCGGGTCGAAGCTGACGTTCAGCAGCTCCGAGCCGTAGCGGTACGAGCCGAACATCCCGGGCGTCACGAAGCTCGTGCCGGCGTAGTTGCGCTCGTCGCCGAGGATGCGGTCGAGCTCGAGCGGATGTCCGATCGACTCGTGGATCTGCAGCATCATCTGATCGGGCATCAGCAGCAGGTCCATGCGGCCCGTGGGGCACTCGGGCGCGGCGAGCAGCTCGAGCGCCTCGTGCGCGATGCGTGCGCCCGCGCCGGCGAGCCCGGCGCGCGCGATCAGCTCGAAGCCGCCCTGCTCCGCGTGCTCGAGGCTCCTCGTCTGCGCCTGGGCGCCCTCGGCCGCCGTGACGCTCAGCTGCGGCAGCACCGAGCGGAAGCGCTGGCGCAGCTCGCCGCCCGTGTTGGTGAAGTACAGCCGCTGCTCGTCGACGATCGATAGCGCCGCGGTGCGCTCGACGATGCGGGGACCGATCCTGGCGGCGCGGCATTCGGCCGCGAGCAGGTCGAGCAGCGCGCCGCGCCCCGGGTTGTCCTCGAGCGCGGGGCTCTCGTAGGCGCCGCGCGGCACGGGCATCTTCTGCGGATCGAAGCCGGGCACGCTCGCCGCGCGCGTCGCCTCGGCCCAGGTGGCGGCCCGATCGAGCGCCGCCTGCAGCCCGGCGACCGACAGGTCGCTCGTCGCGCAGTAGCCGCAGCCGCCCGCGCTCACCGCGGTCAGCATCGCCCCGCGCTCGAGCGCGAGGCGCGGCGGCTCGACCGTATCCTGGCGCACGGCGAGCGTCTCGCTCGCCTGCTCGTGCACGCGCAGCGACCAAAATGGCGCGCTGGAGCGCAGCGCGCGGAAGCGGTCCGCTACTGGACCGGGCCGGCTCAGCTTGCGCTCGCTTGCGGAGAAATGAGGTCGCGCAGCGCCGAATAGCGGGCTCTTTGGTTCTCCGGACGCAGAAAGGCGAGGCCGATCAGCCCGCCGACGACCATCACCATTCCACAGATCAGGAATCCTTCGCTGTAGCCTGCCGCGGCGGACGGGGCGCCCTGGATCACGCTGCCCATCACGTAGGGAGCGATCACCCCGGCCGAGGTTCCGACGGCGCTATTGATCGCGAGGATCGCGCCGCGCTGGGAGCTCGGCGTGATCTCCGCCAGGATCGCCGGCGACAGCGTGAACACGATCGACGGCAGCGCCACGCCGAGGGTGGCGAGCGCAACCT
>DASPRX010000258.1:0-7037 GCA_035624235.1 Burkholderiales bacterium | reverse complement strand
GAGCTCGGCCATTCCGTCGTCGCGCTGCGCTACAAGGTGCCGGTGCGCAGCATCACGCTGCTCGTGTTCGGCGGCGTGGCGCAGATCGGCGGCGAGCCGCCGAGCGCGAAGGCGGAGCTGCGCATCGCGATCGCCGGGCCGCTCGTGAGCTTCGCGCTCGCGGTCGCGTTCTACGCGCTGCAGCCGCTCGTCGCGGGCGCCGAGCCGTTGCTCGGCATGGCGCGCTACCTCGCGCTCATGAACCTGCTGGTGGGGCTGTTCAACCTCGTTCCCGGCTACCCCCTGGACGGCGGGCGCGTGCTGCGCGCCGCCGTCTGGGCGGTCACGCGCGACCTGCGGCGCGCCACGCTGCTCGCCGCGAACGTCGGGCGGGGATTCGGCTTCGCCTTCATTCTGCTCGGCCTGTGGCAGGTGCTATCGGGCAACCTGGGCGGCTTGTGGCTCGCCTTCATCGGCTGGTTCCTGGAGAGCGCGGCGAGCGCGCAGATCATGCAGAGCGCCGTGCAGAACCTGCTCGCCGGCCGCACGGTGGCGCAGGCGATGGGCGGCCGGTGCGCGGCGGTCGCCGAAGACCTCACGCTGCAGCGGCTGGTGGACGAGCACGTGCTCGCACAGGGCGAGCGCTGCTTTCTCGTCAACCGCGGCGCGCGCACGCTCGGGCTGGTGACGCTGCACCAGGTGAAGCGCGTGCCGCGCGCCGAGTGGGGCACGGCCAGCGTTGCGCAGGTCATGCTGCCGCTCGACGAGCTGCGCCGCGTCGCGCCGGACACGCCGCTCGTCGCGGCGCTGCAGCTCATGGACCGCGACGGCGTCAATCAGCTCCCGGTCGTCGCGGACGACCGCGTCGTCGGAATGCTCAGTCGCGACGACGTGATCAGCTTCCTGCGCACGCTGCAGGAGCTGCAGTCCTAGGACAGACCGATCGACTGCTTGACCTCGGCCTCGGCTGCGAGCCAGTCGTCGAGCTCGTGCCCGGGGGCGAACGAGCGCTGCTGCGCGAGCCGGTAAGCGGCCTGGGCGATCAGCATGTGCAGTTCCTCGTCCGACAGCGCGGCCCCTGAATCGCCCTTGCGGACGGCGGCCTTCTGCGCTTCGGCAGGCTTGGATTTGGCGGATCTGGACGTCACGATCTCGGGTGTCGGCATGGCATCCTCCTTCGGTTGCATCGTCGATGATGGCGCAGCGGTGTGACTGCAGTTTGACCGTGATCAATCGGCGCGTCAGGCAGATCAACCCGTGCGCGTGAACGCGGCAAGGTCCCATTCGCCGCTTTGCTCGTCGTGCCGCAGGATGTAGCTGTTGCCGTCGCTCGCGCGGCACTTGAACCAGCGCCGCCCGGGCTCGAGCCAGCGGTCGACGATCTCCAGCACCTCCAGGCGGCGCTCGCCGAGCGTGAAGCCGCTCGGCTCCTGCTCGCCGCGATGGCCCGCATAGCATTCGACCCGTAGCCCCATGGCTCAGCGTGCGCAACTCTCCGTGTCGCCCAAGGTAAGCCTCAGTCGCGAGAGGTGGTTGATGGAAATCAAGTCCTTGAGCTAAATCAATACCGTCCTTTCGTCGCGCGCGATCATTTGCAGCGACGCCGGACGCGCTCCGGCAGGTTCTTCATCGAGACATTTGCAGGAGGCTGATCATGGCTGAAGCTGGCAAGGAAGTGACGGTCAAGAAAGGCGAAATCCAAAAGGCCCCGAGCCGCATGCTGAGCCCCTTCGAGGGCTTCGACCGCATGTTCGACGAGTTCCTCGGACGCGGCTGGATGCGCCCGTTCCGGCGCGACTGGCTCGCGTTCCCGGAATTCGAGATCACGATGCCGAAGGTCGACGTGATCGACCGCGATGAGGAAGTCGTGGTGCGCGCCGAGGTTCCTTCGGTGAAGAAGGAGGACATCGAGATCTCGATCTCGGGCAACTTGGTGACGATCAAGGGCGAGACGAAGAAGGAAGAAAAGGAAGAGAAGGGCGACTACTACCGCGCCGAGATCTCGCGCGGCTCGTTCTCGCGCATGGTGTCGCTGCCCGCGGACGTGGACGAGTCCAAGGCGAAGGCTGCGCTCAAGGACGGCGTGCTCGAGCTCACTCTGCCCAAGATCGAGAAGGCGAAGCGCCGCACCATCAAAGTCGATTGACGGCGCGTTCGCGCACCCAGCTCTGGCTGGGCGGCCAGAGGCCGCGCAGCGTGCGCGCGCCGCCGCACTTGTGCTTTCTGTCCGGCACCTCGGACCACCCTGCGATCGCGGGCGGGGATTAAATACCATGAGGAGAACGAGGCTTTGACATTCGTCGTGCGCCGCTCGATTGAATGCGTCGCACGTTCGAAGTACCCTGCCCAATCCGGTCAGCAGGCGGCAAAGGGGAAGGACGGACAGGGCCATGGCGCGCGCGAAAGGAACGAAGATTGCAGCTTCCTTGCCGCGCGCAAGGAGCACCGGGAAGAAGCCCGATAAGGATGTGGCGAAGCTGCGCGCACGCGCCGCACAACTTGCGCGGCGAGTGACGAAGCGCACCGCTCAACTCGACGCTGAGACCCGCTTCGTGGACGCCGTGCTCGGCGCCGCCGCTGCCTTGATCGTGGTGCTCGACCGCAACGGGCGCGTCGTGCGCGCGAACAAAGCCTGCGAGGAAGCCTCAGGACTTTCCGCCGAGCAGCTACGCGGGAGGTACTTCGAGGAGGTGATCCCGCCCGAGGAGCGCGCGAGCGGGAGGCAGGTGTTTGAGCACCTGCTCGAGGGGCGCTTTCCGAACCGCCACGAGAACCATTGGCTGCGCCGCGACGGCACGCGACGCCTGATCGCATGGTCGAATACGTGCCTGCTCGACGCCGCCGGCGCGGTGCAGTACCTCGTCGGCACTGGTGTCGACGTCACCGAGCAGCGCAAAGCCGAGCAGGAACTGCAGCAGCGCCAGGTCGAGATCGCGCGGCTGCGTCGACTGCATGCGATGGGCGAGCTTGCCTCGCTGCTCGCGCACGACCTGAACCAGCCGCTGGCGGCGATCGCGGGGTTCGGCGAAGCAAGCCTCGGCCTGTTGCAGCGCGGCGAGGGCGGGGACCGGCTGCGGCGCAATCTCGAGCAGATCGTCGCCCAGGCCGAGCGCGCGGGCCGCTCGATCCAGGATCTGCGCCAGTTCCTCGGCAAAGACCATCACGAGAAGGTCCCCGTGGATCTGAACGCGGTGCTGCTCGACGCGTGCAACCTGGTCGAAGTGCTTGCGCGCGCGCGATGCATCCGGCTCAATTGCGCGGGCGGCACGCCACTGCCGCGCGTCGTGGCTCCGGCGATCCAGGTCGAGCACGTCCTGGTAAACCTCCTGCAGAACGCGATCGACGCAGTCGGCGACGAAGGCGAAGTGACCGTGCGCGTACGCTGCGAGGGAAAGGACAGTGTCCAGGTGAGCGTCGAGGACAGCGGGCCGGGAGTAGACAACGCAATTGCGCAACGGGTGTTCGAGCCTCTCTACACCACGAAGTCGAACGGTCTAGGGCTGGGCCTGTCGATCTGCCGCTCGATCATCGAGGCGCAAGGTGGTCGCATCTGGGCAGAGCCCGGGCCGGGCGGCAAGTTTCACTTCACGCTGCCGATCGCCAGATGAGCCGGACCGTCATGTTGGTCGACGACGAGGCGCCGGTGCGTGAGGCGCTCACCCAGGTGCTCGAGGGTGCGAGGCTGCGCGTCGAGGCCTTCGCGAGCGCGGAAGCGTTTCTGGCGGCGCTTCGTCCCGGCAAGCGTGGCTGCCTGCTGCTCGACGTGAGCCTGCCCGGCCGCTCCGGGCCCGAGCTGCAGGCGGCGCTCGCGGCGCGCGGCCTCGAGTTGCCGATCATCTTCATCACCGGCCGCGGCGATGTCGCGACTTCCGTGCGCACGCTCAAGGCCGGCGCCTTCGATTTCCTGGAAAAGCCGGTATCGGCGAAGATCCTGCTCGAGCGCGTAAGCGCGGCGCTGAAACTGGAGCGCCGGCAGCACACGCAAGCGGCTACCGCGCGCGCGGCGCGCGAGCGCATCGCCCGGCTGACGCCACGCGAGCGCGAGATCATGGCGCTCGTCGCCGCGGGACACTCGAGCAAAGATATCGCACGCCGCATGGGCATCAGCCACCGGACAGTGGAGGTGCACCGCGGCCACATCATGCAAAAGACCGGCGCGCGCAATACGCTCGATCTCGCCCGCCTCTCGAGTGGCCTGTCGGACAGCGAGACTAGGTAGCCCTACTTAAGCATTGATGCGACTTTCCGGCGCGGTCGCGCCTTGCTAGCGTCTGAGGCAACGCTTGTCTGCATTGCGCTCGCAGACACGCTCCCGTTTCGGGCGCTGGAATTCATCTCCTCCCTCCCCTTAGGCGCCCATCCCGGGGCGGCGCATAGCCGCTCCGGGCTTTCTTCTCGGCCAAGGCGTCGTGGGACACGTGGAATACGTGGGGTTACCTACGTGACGATTCGGATTTTCGCGCCTCGGGACGCTTTGCTAGCGTCTGCTTCAATCCTCCCTCGGAATGCGCTCATGGAACGGACCCACAGCGAACTGCCGGCACCGACGGAAGGCGTCGTTGGAGGCCTCGCCGAGGAGGGAACGCTCGGCGTGGACGTGCGCGGCCTGGTGCGCTACTGCAGCCCGGGTGCCGAGGCGATCTTTCGCATGCCGGCGACCACGCTCGCCGGGCGGCCGCTGAACGAGCTGATCCCCCGCCTGCGCTTCAGCGCGGCGACGCCGGGCATGAACCGCGTGCTCGCCCTGTCCTGGTCGGGCGCCCGCGGGTGGCTGCGACTCGACGCTCGCAGCGTCGTGCGCGGCGAGTTCGCGATCGACGCGACGCTCACCAACGTGCCGGTCGATCCGACGCGCCTGTTCATCGTAAGCCTGCGCGACGCGAGCGAAGAGCGCACCACGACAGAGGGCGTGCGGTGCGTAGTCGAGGCGATGGCGCAAAGCGACGACGTCGTGATGCTGACCGACACCGACGGCGTCATAGAGTACGTCAACCCGTCCTTCGAGCGCGTCACCGGCTTCGCCGCCGCGGAGGCGGTCGGGCGCACGCCGCGCATCCTGAACTCTGGCACGCATCCGGCGGCGCACTTCGCCGAGATGTGGGCTTCGGTGCGCGCCGGAAAAGAGTACCGCGGCGTGGTCGTCAACCGGCGCAAGGAAGGCAGCACCTATCACGAGGAAAAGACCATCCGCCCGCTGTTCAATGATGCGGGCGTGCTCACGCATTTCCTGTCGGTGGGCCGGAACGTGACGGATCGCGTGCTGGAGATGGCGCACCTCGAGAACCTGGCGCATCGCGACGAGCTGACCGGGCTCGCCAACCGCGGCGTGTTCCGCGACCGGCTGCGGCACGCGATCGCGCACGCGGCGCGGCACCGGACGGCGTTCGCGCTGCTGTACCTCGACGTGGACGATTTCAAGGCGTTGAATGACGAATTCGGCCATTCCTTCGGAGACGCCGCGCTGCAGGAACTCGCGCGCCGGCTGCGCGCGTGCCTGCGCGAAGAAGACACCGTCGCGCGCGTCGGCGGCGACGAGTTCGCGGTCATACTGCCGGGGGCGGGCAGCCACGACGCTGCGGAAGCGGTGCTGCAGAAGATCGTCGTCGCGCTGCGCAGCCCGCTCGAGGTCGGGGATCGCCGCGCGGTTCTGGCGGCGAGCGTGGGCGCCTGCCTGTATCCCGCGCACGCCCAAGACGAGCCCGGGCTCATGCGCGCGGCGGACGGGGCGATGTACCTCGCCAAGAAGAGCGATTCGGACGGCGTGACGTACGCGTGGTCGAAGAACGCGCACACCCGCGCCGCCAGCGCGCAGCGCACGGTCACCTGAAGCGCCGCCGCCGGAAGCGCTACTCCGGCGCGAGCTCTCCCTTGCGCACCCACACGCCGCGCTCCTCGCAGTGCAGCAGCTCGCTGCCGCTCAGCACGTAGCTGCCGAGCGGATAGGCGACGTCGTTGAAGTAGCACACCCCGGTCTCGAGCTCGAGCTCCGGATCGAGCTCTTCGTCCTCTTCGTCGACGATCGGCGAGTTCTTGCGCTCGGGGTCCGGGGATCCGACTTGCGGGATGTCGCGCGGCATGAGTTGCTCCTTGTTTAGGTTTGATCGTCCGGCTTCTCGATGTCGCTGCCGCCGCGCTCGCGCAGCCAGCGCTCGTCTTCGTCGTCCTCCCAGTCCTCGAGCGGATCCTCGATCGAGTCGGCCTCGCGCGGCGCGCGCGGCGCTTCCCGCTCCGGGACAGGCCCCGCGGAGGGTGTGTCCTTGCGCGCGGCGCGGCGCTTGCGCTTCGCCTTCTTCATGTCAGCTCGTCCTCCAGCTGCCGTCGGGCTGGCGGCAGGCGCTGCCCGTCACCGTCTCCTCCTTGCCGTCGATCACGGCCTTGGTGGTGAAGTCGCGGCACGGCTCGCCCGCCTCCTGGTAGGTGCGCGTCGGCGTGACCGTGTAGGTCGCACCGGTGTCCGGGTTGCGCCAGACGGTCGGCTGGCCGGTGGGCGCGGTCTCGAGCGCCCGCGCCGCCTTCATGCGGTCCTGCTCGTCCATCGACTTGCCGATGCGGCTGCCGAGATAGCCGCCGGCGAGCGTGCCGACGATGATCGCCACCGTGGTCCCCGTGCCGCCGCCGATTTGCGAGCCGAGGGCGCCGCCGATCACCGCGCCGGTGACCGCGCCGACCTGTTCCTTGGTCGGCGGGGTTTCGCAGCCTGCGAGCGCGGCAATCAGCACGCCGCACAGGATTCTTCGGCTCATCGCGCGTCTCATCTTGAGTTTCGCCTCTGCACGGGTCGAATCATTTCCTTACAGTCTGCTGCTCATTTTGATCTCGATCAAGCCGTGGGGAACCTCGGCCGCTAGATTCGATCCATAGACGATCGCCGGGCAACCGTCCGGCACAGGGAGCTTGCATATGCAACTGACCGACAAGCAGAAACAAGAGTTCAGGAAGCTCGTCCGCGTCCGGCGCGAGCAGCTGCTGAGCGAGCTGCGCGAGGATGTGGCGCGTTCGCGCGACGAAAGCTTCGCAGGCGTGGCCGGCCCGGTGACCGACCTCGGCGACGAGGCGCT
>DASPRX010000043.1:0-2552 GCA_035624235.1 Burkholderiales bacterium | reverse complement strand
CTGATCTGCGGCGACGTCGGCTTCGGCAAGACCGAGGTCGCGCTGCGCGCCGCGTTCGTCGCGGTCGCCGACGGCATGCAGGTCGCGGTGCTCGCGCCCACGACGCTGCTCGCCGAGCAGCACTTCAACACCTTCTCCGACCGCTTCGCCGACTGGCCGGTGAAGCTCGCCGAGCTCTCGCGCTTCCGCACCGGCAAGGAGACGGGCACCGCCCTCAGAGGGCTCGCGGAGGGCGAGATCGACGTCGTCATCGGCACGCACAAGCTGCTGCAGAAGGACGTGAGGTTCAAGCGCCTGGGCCTGGTGATCAGGGAAGACTCTTTCGAGGTGCGAAAGCGCGAAAGCTCCGCAATGCGCACCGGCCAGTCGGCGAACCGGTCCGTGAACGTCTGGAAGTGCTGCTCGGCGAGCAGCGTGGTCGGGCAGAGGATCGCCGCCTGCTTGCGGTCGGCCACCGCCACGAAGGCCGCGCGCAGCGCGACCTCGGTCTTGCCGAAGCCGACGTCGCCGCATACCAGGCGGTCCATCGGCTTGCCCGAGGTCATGTCCTGCAGCACCGCGTCGATCGCCTGCGCCTGGTCGGGCGTCTCCTCGAAGCCGAAGCCATCGGCGAAAGCCTCGAGGTCGTGCTGGTTCAGGCCGAAGCGGTGGCCCTGACGCGCGGCGCGCTTCGCGTACAGCGCGAGCAGCGCGGCGGCGGCGTCGCGCGCCTGCCTGGCGGCGCGCGCCTTCGCTTTGTCCCACTGGCCGCTGCCGAGCTTGTGCAGAGGCGCCGCCTCGGGCTGCGCGCCGGAGTAGCGGCTGATCACCGCGAGCTGCGACACCGGCACGTAGAGCCGGTCGCCGCCTTCGTACTCGATCAGCAGGAACTCGTTCGTGCCGTCGCCGAGGTCGAGCTCGGCGAGGCCTTGGTAGCGGCCGATGCCGTGCTGCGCGTGCACCACCGGGTCGCCGGTCTTCAGCTCCGAGAGGTCGCGCAGCATGCCCTCGACCGAGGTCGGCTTCTCGCGCCCGCGCGTCTTGCGCCGCACGGTGCCGGCGTACAGCTCGGCTTCGGTCACCAGCGCCCAGCCTTCCTCCGGCAGCGCGAAGCCCGCCGCGAGCGGTGCCACCGTCAGGGCGAAGGGGGTTTTCGCTCTGACAAAATCTTCAAAATTCGAAACCGTGTCCGGGCGCAGCCCGTACTCCGCCAGATACCCCGACATGGTCTCGCGCCGGCCCGGCGACTCGGCCGCGAGCAGCACGCGCAGTCCCGAGCCGGCGAGGAAGCTCTTCAGCGCGGCGAGCGGATCCTGCGCGCGCCGCTCGACCGCAAGCGGCGGCAGCGGCGCGGCGGCGAGAGGCTCGCCGGCGGCGTCCGGCTGCGCGTCGGGCGCGACGTCGATGCGCGCATGGGCGCGCGCGTGCAGAAAAAACTCTTCCGCGGGCACGAACACCTGCGCGGGCGCGAGCAGCGGGCGCTCCGGGTCGCTGCCGAGCAGCCGGTAGCGCGCCTGCGCGTCGCGCCAGAATTGCTCCGCCGCCGCCGGCACGTCGTGGTGCAGGACGAGCGTCGTCGCGGCCGGCAGGTAGTCGAACAGCGTAGCGAGCGAGTCGAAGAAGAGGCGCAGGTAATACTCGATGCCCGCCGCGGCCACGCCGTTCGAGACGTCGCGGTACAGGCTCTTCTTGGACGGGTCGCCCTCGAAGGTCTCGCGGAAGCGGCTGCGGAAGCGCGCGCGCGCCGGCTCGTCGAGCGGGAACTCGCGCGCCGGCAGTAGGCGCACCTCGTTCACCGCGTACAGGCCGCGCTGCGTGTCGGCGTCGAAGGTCCTGATCGTCTCGATCAGGTCGTCGTCCAGGTCCAGCCGCAGCGGCAGCGCGCTGCCCATCGGGTAAAGGTCGACGATGCCGCCGCGAAAGCAGAACTCGCCGGGCGCCACCACCTGCGTGACGTGCTGGTAGCCGGCGGTGGCGAGCTGGCGGCGCAGCGCCTCGACGTCGAGTCGCGTGCCGGCGCGCAGGAAGAACGTGTGCGCGGCTAAGTACGCTGGCGGCGCGAGGCGCACGACCGCGGTGCAGGCGGGCGCGAGCGCGATGTCGAAGTCGCCCTGCTGGATGCGGTACAGCGTTGCCAGGCGCTCGGACACCAAGTCCTGGTGCGGCGAGAACTGGTCGTAGGGCAGCGTCTCCCAGTCCGGCAGCAGGCACACGCGCAAGCCCGGCGCGAACCAGGCGATCTCTTCGGCCAGGCGCTGCGCGTCGAGCGCCGTCGCGGTGACGACCGCGAGCGGCCGCGCGGCCTGCGCGAGGCGCGCGAGCGCGAGCGCGTCGGCCGAGCCGGCGAGCCGGGTGACGCGGCGGCGCGGTCGCGCTTGGGAAAGCTCGTCTCGGTGCATGAACTGCGGCGGCTTGTCCGGGTGGACGCCGCATGCAATTATACCGGCTTGAATTTTCGGAACTTTTGTTTTGAGCCTGTTTGCGCTGATCCCCGCCGCCGGAGCGGGAACGAGAATCGCGGGGGAGACGCCCAAGCAGTTCCTGCCGCTCGCCGGCAAGCCGATGCTGTGGCA
>DASPRX010000240.1:0-19203 GCA_035624235.1 Burkholderiales bacterium | reverse complement strand
CGCTCTATAAAGTTATTTTGTTGAATGACGATTATACGCCTATGGAATTCGTGGTGCGGGTGCTCGAACGGTTCTTCCACAAGAACCGGGAGGAGGCCACCCGGATCATGCTGCAGGTTCACACCAAGGGCATGGGGGTGTGCGGGGTGTTTGCCCGTGATGTCGCGGAGACCAAGGTTCGGCAGGTGATGCTGTCCGCCCAGGAGCAACAGCATCCCCTGCAGTGCACCATGGAACCCGAATAAGGCTACGGACGTCGAGTTGGCGTAGACTTTGCAATGCGGTAACCGAACGGACCGTTCGGGGAGGTACGACCATGTTGTCCCAGGAACTTGAGTATTCTCTCAACAGCGCCTTCCAGGCGGCCCGTGAGAAGCGCCACGAGTACATCACCGTGGAGCATCTGCTGTTCGCGCTGCTCGACAACCCGAGCGCGGCGCGGGTGTTGCGTGCCTGCGGCGGCAACATCGACGAGCTGCGCCGCAACCTCAGCGGATTCCTGCGCGACAACGTTCCGGTGCTGCCGACCGAGAGCGAAACCGACACCCAGCCGACGCTCGGCTTCCAGCGCGTCATCCAGCGCGCGATCCTGCACGTACAATCGTCTGGCAAGAAGGAAGTGACGGGCGCCAATGTCCTCGTTGCCATCTTCGGCGAGAAAGACTCGCATGCGGTGTACTTCCTCCAGCAGCAGGGCATCGCACGGCTGGACGTGGTCAATTACATATCGCACGGCATCACCAAGACCCCGCAGCCACATGCTGGCAAGGCCGAGCAGGATGCCGACCAGGAAGGGCAGGCCGAGACTGCCAACAGCCCGCTGGACAACTACACGCAGAACCTGAATGCGCTGGCGCTCGCGGGCAAGATCGATCCGCTCATTGGGCGCGACAAGGAGCTGGAGCGAGTCATTCAGACCCTTTGCCGGCGGCGCAAGAACAATCCGCTGCTGGTTGGCGAGGCGGGCGTCGGAAAGACGGCCATCGCTGAAGGACTCGCGCGGCGCATCGTCGAGGATACGGTGCCCGATCTGCTGTCCAAGTGCACCGTGTACGCGCTCGACATGGGCGCTCTGCTCGCGGGCACGAAATATCGGGGAGATTTCGAACAGCGCCTAAAAGCGGTCCTCAAGCAGCTCGTCGATAACCCCAACGCGATCCTGTTCATCGACGAAATCCACACTGTGATCGGCGCGGGCGCGGCGTCCGGAGGCACGCTCGACGCGTCGAATCTGCTCAAGCCGGTGCTGTCGACCGGCCAGCTGAAGTGCATCGGCGCCACGACATACAACGAGTACCGCGGCGTGTTCGAGAAAGATCACGCGCTATCGAGGCGCTTCCAGAAGATCGACGTGATCGAGCCTTCGGTCGAGGAGACCGTAGAGATCCTCAAGGGTCTGAAGACACGCTTCGAGGCGCACCACAGCGTCAAGTACACGGCAAACGCATTGAGCACCGCGGCGGAGCTTTCGGCGCGCTACATCAACGACCGGCACCTGCCCGATAAGGCGATCGACGTCATCGACGAGGCCGGGGCGGCGCAGCGCATCGCGCCGAAGAGCAAGCAGAAAAAGGTCATCGGCAAGTCGGAGATCGAGGAAATCATCGCCAAGATCGCGCGCATTCCGCCGCGCTCGGTTTCCACCGACGATCGCAGCGCTCTCGCGAACCTCGACCGCGACCTGAAAGCGGTCGTCTTCGGCCAGGACAGGGCGATCGAGGCGCTTTCTAGCGCGATCAAGATGGCGCGCTCGGGCCTCGGCAACCCGCAAAAACCGATCGGCTGCTTCCTGTTTTCGGGGCCCACCGGCGTCGGCAAGACCGAGGTGGCGCGCCAGCTCGCCTACTGCCTAGGAATCGAATTGATTCGCTTCGACATGTCCGAGTACATGGAGCGGCATGCGGTGTCGCGCCTGATCGGCGCGCCCCCTGGCTACGTCGGCTTCGAGCAGGGCGGTCTGTTAACTGAGCAGGTCACGAAGAAGCCGTACGCCGTGCTGCTGCTCGACGAGATTGAGAAGGCACATCCCGACATCTTCAATATCCTGCTACAGGTCATGGATCACGGCACGCTGACCGACAATAACGGGAGAAAGGCCGACTTCCGCAACGTGGTGATCGTCATGACGACCAACGCAGGGGCGGAGCAACTGTCGAAGAACGCGATGGGCTTCGCGGTGGCGAAGCAGGTCGGCGACGAGATGGAAGCGATCAAGCGCATGTTCACGCCCGAATTCCGCAACCGGCTCGACGCCACAATCTCGTTCCGCGCGCTCGACCAGGAGATCATCCTGCGCGTCGTGGACAAGTTCCTGATGCAACTCGAGGAGCAGCTGCAGGAGAAGAAGGTCGAGCCGATCTTCACGCAAAAGCTAAAGGAATACCTAGCGAAGAAAGGCTTCGACCCGTTGATGGGCGCCCGCCCCATGGCTCGCTTGATCCAGGACACGATCCGGCGCGCACTGGCCGACGAACTGCTGTTCGGCAAGCTGCTGCACGGCGGCAAGGTGACCATAGATGTCGACGACGCCGAGAAGATCATTCTCAAGATCGAGGAGGAGCCGGCCGCCGTGGTTTGACGGCGGATTCGCAGGAATCTTCGAGGCCCCGCTGCGGCGGGGCCTTCGTTTTCTACGTGTGCCCCGTGCTGCCGAAGCCGCCCGCGCCCCTATCTGAGGCTGCGAACTCCTCGACGACGTGAAGCTCGACCTGGGCGACTGGTACCACGACGAGCTGCGCGATGCGGTCCATCGGCTGAATGGTGAAGGCGGCATTGCCACGGTTCCACACCGACACGAACACCTCGCCCTGGTAGTCCGAGTCGATCAGCCCGACCAGATTGCCGAGCACGATGCCATGCTTGGCGCCGAGCCCCGAGCGCGGTAGAACGATCGCCGCGTAACCCGGGTCTCCCAGATGTATGGCGATGCCCGAAGGGACGAGCTGGCTGTCGCCGGCTTCGAGCGTGAGCGGCACATCGAGGCAGGCGCGCAGATCGAGCCCCGCCGCACCGGCGGTGGCGTAGTGCGGCATCGCGTGGTGGATCCTCTGATCGAGGATCTTCATTTCGAGTTTGCGCATCGTCTTACCTGCGCTTGCCGGCCGCAAGCAACCCGGCAATATGAAGAATCAGCTTGCGCGCGAGCTCGATCTTGGGCGCGCGCCCGAGCGCATGCGCGCCATGGTCGTCGAACAGGGTGATCTCGTTCTCCTCCGCGCCGAGCGCGTGCTGCGCCAGGTTGGCGGCGAGCAGCGGGACCTTCTTCTTCGTGCGCTTCGCCATCGCGTGCTCGGCCAGATTTTCGCTCTCCGCCGCGAAGCCGACGCAGAACGGCGGCTTGGGTCGCCCCGCGACCCAAGCAAGGATGTCCGGGTTTTCCTCCAGCTCCAGGCTTGCCGGTCGTGCGGACCCCTTCTTCATCTTCTGCTGCGACGCATTCGTCACGCGATAATCTGCCACCGCGGCGACGGAGATGAACACATCGCAAACATCCATCGCGGCCTTGACGGCCTCGAACATCTGCTGCGCAGTGAGCACGTCCACCCTGGCTACGCCCGCGGGGGCCTGCAGCGCGACGGGACCGCTAATCAGCGTCACCTGGGCACCCGCTTCGCGCGCCGCCCGCGCCACCGCATAGCCCATCTTTCCCGAGCTTGCGTTGGTAACGACACGCACCGGATCGATCGGCTCCTGCGTCGGACCTGCGGTCACCAGCACGCGCTTGCCAGCCAGGACTTTGGGCTGAAAGAACGCCTCGATCTCCTCGACGAGGGACGCCGGCTCGAGCATGCGTCCCAACCCGGTCTCTCCGCAGGCCTGATCGCCCGCCTCCGGCCCGACGACTGCGACGCCGTCGTCGCGTAAGGTAAGGACGTTTCGCTGCGTAGCTGGGTTCTTCCACATCTCGACGTTCATCGCGGGAGCCAGCATGAGAGGGCAACGCCGCGCCAGCACCACCGTCGAGAGCAGGTCGTCGGCGAGCCCCGTCGCCGCCTTGGCGATGAAATCGGCGGAAGCCGGCGCAACCACGATCAGCTCGCGGTCGCGCGAGAGTTCGATGTGCCCCATATTGTCCGGGACACGCGGATCCCACAGGTCCGTCCACACCGGCTGCCCGGTTAGCGCCTGCATGCTCGCCGGGCCGATGAAGCGCGTAGCCGCCTCGCTCATGGCGACCCGAACGTCGACTCCGGCCTTGACCAGAAGACGCGCGAGCTCGGCGGCTTTGTACGCGGCGATTCCGCCCGCTATGCCGAGAAGGATCTTCTTTCCCTTGATGGATGTCATCCGGCCGGGCGCCAGCGCGTTGAAGGGAAGGGAATTCTAGGTGAATTCAAGGGAGTCCGCATGGCGATCACGGACTGGCCGACGGAACAGCGTCCGCGCGAAAGGCTGCTGGCGCAGGGCCCGGCCGCACTTTCCGATGCGGAGCTGGTGGCGCTGTTCCTGCGCACGGGAATCGCTGGCAAGAACGCTATCGAGCTGGCGCGCGAGCTGATCGGCGTCTGCGGCGGACTGAACGGCCTGCTGTCCGCCGACCGCACCGCGCTCTGGCGCGTAAAAGGCCTCGGCAGCGCAAAAGTCGCGCAGCTCTCCGCCGTGCTCGAGCTGGCGCGCCGCTGCCTGGGCGAGCAACTGCGCAGCGGCGCGCCGCTCAATTCGCCGAGTGCGGTGCGCGATTACCTGCAGCTCGCCCTCGGCAGCAGGGAGCATGAAGTATTTCTCGCATTGTTCGTGGACGCCCAGCATCGAGTGCTGAGCGCCGAAGAGCTGTTCCGCGGCACGCTCACGCAGACGAGCGTTTATCCTCGCGAGGTGGTCAAGGCTGCCCTGCGCGCCAACGCGGCCGCAGTGATCTTCGCGCACAACCATCCGTCCGGCGTCGCGCAGCCCAGCCAGGCGGACGAACTGCTCACGCGCAGCCTGAAGGACGCGCTTGCACTAGTGGAGGTGAAGGTACTCGACCATTTCATCGTCGCCGGCCGGCAGACGCTCTCCTTCGCCGAGCGCGGACTGCTCTAATCCTTGAAAAGCCACTGATTATTCGCGTATAATTTCATTCTTTTGGCGGAGCCTCTTCCATGTCCCGAGTCTGCGACGTCACCGGCAAAAAGCCGATGAAGGGCAACCTCGTTTCCCACGCCAACAACAAGACGCACCGTGTATTCCAGCCCAACCTGCACTACCGGCGCTTCTGGGTCGAAAGCGAAAACCGCTGGGTGCGCCTGCGCGTCTCGACGGCCGGACTGCGCCGCATCGACAAGCTCGGCATCGACGCGGTGCTAGCCGAGGTGCGCGCCAAGGCCAAGGCGAAGGCGGAGGTCGCGCAGCCCAAGTCTGCACCGAAGGCTTAACGGGATCCAATCATGCGCGAAAAAATCAAGCTCGAATCGACGGCCGGAACCGGCCACTTCTACACCACCACGAAGAACAAACGCACTACGCCGGACAAGCTCGAAATCAAGAAGTACGATCCGAAGGCGCGCAAGCACGTGCTCTACAAGGAAGGAAAGCTCAAGTAGCGCGAGCACTGCGTAGCAACAAAAAAGCCCGCCTGAGCGGGCTTTTTTTTCGTGCGTGATCGGCCTAGGCGTAGCAGCGCAGGCGGCGCGAAAAGTCCTGCAGCGGGACAATCCCGCTCGTCTCGGCCCGGCGGCACCAGTCCTGCAACTGCCGCAGGAGCTGCTCCTTGGACGCGCTCGAGCGCTCCCAAATCGCCGCCAGCTCGTGGCGCATCGCCACCAGCGTCGCCAGCGCGCGCGAATTCTTCAGCGCCTCGGCGAGACGCACTCGCTCGTGCTCCGAGAGCTCCTGGACGCGCAGCAGCGCTCGCCTCAGCGATTTGAGCGCGGCGGCTTCCTTGGGTGACCAGTGCGCGAGCCGCTCGAGCTCGGCATGGTAGGTCAGCTTGATAGATTTCGCGTAGCGGGAGAGGACGTCGTAGCGGTTCGCGATCACCGCGTGCAGCGTATCGAAGTCTGCCGAGGGCTTCGGAGCAGCGAAGCGCGGCTTCGGCGCTACCTTCTTAACGCTCGCCAGGCCGAGCGCCTCCAGAATGCGGATGTACATCCAGCCGATGTCGAACTCATACCACTTGGTGGAGAGCTTGGCCGACGAGGCGAACGCATGGTGGTTGTTGTGCAGCTCCTCGCCGCCGATGAGGATCCCCAGCGGCAAGATGTTGGTGCTGGCATCGGCGCAGTCGTAGTTCCGATACCCGAAATAGTGGCCAAGGCCGTTGATGACACCCGCCGCCCAGAACGGTATCCACACGATCTGGGTGATCAGGATGAGAGCGCCGGGCACCAGGCCGAATAGCAAGATGTTCGTCGCACCCATGAGCGTCAGGCCGACGACCGCGAACTTGGAATAGAGATTGCGCTCGATCCAGTCGTTCGGAGTGCCGTGCCCGTAGCGTTCCATTGTCTCGGGGTTGTGAGATTCCTTCACGTAGAGGAACACCCCGCCCCAAAGCACGCGGTTGATGCCAAGCACCTGCGGGCTGTGCGGGTCGTCCGGTGTCTCGCACTTGGCGTGGTGCTTGCGGTGGATGGCGGCCCACTCCTTGGTGATCATGCCGGTCGTGAGCCAGAGCCAGAAGCGGAAGAAGTGCGAAACCAGCGGATGCAGGTCGAGCGCACGATGGGCCTGGTGCCGGTGCAGGAAGATGGTCACCGACGCGATCGTGATATGCGTGAGGCCGAGCGCGACCAGCACATAGCCCCACCAAGGCAGATCAATGGATCCGGAGAAGATCATCAGGAGAATGATGTAATAGTAATTATGGGTGTCAGGCGGGCGTCATTCTACGCGAATCCATCCCTGCCGCAAGGAAGGATCTGCCATCGCAGCCTGCCCCGCGAGCGAGGCGCTAACTGCCGGTCGTACAAGGAAAAAATGCACACGCGGAAAGCCCGACAGGACTGCTTGAATGCCGCAATCAACATTGGACAACGTAAATGACCGAATTGCTCACCAACCCCCAGGCGTGGATCGCCTTTGCGACCCTCACGGCGCTCGAGCTGGTGCTCGGGATCGACAATATCATCTTCATTTCGATTCTCGTCGACCGTCTTCCGGCCGGGCAGCGCGAGCGTGCGCGCCGCGCGGGATTGTTCGGGGCGATGTTCATGCGCGTCGCCCTGCTGCTCGCGCTCGCTTGGATCATCGGGCTGACCGCGCCGCTGGTCACCGTTCTGGGCACCGAAATCTCTGCCCGCGACCTGATCCTGATCGGCGGCGGAGTATTCCTGCTATGGAAAAGCACGCTCGAAATCCATCAGCTGCTCGAAGGTGAGGAGGACCGTGGCGATACGGGATCCGCGCGCGCGACGTTCGGCGTGCTCATCGCCCAGATCATGGTCATCGACCTGGTGTTCTCGCTGGATTCGATCATCACCGCGGTGGGGATGGTGCAGCAAATCGAGGTCATGATCGCGGCGGTGATCGCGTCGGTCGGCCTCATGATGGTCTTCGCGGGCCCGATCGGTCGGTTCGTTTCCAGGCATCCGAGCGTCAAGATGCTGGCGCTCTCGTTCCTGGTGGTGGTCGGTGTCGCTTTGGTCGCGCAAGGATTCGATCACGAGGTGCCGAAAGGCTACATCTATTTCGCGATGGCATTCTCGGTCTGCGTCGAGATGCTCAATATCCGCATGCGCCGGGCACGCGCGCGACCCGTTCACCTGCACGCGCGCTACGCGCCGCCCGAAGGCGACCGGCCGGACGATTGAGCGACGCCGCGACGCTCGAACGCGGCGGCGTAGAAGCCATCGGTGCCGTGGCAATGCGGCCACAGGCGCAGCGTACGACCGGTGTCCAGCGCGATGCGCTGCGCGACAAGCAGCTCACCGCAGGAGAGCGGCGTGAACTCGGGGTGCTCCGCAGTAAAGGACTCGGCGACTGCATCGTTCTCCTCCCGCAGGATGCTGCAGGTTGCGTAGACAAGGCGGCCGCCGGGCTTTACCAGCCGCGCCGCCGCCTTCAAGATTCCGCTCTGCTTGCGCGCAAGCTCGGCCACCGCATCCGGCCCATGACGCCACTTGAGGTCGGGGTTGCGACGCAGAGTGCCAAAGCCGCTGCAAGGCGCGTCGACCAGCACGCGATCGATCTTGTGCGACAGGCGCCTGGCGCGCACGTCTCCCTCTCCAGTCAGCACTAGGGGACGCACATTCGAAATGCCGGCGCGCACCGCGCGAGGCGCGAGCGCCTGCAGGCGCCTTGCAGACACGTCCATGGCGTAAATGCGGCCCGTGCCACGCATGAGCGCCGCCAAGGCAAGCGTCTTGCCGCCGGCGCCGGCGCAGAAGTCGGCGACCATCTCGCCGCGGCGCGGGGCCACGAGATACGCAAGCAGCTGGCTGCCCTCGTCCTGGACCTCGATCAGTCCCTGTTCGAAGAGCTCGTGCCGGTTGACCGCGGGCTTGCCGGCGAGCCGGATGCCGGCCGGCGAGTAGGGGGTCGCCTCGCCATCGATGCCGCTCGCCGCGAGCTGCGCGAGGGCGGCCGCGCGCTCGAGGCGCGCGAGATTGACACGCAGGTCGAGCGGCGCCGGGCCGAGCATGCCTTGCGCAATGCGCATCGCCTCCTCCTCCCCGTGCTCTGCCGCGAGCCGCTGCCATAGCCAGTCGGGGAGGTCGGCGCGCACCGCCGCGGGCCAGTGCTCCGCCTTGGCCGCGCGCACGCGTGCAATGAGCGCCGCTTCGCCGTCGCGCAGCACACGCTGAAGCGCGCGCGCCGACATTCCCTGCACGCGCACGAGCGTCGCAAGCAGCAGCGCGCGCGGTACAGCGGACCCCGCCGCGGCCTCGAGCGAGCGGCGCCGCCGCAGCACTGCGTAGACGATCTCGGCGATGCACGCGCGATCGCCCTGACCGAGCTGACGGTGCGCGCGGAAATAACGCGACACCGTCTGATCGGCGGGCCCAGAAAATTGCAGCAAATCGGCGGCAAGCGCTTCGGCGTGCGCGAGCTGCCCGGCATGCGGCGTCACGGAATGCTCAGGCGCTTTGCGACCTGGTCGAGGCGCGTACCGTCCTTGTCCACAATAAGGAGGCGCACCGGCAGATTGCCGTGGTCGGTCGCCAGCCACAGCTCCGTGGACTTGTCGTCGGGGCCGTCCCGGACCTTCTCGAGCTTGAGCGTGGCGAACACGCCTGCGGGCGTCGTGAGGCGTTCGTGGCCAGCGTCCCTGTACGTATAGGTCGAGACGCCCTTGCCGTCGGCGGAGTGCACCGTCACGGGCTGCGCACCGGGAGGCGCAAAGGAGAACGTAAAGGCAACCGACAGGCGATCCTGCGCGTTCGCCGGCATCGGCAGCACGCGCGGCGGTCCCTTGAACGTCATGGTGAGCGTCTTCTTGGTCCAGTCGAAGCTGGCGCTCGCCGGATCGCGCATTGGGCGATGATCGGTGTATTCGAGAGGCCGCAGCCCGTCGGGGGCGATCGTGCCGCGGCTGGTGCGCTCGCTGTGGTAGACGGAAAGAATTCCGACGCCACTGGTCTTCTCGTCGATGCTGTAAGTCTTGTCGTCGTGCCGCAACTGCTCGACGACCTCGGCGAGCGCCGTCCCGTTGCGGCTCACGTCGTAGACGATCTCGGCCTGCCGCGGCGGCGCCGCGTGGGCACTTAAGCTGACACTAAGCGCGATCGGAATAAACCAGTTGCGCATCGTTGTCTCTAACGCGTACCACCCCGTCGCCGATGACAAGCCGTCCATCCAGGAACCAGCGCAGCGCGCGCGGATAGACGACGTGCTCCTGCCGCAGGACGCGCGCCGCAAGCGACGCTACGGTATCGTCGGGGCGCACCGGAACTGCGGCCTGCGCGATGATCGGACCTTGGTCCAGCTGCTCAGTCACGAAATGCACGGTGCAGCCGTGCACCTTGACCCCGGCGGCCAGGGCGCGCGCATGCGTATCGAGGCCCGGAAACGAAGGCAGCAGGGACGGGTGGATGTTGACCAGACGCCCGTCGTAGCGCCGTATGAACATCGCCGTGAGGACGCGCATGAAGCCGGCGAGCGCGACCAGCCTAGGCGCTTGGCGATCGATCTCCGCGGCGAGCGCCGCGTCGAAGGCCTCGCGCGAGGCGAAATCCCGATGCGCTACCGTGCGCGTGGACACGCCGCGCGCGCGGGCGATCGCGAGTCCTGCCGCGTCCGCGACGTTGCTGATGACCGCCGAGACGGGCAGTCCCGCGTCGAGCAATGCCTGCATATTGCTGCCGCGGCCGGAGATGAGGACGACGATCGACATGGCGGCTCGCAGTGTAGCAGCCCGTCATTCTCAAATGCCTTGCCCGAGCCCTTCACGGACCCGGGCGCGTCATGTCCTGGGGGCGCACCCACAGATCGAAGTCCTGCGCGCTGACGTAGCCGAGGGCGAGCGCGGCCTCGCGCAGCGTGGTGCCCTCTAGGTGCGCTTTCTTGGCGATTTTCGCGGCGCGGTCGTAGCCGATCCTCGGCGCGAGTGCGGTGACGAGCATGAGTGAGCGCTCGACCAGCTCCGCGATGCGGCGCTCGTTGGCCTGGATGCCGCGCACGCAGTGCTCGTCGAACGACGCGCATCCGTCGGCCAGCAGGCGGACGCTTTGCAGGAAATCGTAGATCAGCACGGGCTTGAACACGTTCAGCTCGAAATTTCCCGAGGCCCCTGCGAAATTGACCGTAACGTCGTTGCCGAACACCTGAGCGCACAACATGGTCAGCGCCTCGGCCTGCGTCGGATTCACCTTGCCCGGCATGATCGAGCTGCCGGGCTCGTTCTCGGGCAGGCTGAGTTCGCCGAGTCCCGAGCGCGGCCCGGACGCGAGCCATCGCAGGTCGTTCGCGACCTTCGTGAGGGCGGCCGCGAGCGTTTTTAGCGCGCCGTGCGCGAGCAGCAGCGCCTCGTGCCCCGCCAGCGCGGCGAACTTATTGCCCGCGGAGGTGAACTGCAACCCGGTGGCGCGCGCGATCTCATGCGCGACACGCGCGCCGAATTCCGGGTGCGCGTTCAGGCCGGTGCCGACCGCTGTACCTCCGATCGCCAGTTCCTGCAGGCCCGCCAGCGACTGGACCAGAGCCTCGCGGGTGCGCTCGAGCTGCGCCGCGTAGCCGGAGAACTCCTGTCCCAGAGTGAGCGGCGTCGCGTCCTGCAGGTGAGTACGCCCGATCTTCACGATGTCCGCGAACTCATTCGCCTTCGCCACTAGCGCGTCATGCAGCCGCACGAGCGCCGGTAGCAGCGCTTCGCGCAGGGCGCGCGCCGCAGCAACGTGCATCGCGGTCGGGAACACGTCGTTCGAGGACTGACCCCGGTTCACGTCGTCGTTGGCATGCACGAGGCGCCTCGCGCCGCGCTCGCCGCCCAGCAGCTCCGACGCGCGGTTGGCCAGCACCTCGTTCACGTTCATGTTCGACTGCGTACCGGACCCCGTCTGCCAAACGAGCAGGGGAAATTCCTCGTCGTGCTGTCCGGCGAGCACCTCGTCCGCAGCCCGCGCAATCGCCTCGGCCTTTGCCACGTCGAGCAGCCCGAGCCCGCCGTTCACCCTCGCCGCCGCGCGCTTGACGAGCGTCAGCGCGTGAATCACCTCGAGCGGCATGCGCTCTCCGGAAATGCGGAACAGGCGCCGGCTGCGCTCGGTTTGCGCGCCCCAGAGCCTGTCCGCAGGAACCTCTATCGTGCCGAAGGAGTCTTGCTCGAGGCGCGTATCTTCCACTGCCCGCGCGCTAGGCCAGGTCGAACAGCAGCACTTCCGCCTGCCTGCCGTTCTCGAGGACGATCTGCGCAATACCGCTCGCCTTGAGCGCGTCGCCGGCCGCCAGCGGTTCCGCGTTCGCCGAGATTTCGCCGCGCGCGACATGCACGTAGACGCGCCGCCCCGCGGCGAGGCTATGCACCGCACGCTCGGCGCCGTCGATGAGCGCTGCATACAGGAGCGCGTCCTGGTGGATCGTCACCGAGCCCTCGCGCCCGTCGGGCGACGCGATCAACCGAAGGCGGCCGCGCTTCGCGGCGGACTCGAAGTGCTTCTGCTCGTAACCGGGCGCAATCCCGCGCACGCTCGGCTCGATCCAGATCTGCAGGAAATGCGTGACGCCCGCCTGCTCATGGTTGAACTCGCTGTGCCGCACGCCCGTCCCGGCGCTCATGCGCTGCACGTCGCCTGGAACGATGGTCGAGCCATTGCCCATCGAGTCCTTGTGCGCGAGCGCACCTTCGAGCACGTAGCTGATGATTTCCATGTCCCGATGCCCATGCGTGCCGAACCCCGTGCCCGGCTGAATGCGATCCTCGTTTATGACCCGCAGGCTACCGAAGCCCATGTGCCTCGGGTCGTAGTAGTCGGCGAATGAGAAGCTGTGAAAGGAATCGAGCCAGCCGTGATTGGCGTGCCCGCGTTCCCCCGCGCGTCGCAGCTCGATCATCGCGCCACCCCGCGCTCAGGATTCTTTTGCTTCGGCCGCCTCGCGTTCGGCGATTTCCTGATGGACCTTGGCCATATCGAGCGCCTTGGCCTGCGTGATGACTTGCTCGAGCGCGGAGGCAGGCAACGCGCCGGCCTGCTGGAACAACAGCACCTTCTCGCGGAACACCATCAGTGTCGGTATCGATCGGATGCCGAACGCCCCGGCGATCTCCTGCTCGACGTCCGTATTGACCTTCCCGAACACCACGTCCTCGTACTTCTCGGAAGCGCTCTCGAACACCGGGGCGAAGCCCCTGCAGGGGCTGCACCACGGCGCCCAGAAATCCACTACCACCATCGGGCTCTCGTTCACAACCTGCTCGAAGTTTTTCTTGTCGAGCTCGACCGTCGCCATCCACGAATCTCCTATGAAAAATGGCACTATACGCTCACATGCCGTACATCGGCCGCTTCGCCCCATCGCCGACAGGGCCATTGCACTTCGGCTCGCTCGTCGCCGCGCTGGCGAGCTGGCTCGACGCCCGCGCTGCACGCGGCCATTGGCTGCTGCGCATCGAAGACCTCGACAAGCCGCGCGAGACGGCCGGCGCAGCCGACACCATCCTGCGTCAGCTCGAGGCGCTCGGCCTGCACTGGGACGGCGCAGTGCTGTACCAGAGCACGCGCATCGCGTCCTACGAGGCGGCGCTGGAGCGCCTCGCCGCGCGCGGTGCGATCTACCCTTGCGGCTGCACTCGCAGCGAGATCGCCGACTCTGCGCTCGCTATCGACGGCGCACGCATCTACCCCGGCACCTGCCGTCCCGGCCTGCCGCGCGGAAAGCCCGCGCGTGCGACGCGCGTGCGCACCACTGCCGAGCCCGTGCGCTTCGTCGACCGCGTGCAAGGAGAGTTCGTGCAGTCGCTCGAGCGCGAGGTCGGGGACTTCGTGCTGCGCCGCGCGGACGGCCCGATCGCGTATCAGCTCGCGGTCGTGGTCGACGACGCCGAGCAGGGCGTCACGGACGTGGTGCGCGGTGCGGACCTGCTCGATTCCACAGCGCGCCAGGTCTGGCTGCAGCGACTGCTCGCTTACCCTACGCTGCGATACCTGCACGTTCCCGTTGCCGTGAATGCCGCGGGCGAAAAGCTGAGCAAGCAGTCCGGCGCACCGCCGGTCGAACCCGGTGCGGCCGCCACATCGCTGGCGGCGGCGCTCTCGTTTCTCGGCCAGCACGCGCCGCCCGGTCTCGGCGCGGACGAACTGCTGCAATGGGCGGTCGCGAACTGGGACATCGCGCGCATCGCGGCGCTACGCGCGCTGACGGCGCGGGACTAGGGAATCCTGCGCGAGGGCAGCACGACGGTGAGCAGCGAACCGATGACCAGGACGAGTGCCGCGTACTCGGTCCAGCTCGGCCGCTCGCCGAGGAATAGCATACCGCTGATCACGCCGACGACGGGAATGATCAGCATGCTGAGCGAAGACACGGCGACCGGCACCGATGTGGCGATGCGGATCCACGCCCAGGTCGCGAACGCGAACGCGACCAAGACGTTGTACAGCACGCCGAGCGCCGGCCACAGGCTGACCGAGAGCAGCCGCGCGGGATCCTCCAGTGAGAGGGCGCCCGCCAGGATCGGAATGCCGCCGAGCAGCATCATCCACGCGGAGTAAGCTCCCGCCGGCATCGACATCGGATAGCGCTTCTGCAGCACCGTGCCGAGCGCCCATGTGAACGCAGCACAAAGAACCAGCAGCGACCCGAGCGGCGCCGATCTGAGGCCGATAGCTCCTTCGCCGAGTAGCAGCGCCATGCCGCCCATGCCGAGCGCGAGGCCGGTGACGCGGCGCCCGTTCATCCGCTCACCGAGCAGCCACACCGAAAGCGGAATCGCCCACGCCGGCATCGTATAGGCGAGTATTGCCGCGCGCCCGGAAGGAATCATCTTCACCCCGAATACCACCAGCACGTTCCAGGCGGTCATGTTGAAGAAGCTGAGCATCAGCAGGCGCGGCCATTGGCGCCTGGGCACAGTCAAGGATTGCCCGCTGGCGCGCAGGACGGCGAAAAGCACGCCCGAGCCCGCGCCCAGGCAGATCGCCCGGAACGTGAGCGGCGGCACTTGGCTCAGCGCCACCTTGATGGCGGTCCAGTTGAAGCCCCAGGCGAGTGTCAGGCCCGCCAAAGTGAGCCACAAGGTACGCGGCAGGTGGCCCGCCTCGCGCGCCGCGTTCATCGCGGCGCTCCGCGCAAATCCGTGCGCAGGAGCTCGACGAACACGCGCGCGACATCCGCCGGCGAGCGCTTGCCGCGCCGGTACCACGTCGGAACCCAGTTTAGCGCTCCGAGCAGCATCAGGCGGACGTCGCTGCGGCCGACGGCCGCGTCGAGCGGCAGCGCATCGATCAGCTCCGCTAACACGCGCTCGTAGCCGTCGCGCACCGCGCGCAGCCGCCGCGCCGCTTGCGACACGTCCTGAGGCAGGACGCGCAACATGACCTGCGCGTAATCGCGGCCGTCGAGCAGCGTCTCCAGATGCGCCACGCAAGCCGTCTCGAGGCGCCGCCAAGGATCGGTTTCACGCGCGAGCGCAAGCTCGACCGCGGTGCGCAGGCGGCGCACTCCTTCCTCGTAGACCGCGACGAGCAGGTCCTCTTTGGAGGCGAAATGGCAGTAGAGCGAGCCCGGCAGCATGCCGACCGCGCGCGCGATCTCGCGCATCGACGCGCCATGATAGCCGTTGCAACGAAAAGTCCTCGCGGCGCAATCCAAGACGCGCGGCAGCCTGCTGTCGGCGCGCATCGGACGTTCCTTGAGGATCGCGACACTCAAGTCCGGACTCGCACCGGCAGCGAGCGCATGCCGCGAAAGACCATTGAATTGATCCATTCGAGCCGGTCGGTGGCGAGTTCGATGGAACGCCACCTGCGCAGCACGGCTGGCAGGCTGATCTGCCCTTCCAGCCGTGCGAGCGGAAAGCCGAGGCAGATGTGCGTCCCAAAACCGAAGGTGAGGTGCGGCACGCCGTTGCGTTGCAGGTCGAGGCGGTCCGGGTCCGGGTAGGCGCGCGGATCGCGGTTGGCGGCGTTCAGCATCAGGAACACGCGCTCGCCCGGCCGCAACGTCTTGCCGTGGAGTTCGTGCTCCCTGGCGACGATGCGCACCTGGGCGCCGCTCGGGCCGTCGTAGCGCAGGAGCTCCTCGACGGCCGACGCGGCCGATTCCGGCCGCTCGCGCAGCCACCGCACCTGCTCAGGAAAGCGGACGAGCGCGAGCAAGGCGTTCGCGATGTGATTGGTGGTCGTTTCGTGGCCGGCGAAGAGCAGCAGGATGCAGGTCGCGAGCAGCTCGTCTTCGCCGAGCCGATCGCCGTCGTCCTGCACAGCCACGAGCGCCGACAACAGATCATCGGCGGGCGCCGCGCGGCGGGCAGCGATCAGGGCGCGGAAGAATTCCGCCATTTCCCGCGTCGCCGACTCGGCGACGCCGTATTTTTCCGGCGAGACGCGCGAGCTGCCGACGAACAGCGCCATATCGTCCGACATGCGCTTGACGCGCACGAGCTCCTCGCGCGGCACGCCGAGCATGTCCATAATGACGAGGGCAGGAAGCGGGCCGGCGAACTCGGCGATGAAGTCGAACTCGCGGCGCCCGCCGATCCGGTCGAGCAGCCAGCCGCCGAGCTCGGTCACACGCCCGCGCATCGCATGCATCGAGCGCACATTGAACACCTTGCTCACCAGCCGGCGCAGGCGCGTATGGTCCGGAGGATCGCGAAATACCATCCACAGCGACAGATAGCGAATGATCTCGGCGATGCGCTGCGCCTCGGCTCCCGGCAGAGAAGCGAAGAACGGGCGCAGGCGATCGGACGACATCCCCTGGTCGAGGCAAGCCGCCTTAACGTCGTCGTAGCGCGTCAGTACCCAGGCCTTGAGCCGCGGGCTCCAGTGCGCCGGATCGTGGTCGCGCATCCTGCTGTAGAGCGGAAACGGATCCGCGAGAAATTCCGGGGCCTCTGGGCGGTAATCGATGTTCATCGGTGGCGCGGGCGGACTGCGGGGGCCAAAGACAAACAAGTGTTTGTCTTAGCGGCCGACTGGTCAAGGCCGGCGAGACGCGAGGACGACCGCTTAAGCGCCCGAGGCATGGAACAATTAGGTTTTGTGCGATACATCAGCGGTTTGCGCTGCACTGCACAAAGCTCTTGACTTTTAATGTAATAGGCCTAAACTTCGGTTTGCTGCGCTGCACAAACCAATGCGTATGAGCAAGACCCGAACATAGCTTAACCAGACCACCTAACCAACCGACCGTTTATAGGAGCCAGACCATGTACGTCACCCCCGAACAAGTTCAAGCTGCCAACAAGGCCAACGTGGAAGCCGTTCTCTCGCTCGCCGCGACCCAATTCGCCGCGCTGGAGAAGCTTGCCAACCTGAACGCGAACGCGATCAAGGCCGCGTTCGAAGACTCGCTCGCCAATACACGCGCGCTGCTCGGCGCGAAGGACGTGCAGGAGTTCGTGAACCTGCAGAGCACCCTGGCGCAGCCTGCGATCGAGAAGGCGATCGCCTACTCCAAGAGCGCCTACGAAGTCGCCACCGAGGCGAACGGCGAACTGTCGAAGATGGCGGAGAAGCGCATCGCCGAGTGGAACGAGAACTTCGTTTCGATCCTCGACAAGGCGACCAAGAATGCGCCCGCCGGCTCCGATGTCGCCGTCGCGGCGGTCAAGTCGATGCTCGCCGCCGCCAACTCGGCGTACGACAACCTGAACAAGGTTGCCAAGCAGGCGACCGAGATCGCGGAAGCGAACGTCGCCGCCGCGACCGAGACCGTGAAGGGGCTGAGCAAGGCAAAAAAGGCGGCCTGAGTCCCGCTGCGCGCGCGCGCGGCGGTGAAACGCCGCTCCCTGCGTGGTCAAGGACTAGGTTTCAAGCGGTCCGCCAGGGCTGCGAAGCGCAAGTGAAGGTGAGGCCCGGGAACGCTCCCGGGCCTTTTTATTTCAGGGCTCGCGAAACGGAAATCCAGCCCGCTCGAGACCGCTACGCAGCTCCACGAGCGCCTGCGCGACCTCGGCCGGGTCGCCGCGCACGCCGAGCTCGACATGCCGCCGGCTGCCGTTTTCGCCCATGGAGGGCAGGCTGAACACCTTGGCGCGCGGATAACGCGTGCCGAGCGCCTCCATCAGCGCGATCAGCTGGCTTTCGCCCGCCTCGAACACGAGCACCGAAGCCTCGCTCCAGCGGTCGCGGTCGAACAGGCGCCGATAGCGGTTGTCGAGCACCCATTCCACCATCGGCCACGCCATCTGCGGAAAGCCAGGCACGAAGTGGTGTTCGCCAAGCGAGAAGCCCGGCACTCGGTTGACCGGATTCGGAATGATCTCCGAGCCGAGCGGAAACTCGACCATCATCAGGCGCTGCGGCGTCAGCTCGGCACCGAAGCGCGCGCGCAGCTCCCGCTCGCCTTCGGGATGCACGGCAAGCGCCGTGCCGAAGGCCGCCGCTGCGCACTGCCGGGTGTAATCGTCGGGCGTAGCGCCGATGCCGCCGAAGCTGAAAACGATGTCGCCGGACGCGAATGTCCGTTTGAGCGCCGCGGTCAGCCGAGTCGGATCGTCGCCGTGATATTCGCAGAACGCGAGCCGCAGGCCGCGCTTGGCGAGGGCCGCCACGAGAAATCCGAAGTGCTTGTCCTGGCGCTTGCCGACCAGGATCTCGTCGCCGATCACCAGTGCGCCGAATGCGGCAGCCGTCATAACCGCACGATCCCCGCTTCGATAGGCGCCTCGCGCAACGCCGCGAGCTCCGCGAGCAGGTAGTGCACGAACGCCAGGCCGAACAGCACGGGGGCGAACAGCCCGACGATCGGCACGTAGGCGACCAGCGCGAGCACAACGCCGAGCAAGTACATGCCGACCCGGCGCTCGGAGAACACCGATCGCATCTCGCGCCGGTCGGCATGTTCGGCCAGCGCGTCGTAGCGCAGGATGCGCTGGTTGACCCACCCCATGATCGCGACCGGCATGGCGGGCCACAGCGGAGGCAAGATCCAGAGCGGGATGCTCAGGATCCCGAGCAGCGCGAGCCCCAGCAGCGCCACGACGCTGTTCCAAATGCTGCCGGCGAAGCTTCCGCCGTGCCGCCGTTCGAGCGTTGCGAAGGAGCGCCGGGCAACATGTTCGACCATCGCCGGCATGCCGAATACCCCCAGCAGGAGCAGAGCGGTGAGCTGGATGAGCGGCACGAGCGCGACGATCACGATCACCTTCGCGGCGAGCAATGCGACCGTACCCGCATCCCAGTGCACGAAGAAGGTGGCGGTCTCGATCCACCGGCGCAATGCGTCGGCGAGCCACAGCACCAGGCCCGTCCAGCACCAGATCGCCGCGGCGCCCCAAAGCGCGACCGCGATCAGCACCGGCCATAGCATCAGCCACAGCATGCGCGGATGAAGCACGTTGGCGAACGCGAACGAAAGCGAATGACCGATGCCGCGCATGGAGTCAGTATTGCGTGCGTTTGATACTGTGCCATAACTTCGCCAGGCGCTTTGGCGACACCGGCAGCGGCGTTTTCAGCTCCTGCGCAAACAGGGAAACGCGCAGCTCCTCGAGCAGCCAGCCGAACTGCTCGAGCTCCGCAGCGGGCGCGCCCTGCCTGGCGCGCGCGGCGTGCTCGCGCCTCCAGGCGCTCTGCAGCGGCGCGATCTCGGCCGTCAGGCGCGTGTCGCGCGCGGGGTCGGCGCGCAGCTTGTCCAGACGCAATGAGGCGGCTTTCAGGTAACGCGGAAAGTGCTGCAGGC
>DASPRX010000128.1:0-2175 GCA_035624235.1 Burkholderiales bacterium | reverse complement strand
GGCATCGCGCTCGGCGTGGCGCTCGGCTTCGGCGTGCAGCTCGTCAATCGCGCGGCGGTGAACGAGCTGGCCGCCGCGGTGCGCGGCGTCGCCGGCCAGGCCGACCTCGAGGTGCGCGGCGGGCGCAGCGGCTTTCCCGAGACGCTGTACGCCGAGCTCGCCCGGGTCCCGGGCGTCGCGCTGGCGAGCCCGCTGCTCGACCTGGAGGTGGGCGTCGCGGGCGGCGAGCGGCGGCTGCGCGTGTTGGGCATCGACGTGCTGCAGGCGGCGCAGATGCAGCCGCGGCTGCTCGGCGACGCGGCGCCCGCGCTGCGCTACGCGCTGCTCGAGCCCGACCGCGTGCTGCTCTCGGCGTCGGCGGCGCGCACGCTCGGCCTGAAGAAGGGCGACCGCCTGGCGCTGGTGGTCGGCCTGTCGCAGGTCGGGCTCGAGGTGGCGGGCGTGCTGCCGGAGGGCGCGCTGCGCGGCGTGGCGGCGCTCGCCGACATCGCCACCGCGCAATGGCGCCTCGGGCGGCTGGGCGAGCTGAACCGCGTCGACCTGCGGCTCGCGCCCGGGGTCGAGCGCGCGGCCCTGCGCGAACGCATCGCGCGCCTGCTGCCGGCGGGCGTCTATGTGTCGAGCGTCGCATCGGTCGAGCGCGGCAGCGCCGAGCCCTCGCGCGCCTACCGCGTCAACATGAACGTGCTCGCGCTGGTGGCGCTGTTCACCGGGGGCTTCCTCGTCTTCTCGGCGCAGGCGCTCGAAGTCGCGCGGCGGCGCGGCGAGCATGCGCTGCTGCGCGTGCTGGGACTGGAGCGCCGCGGCGTGGCGCGGCTGGTGCTCGCCGAAGCCGCGGCGATCGGGCTCGCGGGCAGCGCGCTCGGCCTGGCGCTCGGCTATGGCCTGGCGCGCGTGGCGGTGCGCCTTACCGGCGCCGATCTCGGTGCCGGCGTGTTCCGCGGCGTGGTCCCTCAGCTCGAGGTGGCGCCGTCGCTCGCGGGCGCGTATCTCGCAGCGGGTGTGGCGATCGCGCTCGCCGGGGCGTGGCTGCCGGCGCGCGACGCGGCGGTGCGGCCGGCGGCGCGCGCGCTCAAGGCGGGCGACGAGCAGGACATGTTCGGCGGCCTGGTCTCGGCCTGGCCGGGAGTCGCGCTCGTCGCGCTCGCCGCCGTGCTCGCCCGGCTCGGCCCGGTGGGAGGCACGCCGGTGTACGGCTATCTCGCCATCGCCTGCCTGCTCATCGGCTCGATCGCGCTCATGCCGCGCCTCGCGCGGCTCGCCTTCGACGCGCTGCCGCTGCCGCGCCGCGTGCCCGCGGCGCTTGCGCTGGCGCAGCTGCGCGGCGCACCGGGGCAGGCGATGGTGAGCCTCGCCGCGATCGTCGCCAGCTTCTCGCTCATGGTGGCGATGGCGATCATGGTCGCCTCGTTCCGCCAGTCGCTGGACGACTGGCTGCACAAGGTGCTGCCCGCAGACCTGTATTTCCGCACCACGCAGATCGGCGACACCGCGTTCCTCGATCCGGGCTTCGAGCGCAGCGTGCGCGCGCTGCCGCCGATCGCGCGCGCCGAGTTCATGCGCACCGACCTGCTGCGCCTCGACGCGACGCGCCCTCCGGTCTCGCTGCTGGCGCGCGACCTGCCCGAGGCGGGCGCGGAGCGCACCTATCCGCTTGTCGGGCCGCGCTACGCGCTCCGCCCGGGCGACCCACCGCCCGCCTGGGTGAACGAGGCGGTGGAAGACATTTACGGCTTCACGCCGGGCAAGCGCATCGAGCTGCCGCTCGCGGGCAAGCCGCGCGCTTTCGTGGTGGCGGGGGTGTGGCGCGACTATGCGCGCCAGAACGGCGCGATCCTCATCGACCGCAGCGACTACGAGCGCTTCACCGCGGACCGGCGCGCGAACGACGCGGCGTTGTGGCTCGCGCCGGGAGCGAGCGCCGGGGAGGCGATTCGGGCACTGCATGCGCTGCCCGGCGGCGGGCGGCTCGACATCGCGCAGCCGGGCGAGATCCGCAGCGTGTCGCTGCGCGTCTTCGACCGCAGCTTCGCCGTGACCTACGCCATCGAGGCGGTGGCCGTGCTGGTCGGACTGTTCGGGCTGTCGTCCAGCCTCGGCGCGATCGTGCTCGCGCGCCGGCGCGAGTTCGGCATGCTGCGCCACCTCGGCATGACGCGCGCGCAGATCGGCGCG
>DASPRX010000244.1:0-2186 GCA_035624235.1 Burkholderiales bacterium | reverse complement strand
CACCAGGTGGACGTGTTCGGCGGCCTCGCGCCCGACGGCTACATCCTGATCAACACCGTGCGCTCCCTGGATGCGCTGGGCCTGAAGGACTTCTTCAAGGACTACCAGGCCGGACGGCTGCGCACGGTGCCCGCGACCGAGATCGCGCTCAGGCACATCGGCCGGCCGGTGCCGAACGCCGCGCTGCTCGGCGGCTTCGCCGCGCTCACCGGGCGCATCTCGCTCGAGTCGGTCGCGGCGGCGATCCGCGAGAAGTTCGCGGGCAGGCTGGCCGAAGGCAACGCCGCGGCCGCCGCCGAGGCCTTCGCGCACGTGGTGGGGGAAATTCGTGCTCAAGCAGCTTGAGGGCTCGCGCGCGGTCGCGGAAGGCGTGGCGCTGTGCCGCCCCGAGGTGATCTGCGCCTACCCGATCTCGCCCCAGACGCACATCGTCGAGGCGCTCGGCGAGATGGTGAAGGCGGGCGCGCTCGCGCCCTGCGAGTTCATCAACGTCGAGTCCGAGTTCGCCGCCATGTCGGTGGCGATCGGCGCCTCGGCCGCCGGCGCGCGCGCCTACACCGCGACCGCGTCGCAGGGCCTGCTGTTCATGGCCGAGGCGGTGTACAACGCCTCGGGCCTCGGCCTGCCGATCGTGATGACGGTCGCCAACCGCGCGATCGGCGCGCCGATCAACATCTGGAACGACCACACCGACGCGATGAGCCAGCGCGACTGCGGCTGGATCCAGCTGTTCGCCGAGACGAACCAGGAAGCGCTCGACCTGCACTTCCAGGCCTTCCGCCTGGGCGAGGAGCTGTCGCTGCCGGTGATGGTGTGCATGGACGGCTTCATCCTGACGCACGCCTACGAGCGCGTCGACGTGCCCTCGCAGGAGCAGGTGGACGCCTACCTGCCGCGCTACGAGCCGCGCCAGGTGCTCGACCCGGCCGAGCCGGTGTCGATCGGCGCGATGGTCGGTCCGGAGGCGTTCATGGAAGTGCGCTACCTCGCGCACGCGAAGCAGATGCAGGCGCTCGAGCTGATCCCTGCCTACGCCGAGGAGTTCCGCCGCGTGTTCGGGCGCGACACCGGCGGCCTGATGCACACCTACCGGACGGACGACGCCGACACCGTGGTAGTGGCGCTCGGCTCGGTGCTCGGCACGGTCAAGGACACGGTCGACGAGATGCGCGACGCGGGCGCGAAGATCGGCGTGCTCGGCATAACCTGCTTTCGCCCCTGGCCGATGGCCGCGGTGCAGGCCGCGCTCGCGCACGCGAGCCGCGTGGTGGTGCTGGAGAAGAGCCTAGCGGTCGGCCTCGGCGGCATCGTCTCGACCAACGTGCGCACCGCGCTCGCGGCGCGCGCGGTTCCGGTGCACACGCTGATCGCGGGCCTCGGCGGGCGCGCGATCACGCGCGCCTCGCTGCGCCAGGCCTTCGGCGCGGCGCTCGCCGGGCGCCTGGAGCCGCTGTCCTTCCTCGACCTCGACCGGCAGCTCGTCGAACGCGCGCTCGAGCGCGAGCGCCAGGCGCGCCGCAGCGGCCCGCTCGCCGAATCGATCCTGCGCGATCTGGGCGTGGTCGCCGCGCGGCCGGGCTAGGGGCGCGCCGTGCTGCAGCAGATCAAGTTCTACCAGACCGGGACCTTCACGGTCGGCAACCGGCTGCTCGAGCCCGAGGAGCGCAGCGTGCAATCGAGCATGCGGCGCACCAACTCGCTCAACTCGGGGCACCGCGCCTGCCAGGGCTGCGGCGAGGCGCTCGGCGCGCGCTACGCGATCGACGCCGCGATGGAAGCGACGGACCGCCGGCTGATCGCCGCCAACGCGACCGGCTGCCTGGAGGTGTTCTCGACGCCGTATCCCGAGACCTCCTGGCAGATCCCGTGGATCCACTCGCTGTTCGGCAACACCGCGGCGGTGGCCACCGGCATCGCGGCGGCGCTCAAGGTGAAGCGCCGCGACGAAGTGCGCGTGGTCGCGCAGGGCGGCGACGGCGGCACCACCGACATCGGCTTCGGCTGCCTGTCGGGCATGTTCGAGCGCAACGACGACGTGCTCTACATCTGCTACGACAACGGCGCCTACATGAATACCGGCGTGCAGCGCTCCTCGGCCACGCCGCCGGCGGCGCGCACCGCCACCACCAGCGCGCACGGCGAGGAGCCCGGCAACCTGTTCGGCCAGGGCAAGGACCTGCCGGCGA
>DASPRX010000250.1:0-7899 GCA_035624235.1 Burkholderiales bacterium | reverse complement strand
CGCCACCTGCAGCAGGCGCAGCACGGCGCGACGCGCGCGAAGGAGCTCATCCAGCAGATGCTCGCCTTCAGCCGCGCGCAGAAGGGCAAGCCGCGGGCCGTGTCGCTCGCCCCGCTCGCCGAGGAGGCAGTCAAGCTGCTCGGCTCCTCGCTGCCCGCGACGGTGGAGCTGCGCACCGCGCTCGAGCAGGACCTGCCTGCGGTGATGATCGACCCGGTGCAGGTCGAGCAGATCCTGCTCAACCTGTGCATCAATGCGCGCGACGCGATGGACGGCGCGGGGAAGATCACGGTCGGCGTGCACCTCGCCGCGCAAGGCGCGGCGCCGCGCTGCGCGTCGTGCCACCAGGCGGCCGATGGCCGCTACGTCGAGCTCGCGGTTGCCGACAACGGGCCTGGAATCGCGCCGCAGGTGCTCGAGCGCATGTTCGAGCCGTTCTTCAGCACCAAGGAAGTCGGGCGCGGCAGCGGCATGGGGCTGGCGACGGTGCACGGCATCGTGCACGAGCACGGCGGCCACGTGGTGGTCGAGACCGCCCCAGGCAAGGGCGCGACCTTCCGCGTGCTGCTGCCGGCGCTCGAAGACGAGGCCGAATCCGCCGCGCCGCGCGGCGCTGCGGGCGCGCGCCGGCGGCCGGTGCGCCATGCGCTCGAGGGGCGCGTGCTGCTCGTCGACGACGAGCAGATGGTGGGCGAGTTCATGGCCGAGCTGCTCGGCGGCTGGGGGCTGGAGGTGGCGTTGCGGCGCAGCCCCGTCGAGGCGGAGCGGTGGCTGGCCGAAGACCCGTCGCGCGTCGACCTGGTGCTCACCGACCAGACGATGCCGAAGATGACGGGCCTCGAGCTCGCGCGGCGCATCGCCGCGCTGCGCCCCGGGCTGCCCGTGATCCTGTACAGCGGCTACGCCGAGAACATCGGCGCCGAGCAGCTCGCGCGCAGCGGCGTGCGGGCGCTGCTCGCCAAGCCGGTCGAGCCCGAGCCGCTGTTCGCGGCTCTCGCCGAGGCGCTGCGCCGCTAGCGCTTCCCGGCCGCGCCCGCGGGCGCGCCGATACAAACCCGCAACAAAGCGCGCCGCGCCGGAAATCGCGCGGTTACCGCACGGCGCCACGATGCGCTCCATGCAAACAGACATTGGAGCGGACGACATGAACACTCCACACAGCGACGTCCTGGTGCACGTCACCGATGCGCTGGAAGACAGCGCGCGCGACAGGCTGCTCGAGCGCCTGGGAGCCGAGCAGGGCATCCGCAGCGTGCGCGCGGGCGCCCGCGCCGGGCAGCTGCTGCTCATCGACTACGACCGGCGCGCGATCAGCGCGCTCGGGATCCTGCGCTGCGTGCAGGCGCAGGGCTACGCGGCACGCCTCGTCGGCATGTGAAGCCGGCGGCGCGCAGCACTTCCATCCGTAAACAAAGAGGAGCACGACCATGCAAGCACATATCGAGGTATCGCAGGACAAGCGTTACGCCAGGGCGGTAGAGGTCTCCAAGCGCGTGCGCTTCGACATCGAGCGCGACGTGATCCGCGGCCGCAGGTTCGACTTTGCGAAGAAGTTTCTGCCCGACGGGCTGTCCCGGGTCGGGCGGCTCGAGTTCCTCGGCGCGGGCGAGAAGCGTCTCGCGAGCCAGATCCAGGGACGCACCTACGCCAACATGTTCGGGCTGGTCGAGCGCTTCATCGCGCCGAAGATGTCGGAGGTGAGCCGCGACCACTGGCTCGGCGACCAGGCGGCCTATGAGGCGCTGGTGCGCTTCACCGACGAGGAGCTCAAGCATCAGGAGATGTTCCGCAGGATCGAGGCGCTGTGCGCCGAAGGGATGCCCGCGGGCTATACGTTCCTGCCGCAGCCCAACGACGTCGCCGGCGTGGTGCTCGGCAAGCCGACCTGGTCGGTCCTGGCGCTCATCTGCCACATCGAGATCTTCGTGCTGGCGCATTACCGCCAGGCGATCGAGCCGGACGCCGAGCTCTCCGAGCTGTGGAAAGACGTGTTCACCTTCCACGCGCGCGAAGAATCGCAGCACGCGATCATCGACGAGCTGGAGTGGCAGCGCGAGAACGCGAAGCTCGACCCCGAGCAGCGCGACCGGGCGGTAGACGAACTGATCGCGCTGGTGGCCGCGGTCGACGGCATCCTGCAGGCGCAGGCGAAGGCCGACACCGACTACTTCCTGCGCGTCGCCGGCCGTCCGTTCGACCGCGCCCAGGTCGAGGCGATCGGCAGCGCGTTCCTTGCCGCCTACCGCTGGCAGTACATCGTCTCGGGCGTCGAGGACGAGCGCTTCCGCAAAATCCTCGGCGGCATGATCACGCCGGTGCAGTTCGAACGCATCGGCGCCGCGCTCGCGCCGATCGTGGGCTAGCGCCATGGACCGCCGGCTCGCGATACGCGAACTGCGGCAGGCGGACGCCGAGGCAGTGCAGGCGTTCGTGCGCCGGCTGTCCCCCGAGTCGCGCCGCCGGCGCTTCTTCGCGCCGATCGCGGAACTCGTGCCGAGGCAGCTCGCGAGCGTCACGTGCGGCAACGGGCCCGACGACGTCAACCTCGGCGTATTCGACGCCGCGGGGTGCATCGTCGGGCTCGCGCAGTACGCCGTGGAACAAGACGCCGGGGCGGAGTTCGCGGTCGTGGTCGACGACGCCCTGCAGCGCAGCGGGCTCGGCGCGCGGCTCGTCGGCCTGCTCATCGAGCGCGCGCGCGAGCGCGGGCTCGGCGGGCTGCACGGACTGGTGCAGAACGACAACTGGCCGATGCTCGGCCTCGCCGCGAAGCTAGGCTTTGAACTGCTCGGGGACCCGGACCCGCGGCTGCTGCGCGTCGAGCGTTCGCTTGCCGAAGCGCACGCGATATGAGCCGCGTTCCAGGGAGAATTGCATGAACCCGATCGAAAGACTGAAGGCATTCATCCGCAAACTCGGCGCGCAGGGCGCGACGCGCGGCCTCGCGGAACTCGATGCGCGCACGCTGCGGGACATCGGCATCGGCTACAGCGATCTTCCCGCGCGCGGAGAGCGGGTGCTGCACGGGCTCTGAGAACTGGGAAATACTTCCTCGCGGTCCACCGGGGCGCGACGGGACAATTCGCAGTGGTGCGAGCCTCCGTTGCCGTTCGCGCCCCAGGGGAGACCGCAATGCAGGACGTCATGGTGAAGCTGGTGGACCTGCCGCTCGCACGCATGTTCGTGCTGGCGGGGATCATCTTTCTGCTCGTCGCGGTGATGGGCCGCATCGAAGGCAAGATCGAGCCCGGCCACGCGGGCCGCGTCGGGGCGTCGATCATCGGGCTGCTGCTCATGGCGGTAGGCCTGACGATGTACTTCCTCGACGGCGACGCGATGCGCGACGCGCTGCGCGAAGGGGCGGCGCGCACGCTCGCGCCGGAGGCGAGCGCGATCGCCGCCACCAAGGCGGCGCGCGCCACGCGCGCGGCCGACCCGACGCCGGCGGCCCCCGCCGCGCGCCCCGCCCCGGCCATCAAGGTGGTCGCCGGAACCTTCGGCAAGAGCTGCGGCGCGCCGGCCGGCAACGCCACGGCAGCGCTCGCGCGCGCCTGCGACGGCCGCATCGCGTGCAGCTTCGCACTGGACGCCGCGCCCGCCGAAGGCACGACCCCCGGCTGCGAAAGGGACTACGCCGCGGAGTGGAAGTGCGGCTCCGGCGCGGGCGTCTTCTCCGCGACGATTCCGGCGGGTGCCGGACACGGCGCGAGCCTCACGCTCGCCTGCCCGGCCGGCGGCTAGCGCGCTACTGCAGCAGCGTGACGCGCACGCCGCGCGCGGCGAGCGCGCCGATGATCGCCTCGGTGTGCGCGCGGTCGCGCGTCTCGATCAGGAACTCGACCTCTGGGGTGCGCACGGAGGCGGTGCCGAACAGGCGCTGGTGCTGCACCTCGACGATGTTGGCGCCCGCGTCGCCGAGCATCTGCGCCACGCGCGCGAGGCTGCCGGAGACGTCGGGCATCGACACGCGCAGGCGCGCGAGGCGCCCGTCGCGCACCAGCCCCCGCATCAGCACGGCGGCGAGCACGCGCGTGTCGATGTTGCCGCCGGAGAGCGGCACGCCGACCGTGCGGCCGGCGAAGCGCTCGGGGTAGGCGAGCAGCGCCGCGAGCCCGGCGGCGCCGGCGCCCTCGGCCACCGTCTTCTCGATCTCGATCAGGGCGACCACCGCCTGCTCGATCGCGGCCTCCTCGACGAGCAGCACCTCCTTGACCAGCGCGCGCACGATCGCGAGCGGCAGCTCGCCGACGTCGCGCACCGCGATGCCCTCGGCGATCGTGTCGCCGCCCACGTCGACCGGCAGCCCTTTCAGGCGCTGGTACATGGCGCAGTAGGTCTTCGACTCCACCCCGAACACCTCGATCGAGGGCTTCAGCGCCTTCGCCGCGGTGGCGATGCCGGAGATCAGGCCGCCGCCGCCGATCGGCACCACGAGCGCATCGAGCTGCGGCGCGTCGGCCAGCATCTCGAGCGCGATCGTGCCCTGGCCGGCGATCACGGCCGGATCGTCGTAGGGATGGATGAAGACGAGCAGCTCGCGCGCGGCGCGCCCGGCCGCGCAGCGCGCGGCTTCGGCGAGCGTGTCGCCCTCGAGCACCACCTCGGCGCCGTGCACCGCGGTATTCTTCACCTTGGTGTTCGGCGTGCCGCGCGGCATGACGATCACGGCGCGCACGCCGAGGCGCGCGGCATGGTAGGCGACGCCTTGAGCGTGGTTGCCGGCGCTCATCGCGATCACGCCGCGCGCGCGCTCGGCCTCCGACAGCGTGAGCAGCTTGTTCAGCGCGCCGCGCTCCTTGAACGAGGCGGTGAACTGCAGGTTCTCGAACTTGAGGAACACGCGCGCCCCGGTGAGGCGCGACAGCGTGCGGCTCTCCAGGAGCGGCGTGCGCTCGACCGCGCCGGCGATGCGCGCCGCGGCGGCCCGAACGTCCTCGGGGCTGACGCCGCTCATCTCGAAACCGGCCGCGGACGCAGTGCGGACAGGCGCGCGCCGAGCGCGGCGGCGCGCGCGTCGGTCGCCATGTCCTCGAGCGCGAGCGGCAGCTTGCGGCGCCAGTTCGGCTGCTCGTCGGTGGTGCCCGGCAGGTTCGCCTGCTCGAGCTCGCCGAGCAGGTCCTCGAGCTGCAGCATCATGACGCGCGCCGGCGCGATCGCCAGGTAGGCGTGTATCGCTTCGGCCAGCCCCGCCCCCATGTCCGGCGGCCGGAGCCCGGCGCGCTCGAGCGCGCGCGCAAGGCGTGCGCGGTCCGCGGCGCGGGCCGCGCGCAGCGCGTCGCAGGTCGCCTCGTCGGGAAAGAGGCCGAGATCGCGGCGCAGCTCGAGGTCCGTGCCCTGCCACCAGCCGGCGAGCGTCGGCAGGTCGTGCGTGGTCGCGGCGACGAGCGCCTCGCGCGGTAGCTCGGCCGGCGGCCTGAATTCGCCCGCGCTGTCGCGCTCGAACCACAGCAGCCGGTACGACAGCACGCCGTAGCGCGCGAGCGCGGCGCGCACTTCGTCGGGCACGGTGCCGAGGTCCTCGCCGATCACGAGGCAGCGGTTGCGGTGGCTCTCCAGCGCGAGAATGGCGAGCATCTCATCGAGCGCATAGTGCACATAGGCGCCTTCCGCGGGCTTCGCGCCGACCGGAATCCAGAAGAGGCGCATGAGGCCCATGACGTGGTCGATGCGCAGCGCGCCGGCGTGGCTCATCGCCTCGCGCAGCGCGCTCGCGTAGAGCTCGTAGCCGGTCGCGCGCAGGCGGTCGGGCCGGAGCGGCGGCAGCCCCCAGTCCTGGCCGCGCAGGTTGAAGTCGTCGGGCGGCGCGCCGACGCTCGCGCCGAGCGCGTAGCACTCGCGGTGCGCCCAGGCGTCCGATCCCGCGCGGTCGACCGATACCGCGAGATCGAGGTACAACCCGAGCTCGAGTCCGAGCTCGGCGCAGCGCCTGGCGGTCGCGGAGAGCTGCATCTCGGCCTGCCACTGCAGGTACTCGAAGTAGGCGACGCGCGCGGCGTTCAGCAGCGCGAAGCGCGCCACCGCTGCGCCGGCCGGATCGTGGTAGGCCTCGGGCCAGCCCTGCCAGCCGGTGATCGAAGGGTCGTCGCGAACGAAGCGCTCCTGCAACGCGTCGTACAGCGCATGCCGGTGCAGCATCTCGCCGCCGCGCGCGCGGAACTCGAGGAACGCCTGCGCGCGCGCGTCGCCGGCGACGAGGTGCCGCTGCCAGAAGTGGTTGAACAGGAGATCGAGCACCTCGAACTTCACCGCCGCGACGCCCGGATAGTCGACCAGCTCCGCTGCGCGCAGCGCGGCGAGGCGCGCCTGGAACGCACCCGAGGCGATCAGGCGCCGCGCCGGCTCGCACTCGGCGCAGTCCTCGATCGCTTCGACGTCGAGGTACATCACGTTCAGCAGCAGCCGCGAGGACGGGCTGTAGGGGCTCGCGTGCGCGGGATTGTGCGGATAGAGCGCGTGCAGCGGATTCAAGCCGAAGACGCCCGCGCCGCGCGCCGCCCACTGCTCGACCAGCGCGCGAAGGTCGCCGAAGTCGCCCATGCCCCAGTTGCGTCGCGAGCGCAGCGCGTAGAGCTGCAGCGCCGGGCCCCACACCCGGCCGCCGTTTTCGAGCGCCGCGGGGCGCCAGCCGCGCTCGGGCGCGGCCACGACGAGCGCCTCGCCCAGCCCCTCGACAGACAGGCGGTGGTAGCCCGCTGCGAGCGGCGCGCCGATCTCGAGCGCTCCGTGCGCCGCGCGCGCTTCGCCTTCGAGGCGGCCGCCGTCTTCGAGCACGATCGTCCAGCGCAGCGCGGCCCCGTCCGCGGCGCGCAGCGCGACGCGCCACGGCGCGCTGCCCGCGCGCAGCGCGAGCACCGGCGGAAGCGCGGCTTCGGGCGCGCCGGTCCCGGCGTCGAACTCGGCGGCGAGCGCGTGCAGGCTCGCTTGCGGCACTTCGTGGCGCCGCCCCCAGATGTCGTGCCAGCAGGTCGCGATGCCGAGCTGCGCGCAGCGGCGCTCGAGCTCGGCGCGCGCCTCGCTCATGCGCGCGGACGCGTCAGCAGCGCGAGCGAGCGCGCGCGCAGCGCGTAGCGCTCGCCCGGCGCGTAGTGGCGCCGCGCGTCGGGCGCCGCGGGCTCGAGCGCTGTGTCGAGCAGCGCGCGCCAGGGCTCGCCGGCGAGCGCCGGCAGCACGAACGCCGCGTCCTCATGGTGCGGGTTGAACAGCATCAGGAAATCGTCGTCGGCGACCCGCCGGCCGCGCGGGTCGACGTCGTCCAGGCCGCCGCCCGCGAGATACACGCCCAGGCAACGCGCGAACTCGCGCTCCCATTCTTCGCGGCTCATCTCGGCGCCGTCGGGCTTTAGCCACAGGATGTCCTTCGCCTCGCCGCCGTGCAGCGGGCGGCCCTGGAAGAAGTCGCGCCGCCTGAACGCGGGATGCGCGCGCCGCAGCGCGATCAGGCGGCGCACGAAATCGAGCAGCGCCGATCTTGCGACGCTCGGCGTCCAGTCGAGCCAGGACAGCTCGTTGTCCTGGCAGTAGGCGTTGTTGTTGCCCTGCTGGCTGCGCGCGAGCTCGTCGCCGGCGAGCAGCATCGGCACGCCCTGCGAGAGGAGCAGGGTGGCGAGGAAATTGCGCGTCTGGCGCTCGCGCAGGCGCAGGATGTCCGCATCGTCCGTCGGACCTTCCGCGCCGCCGTTCCAGGACAGGTTGTTGTTGTGCCCGTCGCGGTTGCCCTCGCCGTTCGCGTCGTTGTGCTTGTCCTTGTACGCAACGAGGTCGGCGAGCGTGAAGCCGTCGTGCGCGGTGACGAAGTTGATGCTCGCGTGCGGGCTGCGCCCGGAGCGCCCGTACAGGTCGGAGGACCCGGTCAGGCGGCGGGCGAACTCGCCGATCACGCCGCCGTCGCCCTTCCAGTAG
>DASPRX010000163.1:0-2076 GCA_035624235.1 Burkholderiales bacterium | reverse complement strand
GCGCCGATGTCGTAGGGCTCGGTGTGGCGCGTGATCACCGCGATCTCGACCTTGCCGGTGTCGAGCAGCGCCGAGGGGCCCATGTCCATATGCTCGCCGCGCGCCATCGGGCCTTCGTTGCGGTAGGCGCCGTCGATGATGCGCCTCACCGTGCCGCTCACCTGACGCGGTTTGCCCTTCAGGCCGAGGCTCGGCATGTCCGATTTGCCGCCCAGGTCGAGCGTGACGCGCGCTCCAGTGCCCGCCTCCTTGATCTGTCGCACGGCCTGCGGATCGCAGACGGCAAAGGCGGCGGCGTTCTCCAGGCCCGCGTCGAGGATCGCGCCGAGCACCGTCATCGTGTCCATGGTGCCGCCCGAGGCGCAGTTGTCGTAATGGTCGAGCAGCACCACCAGCCCGCCCGCGGCCTGGCGCGCACGCTCGAGCGACGCTTCGAGCGGCTCGACCCGGTACACGAACTGCGCGCGTGCCTGCCAGGCCATTTCGAGCAGCTCGTCGCAGTAGCGCCGCGCGAGCGCCCCGTCGCCGTCGGTCGCGACTACCGCCGAGGCGCCCGCCCAGGGGATGTCGGCGTGCGGAAAGCCGACGAAGAAGCTGGCTGCGAGCGCGCCTTCCTTCTCCATCTCCTGCGCGCGGCGCTGGATCTGCAGGTTCGGCGCATCCAGGCTCGACTGGCGCATGACATGCGGCAGCATCGGCCGGTGGCCCCAGGCCATCGCCGGCCGTGCGCGCCCCGCGAGCATGTCGAGGATCGGCTTGCCGGCGCGCAGGCCCGTCTCGTACATGTCGATGTGCGGATAGGTCTGGTAGCCGGCGAGGACCGTGGCGTTGTCGCACATCGCGGGGAAGAGATTGGTGTGCATGTCGAGCGCAACGCCGACCGGCAGCTGCGGCGCGAGCCGGTGCAGGCGCCCGAGCAGCTCGCCTTCGCCGTCGTCGTGTCGCTCGGTGACCATCGCGCCGTGCAGGTCGAGCAGCACCGCGTCGCAGCCCCTGCGCACGGCATCGAGGATGCGGCCTGCCATCCACTCGTAGGCGCCGGTCTGGACCGGCCCGCTCGGCGCCGCGTTGCCGGCGACCGGCAGCGTGATCTCGGCGCCGGCGCGCTCGGCGAGGTCGATGAACGCGCCGATCGCCGAGCCCGTGTTGCGGAAGGCCTCGCGGATCTCCGCGCCTTCGAGCGGCGTCGACTTTCCGCGTGCGAAGCGCGCGAGCGGCGTCGGCACCGGCGAGAAGGTGTTCGTCTCGTGCTTCATCTGTGCGATCACGAGCTTCACGCGCGGTCCTTCAGCTGAGCATCTGCCCGCCGTCCACCACGATCGTCTGGCCGGTGATCCAGCTCGCCAGGTCGCTCGCGAGAAAAAGCACCACGCTCGCGATCTCCTCGGGCCGGCCCATGCGGCCCCACGGGATCGAGCGCAGCGTGCCATCGTACAGCGCGCGGTTGTCGCGCTTGCGCCGGTCCCACACGCCGCCGGGAAACTCGATCGAGCCGGGGGCGACGCTGTTCACGCGGATCTTCTTCGGCGCGAGCGCGAGGCCCTGGCTCATCGTGTACTGCGCGAGCGCGGCCTTCACCGCGCCGTAGGGCGGCGTGCGCGCGCTCGAGCGCAGGCCCGCGATCGAGCCGATGTGCACGATCGAGCCGCCGCCCGCGCGCTCGAGGAAGGGCAGCGCCGCGCGCGAGGCGCGCACGCTCGCCATCAGGTCGACCTGGATGCTCGCCGCCCATCCGGCCTCGTCGTCGCTCGCGCCGAAGCCCGAGGCGTTGTTCACGAGCACGTCGATGCCGCCGAGCGCTTCGGCCGCCGCCGCGACGTAACGCAGCACGGCCTCGCCGTCGCCGAGGTCGCAGACGGCGGCGTGCACCCTGCCGCCGTGAGTCTTGAGCTCGCGCTCGGCCGCGGCAAGCGCCTCGGCGCCGCGAGCGCAAATCGAGACATTCGCGCCGGCGGCAACGAAGGCGAGCGCGATCGAGCGCCCGATGCCGCGGCTGCCGCCCGTGACGACGACCTTCTTGACGCGAAACAAGATCTCCATGGGGTCCTCAGTGCCGGATGCAGACTTTGCCGAAAT
>DASPRX010000063.1:0-7449 GCA_035624235.1 Burkholderiales bacterium | reverse complement strand
AGCTCGGCACGCCAGCGGTCTTCGACGGCCGCAATCTCTACGAGCCGGCGGCGCTACGCGAGCTCGGCATCGAGTATTACGCCGTCGGGAGACGCACATGAAGACGCCGAATACTTCGGCGGCGCGCATCCTGGTGGTCGGTGACGTGATGCTGGACCGCTATTGGTTCGGCGAAGTATCGCGCATCTCCCCGGAGGCGCCGGTGCCGGTGGTGCTGGTCGGCGCGCAGGAGGAACGCCCGGGCGGCGCGGCGAACGTGGCGCGCAACTGTGCGGCGCTCGGCGCGCGCGTCCAGCTGCTGTCGGTGATCGGGCGCGACGAGTCTGGCGCGCGCCTGGCCCAGCTCGTCGCCAAGGAGGGCGTGCGCGCGAAGCTGCACCGGGACCCGTCGCTTCAGACCACGCAGAAGCTGCGCGTCATCGGCCGCCAGCAGCAGCTGCTGCGCATCGACTTCGAGACCGCGCCATCGCGCGAGGTGCTCGCCTCCAAGCTCGCGGACTTCGAGGAGGCGCTGCCCGAATGCGATCTGGTGATCCTGTCGGACTACGGCAAGGGGGGCCTCACGCACATCACGCGGATGATCGGGCTCGCGCGTGCGGTGCGCAAGCCCGTGCTGGTCGATCCCAAGGGCGACGACTATTCGCGCTACAAGGGCGCAACGATGGTGACGCCGAACCGCGCCGAGTTGCGCCAGGTGATCGGCGCCTGGAAGAGCGAGAAGGATCTCGAGCGGCGCGTGCAAGGCCTGCGGCGCGCGCTCGGCCTCCGGGCGCTCTTGCTGACGCGCAGCGAGGAGGGCATGTCGCTGTTTCGCGCCGGCCGCAGCCTGCGCGTGAGGGCGATCGAGCGCGAGGTGTACGATGTGAGCGGCGCGGGCGACACGGTGATCGCGACGGTCGGCGTCATGCTGGCGTGCGGAATGGAGCTTGAGGACGCCGTGCGCGTCGCCAACCGCGCCGCCGGCATCGTGGTCGGCAAGCTCGGCACGGCCGTGGCGACGCTCGAGGAACTCTTTGGATAGCTGCCCATGCTCTACGTCGTAACCGGCGCGGCCGGATTCATCGGATCGCGGCTCGTGCGCGCGCTGAACCGTGCGGGCGTGAGCGAGATCATCGCAGTGGACAATCTGGAGAACGCGGGCAAGTTCCGCAATCTCGCCGGCTGCGAGATCGAGGACTACCTGGACAAGCGCGAATTCCTGCGGCGACTGGTGGCCAACGAATTCGACGACGCCGTCGAGGCGGTGCTGCACCAGGGGGCCTGCTCGGACACCATGCAGTCCGACGGCCGCTACATGATGGAGAATAACTACCGCTACTCGCGCGAGCTGCTCGACTGGTGCCAGGACGAGGAAGTGCCGCTGCTGTACGCGTCCTCGGCGTCGGTGTACGGCGCCGGGCGCGAGTTCCGCGAGGAGCGCGCCTGCGAGGCGCCGCTGAACGTCTACGCCTACTCGAAATTCCTGTTCGACCAGCACGTGCGCCGGCGCCTGCCCACGCGCAGCGCGCAGATCGCGGGGTTCCGCTACTTCAACGTGTACGGTCCGAGCGAGGCGCACAAGGGTCGCATGGCTTCGGTCGCGTTGCACGCCTTCAATCAGTTCATGGCCGAGGGCAGCGTGAAGCTGTTCGTCGGCAGCGACGGCTACGCGAACGGCGAGCAGCAGCGCGACTTCGTCCACGTGGACGACGTGGTCGACGTGAACCTGTATTTCCTTGAGCACCGCGAGCTGTCGGGCATCTTCAATTGCGGCACCGGGCGCGCGCAGAGCTTCAACGACGTGGCGCGCGCGGTAGTGAACAGCGTGCGCGCGGCGCGCGGCCAGGGCGCGCTCGAGCTGGCGGAGATGGTGGCGCAGGGCCTGGTGCAGTACGTGCCTTTCCCTCTGCAGCTCGTCGGCAAGTACCAGAGCTACACCGAGGCCGACCTGGCGCTCTTGCGCGAGGCGGGCTACGGCGGCGGATTCATGTCCGTCGAGCGGGGCGTGGACGCGTACGTGCGCGAGCTGCTCGCCGCGCGTGGCTGAGGCACGGCGGTGCGCCGGACGATCGAGGACTATATCGGCGAGACTCCGCTGGTGCGCCTGCAGCGTCTGCCGGGCGCACGGGCGCAAGAGCGCGGCAACCTGATCCTCGCCAAGCTCGAAGGCAACAACCCGGCCGGCTCTGTGAAGGACAGGCCCGCCATCTCCATGATCCGGCACGCGGAGCAACGCGGCCGCATCAGGCCCGGCGACACGCTGATCGAGCCCACCTCGGGGAATACCGGAATCGGCCTGGCGATGGCTGCGGCGGTGCGCGGCTACCGGCTGCTGCTCGTCATGCCTGAGAGCCAGACCGCCGAGCGCAAGCGCACCATGCGCGCCTACGGCGCCGAGCTCATCCTTACGCCCAGAGCGGGAGGCATGGAAGGCGCTCGCGACCTCGCCGAGAAGATGGTGCGCGAGGGCAAGGGCGTGATGCTCGACCAGTTCGCCAACCCGGACAATCCGCTGGCCCACTACGAAACCACCGGTCCCGAGATCTGGCGCGATACCGATGGCAAGATCACCCACTTCGTCTCGAGCATGGGAACGACCGGCACCATCATGGGCTGCTCGCGCTTCTTCAAGGAGAAGAATCCGGCCATCCAGATCATCGGCTGCCAGCCGGAGGAGGGCTCGCAGATTCCGGGCATCCGCAAGTGGCCTGAGGCCTACCTGCCGAAGATCTACGAGCGGGCGCGCGTCGACCGCCTTGAGTACGTGAGCCAGGCGGATGCCGAGGAGATGGCACGGCGCATGGCGCGCGAGGAGGGCATCTTCGGGGGTATCTCCTCGGGCGGCGCGCTGCATGTGGCGCTGCGCGTGGCGCGTGAGCTCAGCAACGCCGTGATCGTCACCATCGTGTGCGATCGCGGCGACCGCTATCTCTCCAGCGGCGTGTTCCCCGACTGACGTGGCGCCGGTACTCGCGTTCGACATCGAGACGATTCCGGACGTCGCCGGTATCCGACGCCTGCACGGGCTGCCGGAGGGGCTTGCCGACCAGGAGGTCGCGGAAGTCGCCTTCCAGAAACGGCGCGCGCAGACGGGCAGCGATTTCCTGCCGCCGCACCTGCAGCGTGTGCTGGTCATCTCCTGCGTGCTGCGCGACGCCGAGCAGCTGCGCATCTGGTCGATCGGCGCTCCCGCGGAAGACGAAGGCGCCGCCATCCAACGCTTCTACGACGGCATCGAGCGCTACGTACCGCAGCTCGTGTCCTGGAACGGCGGTGGATTCGACCTGCCCGTGCTCAACTACCGCGGGCTGCTGCACGGCGTGTCCGCGCCGCGCTTCTGGGAGCAGGGAGACGAGGACCGCGATTTCAAGTGGAACAATTACGTCAACCGCTACCACACGCGGCACCTGGACCTGATGGACGTGCTGGCCATGTACCAGCCGCGCAACAACGCGCCGCTGGACGAGGTGGCGCAGCTCGCCGGCCTGCCCGGCAAAATCGGCATGGAAGGCGCCGCGGTGTGGCGGGAGTACCAGAGCGGCGCGATCGCGCAGATCCGCAACTACTGCGAAGCCGACTGCGCGAACACGTATTTGCTCTTTCTGCGCTTCCAGCTGCTGCGCGGCGCGCTCGAGCGGGCGCAATACAAGCGCGAGTGCGCGCTCGTGCGCACCACGCTGGAGAAGCTCAAGGAGCCTCACTGGGGCGAGTTCCTCGAGCGCTGGCGCGATCCGCTCGCCCGGTGAAGCTGCGCATCGAGTCGCTGGACGCCGAAGGGCGCGGCGTGGCGCGCAGCGACGGCGGGAAGGTGGTGTTCGTCGAAGGCGCCCTGCCCGGGGAAGTGGTCGAGGCCGAAATCGTGCGCCGCAAGGCCTCCTTCGACCTGGCGCGCACGAGCGCGGTGCTCCGCCCCGCGAGCGGACGGCGCGCGCCGCGCTGCCCGCATTTCGGCGTGTGCGGAGGCTGCGCGACGCAGCACGCGGATGCACGCACCCAGCTCGCGGCCAAGCAGCGCTGGCTGGAAGACTGCCTCGCGCGCCTGGGCAAGGTGAGGGCGGAGACCATGCTGCCGATCGTCTACGGCGAGGAATGGGGCTACCGACGGCGTGCGCGCCTGTCCGTGCGGCGCGTAGCGAAAAAGGGCGGCGTGCTGGTGGGCTTTCACGAGCGCCGCTCGAGCTACGTCGCCGACATGAGGAGCTGCGAGGTGCTGCCGGCGCGCGTCTCGGCGCTGCTGCCGGCGCTGCGCGAGATGATCGAAGCGCTGTCGATTCGCGAGCGTCTGCCTCAGGTCGAGGTCGCGCTGGGCGAGAGCTGCGACGTGCTGGTGCTGCGTATCCTGCAGCCGCTCACGGGGGATGACGAGGCGCGCCTGCGCGCGTTCGCCGACGCGCACGGGGTCTCGCTCTGGCTGCAGCCGGGCGGGCCGGCGAGCGCGCATCCCTTCCATCCCCTGCCGCCCCCGACGCTCGACTACGTGCTGCCCGAGTTCGGCGTGCGCCTCGCTTTCCGGCCCACGGACTTCACGCAGGTGAACCACGCGGTGAACCGCGTGCTGGTGGCGCGCGCGGTGCGTCTGCTCGATCCCCGGGGTGGAGAAACGGTCGGGGACTTCTTCTGCGGCCTGGGAAATTTCTCGCTGCCCCTCGCGCGCCTCGGTGCGCACGTCCTCGGCCTGGAAGGCAGCGCCGCGCTCATCGAGCGCGCACGCGCGAACGCAACCGCGAACGGACTCGCCGGCGCAGCGCGCTTCGCCGCCGAAGACCTGTTCAGCATCGACGCTTCGCGCCTCGCGCAGTTCGGCCCGCTCGACAAGCTGCTGCTCGATCCGCCGCGCGAGGGCGCGCTAGAGGTGGTGAAGGCCCTGCCGGAAGCCTGGCCGCGGCGCATCGTGTACGTCTCGTGCGACCCGGCCACGCTTGCGCGTGACGCGGGGATCCTCGTGCACGTCAAGGGCTTCAGGTTCGTGGCGGCAGGCGTGGTGAACATGTTTCCGCACACCGCGCACGTCGAGAGCATTGCGCTGTTCGAGCGGGCGTAAAAAAGAAAAGGGGCGCCGCAGCGCCCCTTCGCGCGGTTGCAGAGAAGCCGCTTACCGGCGATCGCCCGCCAGCATGATCAGGATCGAAAGCAGGTTGGCGAAGATGTTGAACAGGCTCATGTAGACGCCCGTGGTGGCGACGATGTAGTTGGTTTCGCCGCCGCGTACGATGCGCGAAAGGTCGTGCAGCAGAAAGAGCGAAAACACGACGATGACGAGCGTTGAGATCGTAAGCGCGAGCGCCGGGATGTGCAGGAACATGTTCGCAAGCATCGCCAGCAGGAGCGCGATCATGCCGACGAAGAGGAATTTCCCCATGAAGCTGAAGTCCCGCTTCGAAGTCGTGGCGATCGCGCCCATGACCAGGAACACCAGCCCGGTGCCCCCCGCAGCGTAGGCGACCAGCTGCGCGCCGTTCGCCAGCGTCAGCGCGATCGACAGCAGCGGCCCGAGCCACCAGCCGAGGATGCCGGTCATGAGAAGCAGCAGCACGACGCCGAGCGAGCTGTTGCGGTTGGCGATCACCGCGTACTGCAGACCGATGACCGCGCCCAGCATGACCAGCGTGGCCGCGATCGGGTGCTGCAGGATGACGCCCGCGGTTGCGATGCCGACGTAGGCGCCGACGATCGTCGGCACCATGGTGAGCGCGAGCAGAAGGTAGGTGTTGCGCAGGACCCGGTTGGCCTGGACGCCCGGCAGTTCCATGCCCGGCGCGTAGCGCGGGCCACCGGATGCCTGGTCGTCGGTCCGGATCGGTTGCAGTTCGGGTTGCATCGTGATGCTCCTCCTTGTCTTGGGGCAGGGGCTACGTACCTAAGACTACCAGACGTCGCCGAAGTTTCAACCGGGAAAACCCTTTCGAATCCGTGCCATTCCCTGGGGCGCTAGAATGCGGGCGCAGGCGCCACGCGCAGCCGGAGAGTTGGCAGAGCGGTCGAATGCACCGGTCTTGAAAACCGGCAGGGCCTCGCGGCCCTCGGGGGTTCGAATCCCTCACTCTCCGCCAGCCGCACGCGCAAAGGCGCAGGCATTGTCCGGTAGAATCCGCGCTTTTTCGCGGCTGCTGTGCTCAGATGGCGTTTATCGTCCAGAAATTCGGCGGTACCTCGGTCGGCTCGGCCGAGCGCATCCGCAATGTCGCGCGCCGGGTCGCGAAGTGGAAGGCGGCCGGGCATAGCGTGGTGGTGGTGTCTTCGGCCATGGCGGGCGAGACGAACCGCCTCCTCGCGCTGGCGCGCGAGATCCAGCCGCAGCCCGAGGTCCGCGAGTTGGACGTGGTGGCCGCGACCGGCGAGCAGGTGACGATCGGCTTGCTCGCGATGGCGCTCATCGATCTTGGCCTGAAGGCGAAGAGCTACGCCGGCTGGCAGGTGCGGGTGCACTGCGACTCGGCGTTCGGCAAGGCGCGCATCGTGTCGATCGACGAGGAACGGCTGCGGCGCGACATCGCGGCGGGGACGATCCCGGTGGTGGCGGGCTTCCAGGGCGTCGACGCGCAGGAGAACGTGACCACGCTCGGGCGCGGCGGCTCGGACACCTCGGCGGTGGCGCTCGCGGCGGCGCTCAAGGCCGACGAATGTCAGATCTACACCGACGTCGACGGCGTATACACCACCGATCCGCGCATCGTGCCCGAGGCGCGGCGGCTGAAGACCATCACCTTCGAGGAAATGCTCGAACTGGCGAGCCAGGGCTCGAAGGTGCTGCAACTGCGCTCGGTCGAGTTCGCCGGCAAATACAAGGTGCGCCTGCGGGTGCTCTCCAGCCTGACCGACCCGATGCTGCCGGTCGCCGAAGAGGCGCACGCCGGCACGCTCATCACATTCGAGGACGACCCGAACATGGCGATGGAAAAGGCAGTCATCTCCGGCGTCGCTTTCAGCCGCGACGAGGCGAAGATCACGGTGCATGACGTTCCCGACAGGCCGGGCGTCGCCTATGCGATCCTCGGCCCGATCGCGGACGCCAACATCGACGTCGACGTGATCGTGCAGAACGTCGGCCACGACGGCATGACCGACCTGTCCTTCACGGTCAACCGCACCGACTACGCGCGCGCGCTCAAGATCCTGAAGGACCAGGTACAGCCGCACATCAAGTGCCGCGACGTGACCGGCGACGACCGCATCGCCAAGGTCTCGCTGGTCGGCCTCGGCATGCGCTCGCACGTCGGCATCGCCTCGCAGATGTTCCGCACGCTGGCCGAGGAAGGGATCAACATTCAGATGATCACCACGTCCGAGATCAAGATCTCGGTCGTGATCGAGGAGAAATACCTCGAGCTCGCGGTGCGCGTGCTGCACGACGCGTTTGAACTGGAGCGCGAATAGGGGATAATCGGCCCCACAGGAGAGATGCCCGAGAGGCCGAAGGGGGCGCCCTGCTAAGGCGTTATACGGGCAAAACCCGTATCGAGGGTTCGAATC
>DASPRX010000069.1:0-9032 GCA_035624235.1 Burkholderiales bacterium | reverse complement strand
ACCTCGATCCCGGGCGCCATCATCGGCGGCATCATCATCGGCGTGGGCGAGAAGATGGGCGAGTTCTACTGGGGGCCGCTGTTCGGATCGGGGATCGAGAGCTGGCTGCCCTATGTGATCGCCCTCGTGTTCCTGCTGTTTCGGCCGCAGGGGCTGTTCGGCGAGCGCATCATCGAGAGGCTTTGAGGCAAAAGCGATGTTCTATCGCGAGGTCGGCCAGTACAAGACGAGCTATGCCGCGGACGAGGCGCTGTTTCCGATCCTGCAGGACAGAATCGGGATCGCCGTCATCCTGCTCGTCGCCTTCGTCGGCGTGCCGCTCACGGCTTCGAACTTCACACTCGACTCGATCCTCATCCCGATTCTCGTTTTCTCGCTCGCGGCGACAGGACTCAACCTGCTGACGGGCTATACGGGGCTGCTCTCGCTGGGAACCGGCGGCTTCATGGGAGTGGGCGCCTACGCCTGCTACAAGCTCACCACGTTCTTCCCCGGCGTGAACATTATCGTGCTCATTCTCTGTTCGGGGTTCTTCGCGGCCGCCGTCGGGACCGTGTTCGGCCTGCCGTCGCTGCGCATCAAGGGCTTCTATCTGGCCGTCGCGACGCTCGCCGCGCAGTTCTTCCTGTCTTGGTGCTTCATTCGGGTCGCCTGGCTGTACAACTACAACGTCTCGGCCTCGATCGAGGTCCCCACCAAGACCCTGTTCGGGCTCGCCGTGACCGGACCGACGGCGTCGCCGGTCACGCGTTACCTGATCGCGCTGTCGATCGTGGCGCTGCTCACCTTGCTGGCGGCCAACCTGACGCGCGGCCGCATCGGCCGCACCTGGATGGCGGTGCGTGACATGGACCTGGCCGCCGAGCTCATCGGGATCAGGCTGTACCAGACAAAACTACTGGCATTTGCCGTGTCTTCGTTCTATTGCGGGGTCGCCGGCGCGATGATGGTGTTCCTGTGGCTCGGCAATGCGGAGTCCGAGAGCTTCAATATCAACCAGTCGTTCCTGATCCTGTTCATGGTGATCATCGGCGGGCTGGGCAGCCTGCTCGGCTCGTTTCTCGGCGCAGCGCTCATCTGGGGCCTGCCGATCGTGCTGCGCGCGGCGCCCGGCTATTTCGGCATCAGGATCCAGAGCGCGACCGTGGAGCAGAGCACGTTCGTGATCCTCGGCGCGCTGATCATTTTCTTCCTGATCATCGAGCCGCACGGACTCGCGCGCCTGTGGCAGATCGGGAAGCAGAAACTCCGGGTGTGGCCTTTCCCATATTGAATTGAAGGGGTAGACTCGCCGGGCGATTGCGCAATCGGAGCTGGCGCCGTCCGCGCCGGCCACAATGACAGAGGAGGAGGGAAAATGCGCCTGAAAAACCTGGTGCTGGGCGCGGCGCTCGCAGGCGTGGTCGGGGTTACCGTCCCGGCTTCGCAGGCCGTCGCTCAGGATTCGCTGTTCGTACCGCTGTTCACCTATCGCACGGGCCCGTTCGCCAATTCGGGGATCCCGATCGCGAACGGCATGCACGACTATCTCAACATGCTGAATGCCCGCGACGGCGGCATCGGCGGGGTGAAGATCGCCGTGCAGGAATGCGAGACGAGCTACAACAACGCGAAGGGCGTCGAATGCTACGACTCGGTCAAGAGCAAGCACCCGCTCGTCATCAGCCCGTATTCGACCGGCATCACGCTCGCGCTCATCCCGAAGGCGTCGGTCGACCAGATTCCGATCTTTTCGATGGCCTACGGCCTGTCGGCCTCGGCGGTCGGAGCGGACTTCCCCTGGATCTTCAATCCGCCGGCGACTTACTGGGACGGCATGTCGATCGTCCTGAAATACATTGCCCAGAAAGAGGGCGGCTTCGACAAGCTCAAGGGCAAGACGATCGGCTACATCTACTTCGACGGCGGCTACGGCCTCGAGCCGATCCCCCTGCTCGACCAGCTGGCGAAGGACTATGGCTTCTCGGTCAAGAAATACCCGGTTCCGCCCGCCGAGATGCAGAACCAGTCGGGCCTGTGGCTGAGCGTGCGCCGCGACCGGCCTGACTGGATGATCATGTGGGGCTGGGGCGCGATGAACCCGACCGCGGTGCAGGAAGCGGCCAAGACCGGCTTCCGCATGGATCATTTCATCGGCGTGTGGTGGTCCGGCAGCGAGGACGACGCGCGGCCGGCCGGCGCGGGCGCGAAGGGCTACCTGTCGCTCAACTTCAACGCCGTGGGCGCCAACTACCCGGCGATCAAGGACATCGAAAAATACGTGATCGCGAAGGGCAACAGCCAGACTCCTAAGGGCATGGTCGGCGAGAACTTCTACAACCGCGGAGTCATGAATGCGGCGATCATCGCCGAGGCCATCCGCAACGCGCAAAAGCTCAGCAAGAAGAAGGCGATCGACGGCGACGACATGCGTCGCGGCCTGGAAACCCTGCAGATCTCGGATCAGCGCTGGAAGGAACTCGGCCTGCCCGGATTCGCGTCGCCGATCGACGTGACCTGCCAGGACCACAACGGCCACCATTCGGCTTACGTGCAGCAATGGGATGGCAGCAAGTGGGTCAAAGTCTCGGACTGGATCAGCCCGATGAAGGACAAGGTGCTGCCGCTCGCCTACGCCGCGGCCAAGGACTACGTAAGCAAGAACCAGCCCTGGCCGAAGCGCACCGAGGCCTGCGACGACAAGACGCTGTGAGCTAGGTGGCCTCGAACCCCGCCGCGCCGTCCGCGCCCTCGCGCGCGGACGCGCGCGAGGCGATCCTCGGGGTGAATAACGTCGAGGTCGTCTACGACCACGTCATCCTGGTACTGAAGGGTGTGTCGCTCGGCGTGCCGCGCGGCAAGATCGTCGCATTGCTCGGCGCGAACGGCGCGGGCAAGACGACGACGCTCAAGGCGATCTCCAACCTGCTGCATTCCGAGCGCGGCGAGGTCACCAAGGGCTCGATCGTTTTCGATGGCGAGGAGGTCCACGCGCTGTCGCCGAACGAGCTCGTGCGCCGTGGCTGCGCGCAGGTGATGGAAGGGCGGCACTGTTTCGCGCACCTCACGGTCGAAGAGAACCTGCTGACGGGCGCCTTCACGCGGCGCGACGGCAAGGGGGCGATCGCGAGGGACATCGAGCTGGTGTACTCGTATTTCCCCCGGCTCAAGGAGCGGCGCAATTCACTCGCCGGCTACACCTCGGGCGGCGAGCAGCAGATGACCGCGATCGGGCGCGCGCTGATGGCGAGCCCGAAGATGATCCTACTGGACGAGCCGTCGATGGGCCTTGCTCCACAGCTGGTCGAGGAGATCTTCGAGATCGTGAGGAGCCTGAACCAAAAGGAGCGCGTGAGCTTCCTGTTGGCGGAGCAGAACACCAACATCGCGCTCAAGTACGCCGACTACGGCTACATTCTGGAAAACGGCCGCGTCGTGATGAACGGTGAGGGCAGGTCGCTTGCGCAGAACGAGGATGTAAAGGAGTTCTACCTCGGCTTCTCGTCGGGTGGCCGCAAGAGCTTCCGCGACGTCAAGTCCTATCGCCGGCGCAAGCGCTGGCTGTAGCGATTAGAATCGGGCGCCATGCAGTACTACGACGCCCTCGAAACCCGCTCCCCCGAGGAACGCGAGGCGGCGCTGATGGCGGCGCTGTCGCAGCAGATCGCGCACGCGAAGAGGAACGCTCCCGGCTTCGCCCGCATCCTGGCTGGGATCGATCCCGCGCAGGTTGGCTCGCGCGCGGCGCTCGCGCGCCTGCCCGTGACGCGCAAGTCCGATCTCGCCGAGCTGCAGAAGGTCATGCCGCCGCTCGGCGGGCTGAACGCCACCCCGCGCGAGAAGCTCGCCAAGATCTTCGTCTCGCCCGGGCCGATCTACGACGCCGAGGGCTACGGCGAGGACTGGTGGCGCACCGCACGCGGCCTGCACGCGGGTGGCTTCCGCGCCGGCGACCTGGTCGTCAACACCTTTGCCTACCACTTCACTCCGGCCGGCTCGATGCTCGAGTCGGGGGCGCTCGCGCTCGGCTGTACCGTGGTGCCGAGCGGCGTAGGGCAGACCGAGATGCAAGCGGCGGCGATTCACGGACTGGGCGTGAACGCCTTCATCGGCACGCCGTCGTTCCTCAAGCTGATCGTCGATAAGGCCGACGAGCTGAAGCTCGACATCTCCTGCCTGAAGAAGGCGATGGTCGGCGCCGAGTACCTGCCGCCCGCGCTCAGGCAAGCGATGCGTGCGCGCGGCGTGCAGGTCATGCAGCTCTACGCGACTGCCGACCTCGGCCACATCGCCTACGAGACGGCGAACGCGGACGGCAGAGTGAACGATGGCATGGTGCTCGACGAAGGCGTGCTGCTCGAGATCGTGCGCCCCGGCACCGGGGACCCCGTTCACCCGGGCGAGGTGGGCGAGGTCGTGATCACCACCTTCAACCGCGACTATCCACTGGTGCGCTTCGCCACGGGCGACCTCTCCGCGGTGATGCGCGAGCCGAGCCCGTGCGGGCGCACCAACGCGCGCATCCGCGGCTGGATGGGCCGCGCGGACCAGAGCACCAAGGTGCGCGCGATGTTCGTCACGCCCAAGCAGGTCGCCGAGGTGCTGCGCCGTCACCCCGAGGTGCGCAAGGCGCGCCTGGTGGTCGAGGGCGAGGTCGGCCAGGACCGCATGACGCTCAAGTGCGAGGCCGACGAGCATCCCGCGGGGCTCGCCGAGGCGCTGGTCGCGACCATCCGCGAAGTGACCAAGCTGCGCGGCGTGGTCGAGCTCGTCGCGCCGGGCAGCCTGCCGAACGACGGCAAGGTGATCGAGGACTTGCGGAAATACGGCTAGCTGCGGCGCCGCGCGCCGACCGGCAGCGCATCCAGGCGGCGCATCTCCTCGCGCGCGAGCAGCGAGCCGTCGGCGAGGAAGGCCTTAAGGAAGTCGAGCGAGTCGACGCCCCAGAAGAGCTCCCCGTCGGCCATGAAGGACGGTACGCCGAACACCCCCGCCGCGACCGCCTCGTCGGTGTTCTTGCGCAGCTCGTCCTTCACCTCGGGGCTCGCCGCGCGCGCCGGGTCCACCGCCAGCTTCTCGCTCAGGACGCGAAAGCGCACCGGGTCCGAGGGATCGCCTCCGGTCGTCCACAGGTCCTCGAAGATCGCGCGCACCGCTGCGGGCGTCGTTCCGGCGGCGATCGCCAGGCGCAGGTGGTGCAGCGGATTGAACGGATGCGCGGCGGGAAAGCAAAACGGCACGCCGAGCCGCTGCGCGGACCACTGGCACCAGCGGTAGGTCCAGCGCCGCTTGGCGTCAATCTCCGCGGGCCCCTTCTGGCCGAAATGGGCGAGCAGCCCGGCAAACAGCACCGGCCGGTAAACGATCGCAACCTCCGGCGGCAGCTCGCCGAGCCGCGCCAGGCTCAGATAGGAAAACGGCGAGACGAAATCGAAGTACCACAGCACGCGGCGCATGCCCGACTGTAACATCGCGTGACAGCCGCATTCCATGGAGGAACCTCATGACCGTACGCGTGGAAAAGAAAGGCCGTGTCTGGACCGTGATCCATTCGCGCCCCGAGGCGCGCAACGCGATGGACCCGCAGAGCGCGGACGCGCTATTCGACGCGTTCAGCACGTTCGACGCGGACCGGGAGGCCGCGGTCGCGGTGCTGTGGGGCGAGGGCGGCGCCTTCTGTGCGGGCTGGGACCTGAAGCACGGCGCGAGCCTCGCCGGGCAGTCTCGGCCGCTGGAGGAGATCGCCTATCCGCTGGATGAGCGGCCGCTCCCGCAAGGCCCCATGGGACCGACGCGCATGGAGCTCGACAAGCCGGTGATCGCCGCGGTCGCCGGACCCGCGGTCGCCGGCGGCTTCGAGCTCGCGCTGTGGTGCGACCTGCGCGTCATGGAGCGCTCGGCCTATTTCGGCGTGTACTGCCGGCGCTGGGGCGTGCCGCTCATCGACGGCGGCACGGTGCGCCTGCCGCGCCTGGTGGGTACCGGGCGCGCGCTGGAGATCATCCTGACCGGTCGCAAAGTGCCGGCCGAGGAGGCGCTCAGGATTGGCGCCTGCGAGCACGTGGTGCCAGACGGCGAGTCGAGGGCGTTCGCCGAAGCGATGGCGCACGACATCGCGCGCTTTCCGCAGGCCTGCATGCGCGCTGACCGGCGCTCGGTCACTATGCAGCAGGGGCTGTCGCTGCGCGAGGCGATGCGCAAGGAGTGGTACAACGGCATCCCGGCATTCGTCGCCGAGGGCGCCGCGGGCGCCGCGCGCTTCGCCTCAGGCAAGGGGCGCCACGGGAATTTCACCGAGATCTAAGCGGCGCTGCGCCACCTCGGCGAGCACGCGCGCGCGTTCCGCGTCGCTCATCTCGGGCCAGCGCGCGATCTCGTCCAGCGTGCGATAGCAGCCCGCGCACACGCCGCGCCGCGCGTCCATCTGGCACAGCTTGATGCAGGGCGACTCGATCACGCGGTCTTGCGGCGCTTGGCGGCGATCGCGCGGCCGGCCTTGGACGCGGGCTCGCGTCCGAGCACGCCGCTGATCCACTGGCCGATGTCGACCAGGCGCTCGAGATCGACCCCGGTCTCGATTCCCAGCCCCCGCAGCATGTAGACGACGTCCTCGGTCGCGACGTTGCCCGACGCGCCCGCGGCGTACGGGCAGCCGCCCAGCCCCGCGATCGAGGCGTCGAAGCACGCGACGCCCGCCTCGAGCGAGGCGTAGATGTTGGCGAGCGCTTGGCCATAGGTGTCGTGATAGTGGCCGGCGAGCCGCGCGACCGGCACGCGCCGCGCGACTGCCTCGAGCATCGCGCGCGTCTTGCCGGGCGTGCCGACGCCGATGGTGTCGCCGAGCGACACCTCGTAGCAGCCCATGTCGGCGAGCGCGCCGGCGACCGCGGCGACCTTCGCCGGCGCGACCTCGCCTTCGTAGGGGCAGCCGAGCACGCAGGAGACGTAGCCGCGCAGCTTGATGCCGGCCGCGCGCGCCGCGTCGGCCACCGGCCGGAAGCGCTCCAGGCTCTCGGCGACCGAGCAGTTGATGTTCCTGCGCGAGAACGCTTCGGAGGCGGCGCCGAAGACCGCCACCTCGGTCGCGCCCGCTGCGCGCGCCGCCTCGAAGCCCTTGAGGTTGGGCGTCAGCACCGGATAAGCGACGCCCGGCTTCTTGCGGATGCGCTCGAGCACCTCCGCGTGGTCCGCCATCTGCGGGATCCACTTCGGCGAGACGAACGCGGTCGCTTCGACCGCCGGCAGTCCCGCGTCGGCCAGCCGCTCGATCAGCTCGAGCTTGACCGCGGTCGGCACATCGCCCTTCTCGTTCTGCAGGCCGTCGCGCGGCCCGACCTCGACGATGCGTACGTGCGATGGCAGCGTCATCGATTCATTCCTGCGCATCAAAGGCGATCAGCTCGGCGCCCTCGAGCACCTGCTCGCCGGCCGCGTAGTGCACCTCCTTCACCACGCCGTGCGCAGGCGCGGCGATCGTGTGCTCCATCTTCATCGCTTCCAGGATCACCAGCGGCGCGCCCTTCTCGACCTTGTCGCCGGGCTTGACCATCACCGCGACGATCTTGCCGGGCATCGGCGCGGCGAGCGAGCCGCCGCCTGCGTCGACGTCCAACCCCTCGAGCGCGCCGCGCAGCGCGAGGCGCCGGTGGTGGCCGCCGACGAACACGTGCCACTCCTCCGCCGCGCGCAGCGCGCGCGCCTTGAACGCGCGAGCGTCCAGCCGCACGAGCAGGCGGTCGCGCCCGAGGCGCTCCCCGGCGAGCGCGTATTCGCGCGCGCCGATGGCGATGCGCTGCCCGTCGGCGACGAAGCGTACGCGCGCCGGGCAGGGCGTCTCGCCTTCGGCGAACGCGAAATCGTGATGCGATTCCTCGTTCAGCCGCCAGCCGTCGACCTCGTGCCAGGGCGAATGCGGGTCGCCCGAGGCGCGCGCGCGCGCGCGCGCCGCGTCCTGCTCGTCGAGCAGCTCGGCGAGCGCCGCGGCGGCGAGCGCCTCGTCCGGCACCGGTCCCGCCGGCGCGAACAGCTCGTCGCGGCAGCGCTCGATGAGATGGGTGTCCAGCTCGCCCTGCGCGAAGGCGCGCGTCGCCGCGACGCGCCCGAGGAACTCGACGTTGGTCGCGACGCCAACGACCTCGCATTCCTCGAGCGCGGCGCGCAGCCGGCCGAGCGCTGCCGCTCGGTCTTCGCCCCAAACGACGAGCTTGGCGAGCATCGGGTCGTAGTAGGGCGTGATCGACGCGCCCGCCTCGACTCCGGTCTCCACGCGCAGCAGCGCCGAGGCCTCGGGAAACGCGAGGTGCGCGAGCCGACCGGTCGAGGGGAGGAACCCGCGCGCCGGATCTTCGGCGTACAGGCGCGCCTCGAGCGCGTGCCCGCGCAGCGCGAGCTCGTCCTGGCGCATCGGCAAGGGCTCGCCCGCCGCGACGCGCAGCTGCCATTCGACCAGGTCGAGTCCGGTCACCATCTCGGTCACCGGGTGCTCGACCTGCAGGCGCGTGTTCATCTCCATGAAGTAGAAGCGCCCGTCCTGCTCCGCGATGAATTCGATCGTCCCGGCGCCGGTGTACGCGATCGCCTTCGCCGCCGCTACCGCGGCCGCGCCCATCTCGCGCCGGCGCTCTTCGGTCATGCCGGGCGCTGGCGCTTCCTCGAGCACCTTCTGGTGGCGGCGCTGCACCGAGCAGTCGCGCTCGAACAGATGCACCACGTTGCCATGGTTGTCGCCGAACACCTGCACCTCGATGTGGCGCGGGCGCTCGAGGTAGCGCTCGACGAGCACGCGATCGTCGCCGAAGGCCGACTTCGCCTCGCGCCGGCACGAGGCGAGCGCGTCGGCGAACTCGGCGCCGCACGTCACCACGCGCATGCCCTTGCCGCCGCCGCCGGCGGAAGCCTTGATGAGCGCAGGGAAGCCGATGCGCGCGGCCTCGCCGGCGAGGAACTTCGCATCCTGCTCGGCGCCGTGGTAGCCGGGCACGAGTGGCACTCCGGCCTTCTCCATCAGCGCCTTGGCGGCGGACTTGTCGCCCATCGCTGCGATCGCCTCGGGC
>DASPRX010000262.1:0-19206 GCA_035624235.1 Burkholderiales bacterium | reverse complement strand
CTCGGGCGCATTGTTGGCCGTGGCGCCGTAGAAGACGAGGACGTTCCCGCCTTGCAGGATGCGCGCGCCGGGCGGAGTCTCGAGCCGGCTGTCGACCAGCACGCGTAGCGGCTGGCGCGGCGTGTCCACCTCGCGCACCGTGAGGCGCGGATCGTCCGCCCGCACTGTGCCGATCCCGGTAAGCAGCGCGCAGGCGCGCGCGCGCCAGTGATGGCCGTCCCTGCGCGCGTCGGCGCCCGTGATCCACTGCGATCTGCCATTTGCGAGCGCGGTCCTGCCGTCGAGCGTGGCCGCGATCTTCATGCGCACCCAGGGCCGGCCGCGCGTGACGCGCGACACGAAGCCGATATTGAGCTCGCGCGCCTCGTCCTCGAGCAGCCCGTGCTCGAAATGCACGCCGGACGCGGCGAGGCGCTCGGCGCCCCGTGCGGCCTCGGGATTCGGGTCGCGCATCGCCGCCACCACCCGCGCGATTCCCGCGGCCGCGAGCGCATCGGCGCACGGCGGGGTGCGGCCGTGGTGGTTGCAGGGCTCGAGCGTGACGTATGCGGTAGCGCCGCGCGCGGCGTTGCCCGCCGCGGCGAGCGCGAGCGCCTCGGCATGCGCGGCGCCGGCCTTCTCGTGCCAGCCTTCGCCGACGACGCGTTCTCCCTGCGCGAGCACACAGCCGACGCGCGGGTTGGGGGTGGTTGTGTACAGGCCGCGCTCCGCCAGCGCCAGTGCGCGGCGCATCATGGCGTGGTCGAAGGCGGAGAACGAGGTCACTTCCTGCGCCGCGGCTTCTTGAACTCCTGCACCGCCTCGCGGAAGTCGTCCGGCGTCTCGAAGCTGCGGTAGACCGAGGCGAAGCGGATGTAGGCGATCTTGTCCAGCTTGGCGAGCTCGCGCATCACCAGATCGCCGACCCGCCGGGTGGGAACCTCGCGCTCGCCCAGCGAGCGCAGCTTCTCCTCGATGCGATCGAGCGCCGCGTCCACCGCCTCCGTCGCGACCGGACGCTTGCGCAGGGCGACCATCATGCTGCCGAGCAGCTTGTCGCGATCGAAATCGGTGCGGCTGCCGTCCTTCTTCACCAGGCGCGGCATGCGCAGCTCGACGCGCTCGTAGGTCGTGAAGCGCTTGTCGCATTTCGGGCAGCGGCGCCGCCGCCGGATGACGTTCGCCTCCGGGTTGGAGCGCGTGTCCACCACCTGGCTGTCGTCGTGATTGCAGAACGGGCAGCGCACGGCGCGCCTACGCGTACACCGGAAAGCTGGCGCACAGCGCCTTGACCTCGCCCGCCACATGGCGGATGCGCGCGTCGTCCGCGGGACCGTCGAGCACATCGGCGATCAGGTTGGCGAGGATCTCGGCTTCGCCGCCGCGGAACCCGCGTGTGGTCATCGCCGCGGTGCCGATGCGGACGCCGGAGGTGACCGTCGGCTTTTCCGGGTCGTTGGGAATCGCGTTCTTGTTAACGGTGATATGCGCGCGCCCCAGGGCGGCCTCGGCGTCTTTGCCGGTGATGCCCTTCTTGCGCAGGTCGACGAGGAACATGTGGCAATCGGTACGCCCCGACACGATGCGTACGCCGCGCTCGGCGAGCACCCGCACCATGGCGCGCGCATTGTCGAGCACGTGCTGCTGGTAGTCGCGGAAATCGGGGCGCAGCGCCTCTCCGAACGCGACCGCCTTGGCCGCGATGACGTGCATCAGCGGCCCGCCCTGAATGCCGGGAAAGATAGCCGAATTGATCGCGCGTTCCTGCTCCGGCCTGCCCAAAATCAGTCCGCCGCGCGGCCCGCGCAGCGTCTTGTGCGTGGTGCTCGTGACGAAGTCCGCGACCCCCACCGGCGACGGATACAGCCCGACGGCGACCAGCCCCGCGTAGTGCGCCATGTCCGCCATCAGCAGCGCGCCCGCCTTGTCGGCGATGGCGCGAAAGCGCCTCCAGTCGATCGCCGGCGCATAGGCCGACGCGCCCGCCACGATCATCTGCGGGCGATGCTGCATGGCAAGCGCCTCGACCTGCTCGTAGTCGATCTCCTCGCTTTCGTCCAGGCCGTACGACAGCACCCGGTAGAGCCTGCCGGACAGGTTGACGGGCGAGCCGTGCGTCAGGTGCCCGCCGTGCGCGAGCGACATGCCGAGGATCGTGTCGCCCGGCTTGAGCGCCGCCGCGTACACCGCCTGGTTCGCCTGCGAGCCCGAGTGCGGCTGCACGTTCGCCCAGCCGGCGCCGAACAGCCGCGTGGCGCGCTCGATGGCGATCTGCTCGGCCATGTCGACATACTCGCAGCCGCCGTAGTAGCGCTTGCCCGGATATCCCTCCGCGTACTTGTTGGTCAGCTGCGAACCCTGCGCTACCAGCACGGCCGGACTGACGTAGTTCTCCGAGGCGATCAGCTCGATGTGGTCTTCCTGGCGCCGGTGCTCCAGGCGTATGGCGTTCCAGAGCTCGGGATCGGATTGCGCGAGTAGATTTGCCGCAAACATGTCGGGTTGGAAGGGCCGAAACGCGCGATTCTACCGTGAGCGGCGCCGCCGCTCAGTCACCCTTGGGCTCGATGCCGAAACGCAGCGTGTGGTCGCCGTGCTCGCTGGCCGTGCGTCCCAGCCCGATCCAGCCGCGCCCGCCGAGCACCGCTTCCTCGCGGCGCAGCACGATTTCCCGTCCCCCGCCGTCCGCCAGCAGGAAGGTGCCGTTGGAGGACGTGTCGGCGAGGACGAAGTGCCCGCCGCGCGGCACGATGCGCGCGTGGAAGCGCGATGCCAGATTGCTCGTGACCACGACGTCGTTCGCCTTGTCGCGGCCAAGGCGCACCTCCGCCGCATCGCGCCGAATCGAAACCGCCGCGCCCGCGTACGCAAGCTTGAGCTCCGTGTCCGCCTCGCGCGCGCGTATCACGTTCACTTCGGTTAGGTCGAGATCGGCGCGCCACAGCAGCTCGTACGCGGTCACCGCTTCTTGCCTGCCCTTCAGCCGTACGGGAAACAGCTTGCGGCAACGCTCGCGCAGCTCGGGCGGAAGCGTGGCACGCGTCTGTTCGTTGGTGAGCACCTGATCGGAGTTCGCGATCGACGCGAGCCGCGCGCAGACGTTCACGGTGTCGCCGAACACGTCGTCGCCGGCGAGCACCACCGGGCCGTAGGTGAACGCGACTTTGATCGCCAGCCTGCGCGACGCCTCCGGATCGCGGGCGGTGACCGCCTTCTGCATGTCGCAGGCGGCGCGCGCCGCGGCACCCGCGTCGCCGAACGCGCACACGAAGCCGTCGCCGAGGTGCTTGATGACCGTGCCGCCGGCGCGCGCGACGTCCACCTGCAGGCCCTGCAGCAGCCGGTCGATGAGGCCGAGCGCGCGCGCGTCGCCGAGCGCCTCGTAGATCGTGGTACTGTCGGTGACGTCGGCGAAGAGGATCGCTCGCTCGGCCGTTTGCACTTCGGGACCCGGCTGCCGGAAAGCGCGCGATTTTATCGCATCGTCGCGCGCGGTACGACTGCGCTACACGGCGAGCGGCGGCGCGAGGTCCCCCGGCGCGTCGATGTCGCGGATCACCCCCGGGTCGCCGCACGGCACCTTGACCAGCAGCGACGCGTGCCGCTCGAGCAAACTGCGGGCGCCTTCGTCGCCGCGCAGCGCCAGCAGCTCCTCGCGGAAGCGCGCCGAGATGCCAACCGGATGGCCGCGTCGGCGGCGAAAGTACGGCGCCGCGAGCAGCGCGCCCTTTTCCAGCGCTTCGCGCACCGCGGCGATCGAGCTGGGGCGCACGAACGGCATGTCGGCCAGCGCGACGACATAGCCTTGCGCCTCGCCCGCGGCGCGCACCGCGCAGGCAAGGCTCGCGCCCATGCCGTCGCGCGACTCAGGACATACGAACACCTCGCATCCCTCGGCGGCGAGTACACGCGCGCCTTCTTCGGCGCCTGGACGCACGACTGCGATCACGCGCGGGAACTGGCCGAGCAGGTGGCGCGCCGCCTGCACTGCGATCGGCACGCCGTGCGGCAGGCGATGGCGCAGCTTGTCCGAGCCGAAACGCGAGGCCGAACCGGCAGCCAGCAGCAACCCTACGAAGCCCGCGCTCAAGCTTTCTGCGGCGCGACCTCGCAGGCCGAAGGCGCGAAGCGGCTCTTCTCCTTCTCGCCCCAGTCGGGAGAGGCGACTCCGTGGCGCACCGCGGTCATCTCGGCGAGGATCGCCACCGCGATCTCAGGCGGCGTCTTGGAGCCGATGTACAGGCCGACCGGGCCCCGCAGACGCGCGATTTCGGCATCCGAAAGATCGAATTCCCGCAGGCGCCGGCGGCGCGCATCGTTGTTCTTCTTCGAGCCGATCGCGCCCACGTAGAAGGCCGCCGACTTCAGCGCCTCGAGCAGCGCCATGTCGTCCAGCTTGGGGTCGTGCGTGAGCGCCACCACCGCGCTGTGGCCGTCGAGATTCAGGCCGGAAATCACCTCGTCCGGCATGCCGCGATCGAGCGTCACTCCGGGCAGGTCCCAGCCGTCCGCGTATTCTTCGCGTGGATCGATCACCGTCACGTGGTAATCGAGCATCTTGCCCATCTCGGCGAGATAGCGCGTGAGCTGGCCCGCCCCGATAAGAACCAGCCGCCAGCGCGGCCCGTGCACCGTGGTGAGCAGCCTGCCATCGTATTCCAGCACGTCCTGCCAGCCGCCCGGTTCGAGCGTGACGCGACCCGAATCCATCTCCAGGCGCCGCCGTACGAGCTGCTGCTTGCCGATCGTCTCGAGCAGCTCGCCGATCCTGCTCGCGGCAGTCACCGGCTCGAGAACGACCTGCAAGGTTCCGCCGCAAGGCAGGCCCCAGCGCGTCGCCTCCTCGTTGGTGACCCCGTAGGTCAGCTCCTGCGGCCGGGTCGCTGCCACGGCCTTGGCGCGCACCTTCTCGACCAGATCGTCCTCGACGCAGCCGCCAGAAACGGAGCCGGAGATCTGCCCGTCGTCGCGCACCGCGACCAGCGCCCCTATCGGCCGCGGCGCCGATCCCCAAGTCTTCACGATGGTACCCAGGGTCACGCCACGACCCGCCGCGCGCCACGCCTCGGCGTTGCGCAGTACCTCGATGTCCACGCTGTCCATGACCGGTCTCCCGCTTCGCAGTGATGCAGCTATTTTATTCCCTTATAAGGGCGTTGCCGGGAAAGTCAAGGTCACCTTGCATCCGCGGCCTGCTGGCGTCGCAGTGCCGATTTCCAGCCGGGCCCCGTGGGACGCCGCGATTTCGCTCACGATCGAAAGCCCCAGCCCGCTGCCCGTGCCGGAAGTCCCCGGCATGCGGTAGAAGCGCTGCAGGACCAGCTCGCGCTCTTCGGCGGGAATGCCAGGTCCGTCGTCCTCGACCTCGAGAACGGGGTACGCGTCCCCGTCGCCCGCGCGCATGCAGGTGCGCACCGTGACGTGGCCGCCCGCGGGAACGTACTCGAGCGCATTGTGGATCAGATTCGCGAGCATTTCGCGCAGCAGGAACTCGCTGCCGCGCACGCGCGCTTCCGCCAGCTCGAAGCCAAGATCGATGTCGCGCGCAAGCGCGCGGTGCACCCACTCGTCGGCGACGCCCTCCACGACGCGGCGCATGTCGAGCGCCTCCATGCCCGCGGCCGCGTTGCCGCCCGGTTCGGCGCGCGCCAGAGCGAGCAGCTGGTTGGCGAGCCGCGAAGTGCGTACGGTCGCGAGGTGCACCTGCTCGAGCTCCGCGCGGCACGAATCCGGCACCGGCTGCGACAGCGCCAGCTCGGTATGCGCCTGCAGGCCGGCGAGCGGGGTGCGCAGCTGGTGCGCCGCGTTGGCGAGGAAGCGCTGCTGGTTGCCGTTCGCCTCGGCCACCTGGCCGAACAGATCGTTCAGCGCACCTACCAGCGGCTTGGCCTCCTCCGGAGCCTGACCGACTTCGATCGGCCTCAGATCGCGCGGCGAGCGCTCCTTGATCTGCTCGGAGAGCCTGGCGAGCGGCGCGAGGCCGCTCTTCACGCCGAACCACAGGATGACCAGCGCGGCGATCGAAATCAGCAGGGTCGGCACGAGGCTCGAGAGCACGATGTCGCGTAACAGGTGCCGGCGCTTGACGGTGGTCTCGGCGACCTGCACGGTGCACACCTTGCCGCCGCACGGGACCAAAACCGCCACCGCCCGCACCGGATTGCCGGCATACGTGTCGTCGTAGGCGATCACGCCGTCCTTGGGCGTGTCGTCAGCAGGTGCCGGCGGCAGGTCGCGATCGCCGGCGAGCGGCGTGCCGTTCGGGGCCTGCACGCGAAAATAGATGCGATCGTATCGGTCGGTGCGCAGCACGCGCTCCGCAGCATCGGGCAGATCGAGCACGTAGCGACCGTCCACGACATCGATGCGCTCGCCGAGCGCCAGCCCGACGTCGATGAGCGCCTGGTCGTAGGCCGCCTGCGCCGGCTCGATCGACGCGTAATAGGCGACCACCGCGCCGAGTGTCAGCAGGGCGGCGATCGGCAGCAGCAGGCGCCGCAGCAGCTGTACGCGCAGACTTCGCCCCGAGGTCACGTCATGCCTCCTTCGGCTCTTCAAGCAAATATCCGAAGCCTCGCACCGTGCGAATGCGCACGCCTGCCGGCTCGAGCTTGGTGCGCAGGCGCGAGACGTACACCTCGATCGCGTTGGCCGACAGCTCCTCGCCCCAGCCTACGACCGCCTGCATGATCGACTCTTTCGAGACGATGCGGCCGGCGCGCGCGAGCAGCACTTCGAGCACCGCCCACTCGCGCGCCGCGAGCTCGAGCGGCGCGCCCGACAGGTACGCGCGCCGCGCGACGGTGTCCAGCACCAGCGGGCCATGCACGACCTTGGGTCCCGCGCGCGCCTGGCTGCGGCGGATCAGCGCGCGCACGCGCGCCACCAGCTCAGACATCGCGAAAGGCTTGGCGACGTAATCGTCCCCACCGAGATCGAGGCCCCGGACTCGGTCGTCCAGCGCGTGACGCGCGGTGAGCACCAGCACCGGGGCAGGCTCAGGCACCGCGCGCAGCCGGCGCAGCACCTCGAAGCCGTCCATGCCGGGTAGCCCGACGTCGAGAATGACCAGGTCGAATCGCTCCTGCTGCATTGCGAGCAACGCCTGCTCGCCCCTGGTCACCGTGTCAACGGCGTAGCCTTCGGACTCGAGAATGCGGATCAGGCCGCGCGCGAGGATGGCGTCGTCCTCGACGATCAGAATGCGCATGCGCCGTGCGCCATGGGTTGTCTAGCCGCATGATAGCGGATGGCACCCCGAGGCCGGACGGCGCCTGCGCGCGCATCGCGCGCGACGGCCGTTCAGTTTGCCTTGCGAGCCGGGTACTCGAGCAGCATGTAGCCGAAGCCGCGCACCGTGCGGATGCGGATTCCGGCGGGCTCGAGTTTCGCGCGCAGCCGCGAAACGTACACCTCGATCGCGTTCAGCGACAGGTCGTCGCTCACGCCGGCCACGGCCTCGATGATCGCCTCTTTCGAAACCGTGCGCTCGATGCGCTCGAGCAGCACCATCAGCACCGACCATTCTCGAGCCGCCATCTCGAGCGGCTGGCCGTTCAGCCAGGCGCGGCGCGCATTGGTATCCAGGGTGAGCGGGCCGTGTACGATGCGCGGACCGGTCTGGCCGCGGCCGCGCCGTCCGAGGGCGCGCACGCGCGCGGCGAGTTCGGGCAGCGCGAACGGCTTGGGCATGTAGTCGTCCGCACCGAGGTCCAGTCCGCGCACGCGGTCGTCGATCGCATCGCGTGCCGTGAGGATCAGCACGGGCTGCGCGTGCCCCGCAGCGCGCATGCGCTTGAGCACCTCGTAGCCGTCGATGCCCGGCAGGCCGATGTCGAGCACCATCATGTCGAAGCGCTCGGAGGCGATACGTCCGAGCGCGTCCTCCCCGCTCGCCGCCGCGGCGACCTCGTAGCCCTGATTGGCGAGCGCCCGCGTCAGCCCGTTGGCGAGCGAAGCGTCGTCCTCGACGAGCAGCAGGCGCACCGGCGCGGGCCCCGAGGCGGAAAGAGGAGCGCCGGCGGAGTCCTGCGCGTGGTTGGCGTCGACGTGATTCATGATCGGCTCCTAGAGTGATTGGCGGTGGGCCGCAATGCGCGGATTGCGCAACCTTAGTGTTGGCGGCTTACCGGTTCCTTAAGCGCGCCTTGCAACGGGCTTACGAGACGCTCCCGCAGTGACTGCTGCACTGCAACATTGCCGCAGCGGAAGCGCTTAGCTACCATAAGTCGCCCTAATCGCGCGACCGACCGCCCCAAAGCAGGCCCTTACAGGGGGCGAGTGCCACGCAGCACATCCGTCCAGCCACAAAGAACCATCCCGAAGGAGGCGATATGGCAGTGAAGATTTCAATGAAGGTCAACGGCAAGCCCGTTTCAGCGGAAGTCGAGGCGCGAACACTGCTGGTGACGTTCATCCGCGAGCATCTCAGGCTCACCGGCACTCACGTCGGCTGCGACACCGCGCAATGCGGCGCGTGCACCGTCCACATGAACGGCAAGGCCGTCAAGTCCTGCTCGATCGTCGCGATGCAGGCCGAAGGCGCCGACATAGTGACCATCGAAGGCGTCGCCAAGTCGGACGGCACACTGCATCCGATGCAGGCGGCGTTCAAGGAGCATCACGGCTTGCAGTGCGGCTTTTGCACGCCGGGCATGGTGATGAATGCCATCGACTTCGCCGGCAAGCATCCCGGCGCGAGCGAGCAAGAAGTACGCGAAAGCCTGGAGGGCAACCTGTGCCGCTGCACCGGCTACCACAACATCGTCAAGGCGATCATGGCCGGCTCCAAGGCCATGGCCGCCACCAAGTGAAGGAGGGCACGCCATGGCCGCATCCCTGATCGGCGCGCGAGTCGCGCGCAAAGAGGACTACCGCTTCCTCACCGGCGCGGGCCAGTACACCGACGACGTTGCGCTGCCCGGGCAGACCTACGCGGTGTTCGTGCGCTCGCCGCACGCGCATGCGAAGATCAAATCGATCAAGAAGGACGAGGCGCTCAAGGCGCCCGGAGTGCTCGCGGTCTACACCGGCGAGGACCTCGCGGCGGCGAAAGTCGGCGGACTGCCCTGCGGCTGGCTGATCACCGGCACCGACGGCCAGCCGATGAAGGAGCCGCCCCACCCGCCGCTCGCGCAGGGCAAGGTGCGCTACGTGGGTGATCACGTCGCCGTAGTGATCGCCGACAGCCAGGGCGCCGCGCGCGACGCGGCCGAACTGGTGCAGGTCGACTACGAGCCGCTGTCCGCGGTGGTGGACGCCTCGAGAGCGATGCAGAAAGGCGCGCCGGCGCTGCACGACATCGCGCCGGACAACAAGTGCTACACCTGGGCGCTCGGCGACAAAGCCGCGGTCGACGGTGCCTTCGCCAAGGCGGGCCACGTGACGAAGCTCGAATTCGTGAACAACAGGCTCATCCCGAACGCAATCGAGCCGCGCGCGGCGAACGCCTCGTACTCGCGCGCCGAGGACAGCTACACCCTGTACGTCGCGAACCAGAACCCGCACGTCGAGCGGCTGCTGATGACCGCATTCGTGCTCGGCCTGCCCGAGCACAAGGTGCGCGTCGTGGCGCCCGACGTCGGTGGCGGCTTCGGCTCGAAGATCTACCTGTACGCCGAGGACGTGGTCGTCACCTGGGCCTCGCGGCAGCTCGGCCGACCGGTGAAATGGACCGCCGAGCGAAGCGAGTCCTTCGTCTCCGACGCCCACGGACGCGACCATCACACCGTCGCCGAGATGGCGATGGACAAGGACGGCAAGTTCCTCGCCATGCGTGTGCGTACGACGGCCAACCTGGGCGCCTACCTGTCGACCTTCGCAACGTGCATCCCGACCATCCTTTACGCGACCCTGCTCGCCGGCCAGTACACGACGCCGGCGATCTACTGCGAAGTGACCGCGGTATTCACCAATACGGCACCCGTGGACGCCTACCGCGGCGCGGGGCGGCCAGAGGCCACCTACGTCGTCGAGCGCCTGGTCGAAGCCGCAGCGCGCGACATGAAGCTCGACCCGGCCGAGATCCGGCGCCGCAATTTCATCAAGACCTTCCCCTATCAGACACCGGTCGCGCTGATGTACGACACCGGCAACTATGGCGCCACGCTGGACGCGGTGATGAAGATGGCCGATGTGGCGGGCTTCCCGAAGCGCAAGGAAGAGGCGCAAAAGCGCGGCAAGCTGCGCGGACTCGGCTACGCCTGCTACATTGAGGCCTGCGGCATCGCGCCGTCGAACATCGCCGGCGCGCTCGGCGCGCGCGCAGGCCTGTTCGAGGCGGGCGAGATCCGCGTCCACCCGACCGGCAGCGTGACGGTGTTTACCGGCTCGCATGCGCACGGCCAGGGACACGAGACGACATTCGCGCAGGTGGTCGCCGACAAGCTCGGGCTGCCGATCGAGAACGTCGATGTCGTGCACGGCGACACGTCGAAGATCCTGTTCGGCATGGGCACCTACGGCTCGCGCTCGATCGCCGTGGGCGGCACGGCGATCGTCAAGGCGCTCGACAAGATCATCGCCAAGGGCAAGAAGATCGCCGCGCACCTGATGGAGGCCGCCGAAGGCGACATCGAGTACGACAAGGGAGTGTTCAAGGTCGCTGGCACCGACAAGCAGAAGATGTTTGGCGAGGTCGCGTTTGCGGCCTACGTGCCGCACAACTACCCCTTGGACAAGCTCGAGCCCGGGCTGAACGAGAACGCGTTCTACGATCCGACCAACTTCACGTTCCCGGCGGGCAGCTACGTGTGCGAGGTCGAAATCGACCCCGATACGGGCGTCACCAAGATCGTCAAGTTCTCCGCCGTCGACGACTTCGGCAAGATCATCAACCCGATGATCGTCGAGGGGCAGGTGCACGGCGGCCTGACGCAGGGAATCGGCCAGGCGCTCACCGAGAATTGCCGCTACGATCCGGAGACCGGGCAGCTGGTGACCGGCTCGTTCACCGACTACTGCATCCCGCGCGCGGACGACGTGCCCTCCTACCAGCTCGATACGCGCGAGACTCCGTGCACGCACAACCCGCTCGGAGTGAAGGGCTGCGGCGAGGCTGGCGCGATCGGCGCTCCCGCGGCGGTCATGAACGCGATCACCGACGCCCTCGGCGTCAAGGAACTGCCGATGCCCGCCACCGCGGAGACCGTGTGGAAGGCGATCCGGGCGAACAGAAAAGCAGCCTAAGAAGGCAAAAGGAGAACACCATGCACGCATTCGACTATCACCGCCCCTCTTCGCTCGCCGACGCGTCCAGGCTCGCGGGCAAGGGGGCCGACGCCAAGCTGCTCGCGGGCGGCCAGAGCCTGGTGCAGGCGATGAAGCTGCGCCTTTCCGCACCGAGCGACCTGATCGACCTGAACGCAATCGGAGAGCTGCGCGGCATAAAGTCCGACGGCAAGACCGTCACCGTCGGCGCGATGGCGCGCCATGCCGAGGTTGCGTCCTCCGCCGACGTCAAGAAGGCGATCCCCGCCCTCGCTGCGCTCGCCGGCATGATCGGCGATCGCCAGGTGCGCAACCAGGGCACCATCGGCGGGTCGCTCGCCAACAACGATCCCGCGGCCGACTATCCCGCCGCGGTGCTCGGGCTCGGCGCGACGGTCGTGACCAACAAGAGGAGGATCGAGGCCGACAGGTTCTTCAAGGGCATGTTCGAGACTGCGCTCGAGCCGGGCGAGATCATCACCCAGGTCTCGTTTCCGGCGCCCAAGCGCGCCGCCTACGTGAAGTTCAAGAACCCGGCCTCGCGCTTCGCGATCGTCGGCGTGTTCGTCGCCGATACCGGTAGCGGCGTGCGCGTGGCGGTCACCGGAGCCGGACCGAGCGTCTTCCGCCAAGCCGACATGGAGAAAGCGCTGTCGGCGAGGTTCGACCCGGCCGCAGTCGCCGGTGTCAAGCAGAAGGCCGACGGCCTGAACAGCGACCTGCATGCGAGCGCCGAATACCGCGCGCATCTCGTCAGCGTAATGGCCAAGCGCGCGGTGGAAGCGGCGCTGAAATAGCCGCACTCGCGGCGGCGCGCGCGAACGGCCCGCCCCGGCGGGCCGTTTCTTTTCTACAATGTGGCTTTTGCAGGTCCACCCGCCATGGCCAGTCCCCTGCCGAAATCGATCGACGAGACGCAGCAGCTGCTCACCTCGGCCGACTACGTCTCCGACCGCAGCCTTGCGACCGCGTTGTTCCTCGCGCTCGCCATGCGGCGCCCGCTGTTCCTCGAGGGCGAAGCGGGCGTGGGCAAGACCGAGATCGCCAAGGTGATCTCGCAGGCGCTCGGACGCGAGCTGATCAGGCTGCAATGCTACGAGGGCCTGGACATCGCGCAGGCGGCCTACGAATGGAACTACTCGCGCCAGATGATCGAGATCCGGCTGGCCGAGGCCGCGGGCGAAACCTCGCGCGAGAAGCTCTCGCAGGACATCTTCAGCGAGCGCTTCCTGGTGAAGCGTCCGCTCGCGCGCGCTCTCGAAGGCGAGCCGGGCAACGCGCCGGTGCTGCTGATCGACGAACTCGACCGCACCGACGAGCCGTTCGAGGCCTACCTGCTGGAAGTGCTCTCCGACTGGCAGATCTCGATCCCCGAGATCGGCACGCTGCGCGCGAGCGAGCCGCCGATCGTGGTGATCACCTCGAACCGCACGCGCGAGATCCACGACGCGGTGAAGCGGCGCTGCTTCTACCATTGGGTCGACTATCCCGACGCGGCGCGCGAGCTCGAGATCCTGAGGCGCAAGGCGCCGAAGGCGGCGGACGCCCTATCCAGGGAAGTCGTCGCCTTCGTGCAGCGCCTGCGCGGGGTGGAGCTTTTCAAGCTGCCGGGCGTCGCCGAAACGATCGACTGGGCGAACTGCCTGGTGGCGCTGGATCGCATCGCACTCGATCCGGAGACCGTGAACAACACGCTCGGGGTACTGCTCAAGTACCAGGACGACATCGAGAAGATCGCCGGCGACGAGGCCACGCGGCTTGTGGCTGAAGCAAAGGCGGCCGCAACGGCCTGAGCAGCGATGCGCGTACCAACCCTGCTCGGGCGCCTGATCGCCACGGGTCTGCGGCTTGGCGCGAACGACACGCGCCGGGCCGAGAGCCTGTGCCGTGCCCTGCTCTCGGAGCGGGGCGAAGCCGCCGGCACGGCGCTCGCGCGCGAGACGCTCGATGCCTGCGAGTCGGTCGACGACGCGGGCCGCGCGCGGCTGTTCGACGCCCTGGCGCGCGACTTTTCCCCGGACCCCGAGCGCGTCGCGCGCGCGGCCGAGGCCTACCGGCGCGACCCCTCGGCGACGAACCAGGTCCGGCTGCAGGTGGCGGTGGAAGCGCCGCGCCAGGAGCTCTTCCGGCGCCTGAACATGGCCCCCGGGGGGACCGCCGCGCTGGTCGCGCTGCGCCAACGGCTGCTCGGCGCGCTGCCGCAGCATCCGGAGTGGGTCGCGGTAGACGCCGACCTGCTGCACCTGCTGCGCTCCTGGTTCAACCGCGGGTTCCTCGTGCTCAAGCGCATCGACTGGCGCAGCTCGGCGATCGTGCTCGAGAAGCTCATCCAGTACGAGGCGGTGCACGAGATCAAGGGCTGGCCCGACCTGCACCGCCGGCTCGAGTCCGACCGGCGCTGTTTCGCATTCTTCCACCCGGCGCTGCCAGACGAGCCGCTGATCTTCATCGAGGTGGCGCTCACGCGCGGCCTGGCTGTACGCGTGCAGCCGCTGCTCGATGTCGGCGCCCCGCTCGGCGATCTGCGGCGCGCGCGCTGCGCGATGTTCTATTCGATCACCAACTGCCAGGAGGGCCTGCGCGGCGTATCGTTCGGCAACTTCCTGATCAAGCAGGTCGCCGAGGAGTTGCGCCGCGAGCTGCCGCAGCTGCGCGTCTTCGCCACGCTGTCCCCGATCCCGGGTTTCGGGCAATGGCTGCACGGCCAGAAGCAGCCCGGGCTCGAACGCCTCGGCCAGCGCGGCTGGCACGAAGCGAAGGACACCGAGGCGCTCGCTGCGCGGCTCATGCCGCTTTGCGCGCGCTACCTGGCGCAGGCCAAGCGCGGCGACGATCCGCTCGACCCGGTGGCGCGCTTTCACCTGGGCAACGGCGCGAGGCTCGAGCGCATCAATTGGCTGGCCGACACTTCCCCGGCGGGGATCGAGTCTTCGGCCGGCATGATGGTCAACTACGTCTACCGGCTCGACCAGGTGGAGCACAATCACGAGCTGTTCGTGAACGAGCACCGCGTGATCGTCTCGCGTCACATCGAGCGCCTGCTGCGCGAGCGGCCCTCCGAGGCGCGCCTGCCGGCCGGAGCGAGCGCCTGACGTGCTTCCCGGTCTCGATGCCGATACGCGGGGCACCGGCCGGCTCGCGCAGAACGTGATGCACTTCGCGCGGCTGCTGCGCGCGGCGGGCCTGCGCATCGGTCCGGACCGCGTGATCGACTGCGTCCGGGCGCTGGAGATCGCAGGCGTGTCGCGGCGCGACGACTGGTACTGGACCATGTCGAGCGTGCTGCTTTCGCGCGAGGAGCAGCGCCCGATATTCGACCAGGCGTTCCGCATATTCTGGCGCGACCCGAAGCTGGTTGAAAAGATGATGCAGATGCTGCTGCCGAAGACCTACGGCCGGGCCGGAAAGGAAGACGAGCAACAGGCGCAGCGGCTCACCGACGCGCTGTTCGGTCAGAAGAGGCCCGAGCCGCGCGAGCAGCAGGAACAGAGGATCGAGCTCGACGCCAAGCTCACGTTCTCGACGAGGGAGGTTCTGCAGCGCCTGGACTTCGACACCATGTCCGCCGCGGAGCTGGCCGAGGCCAAGAAGATGATCGCGGCGCTGCGGCTGCCGCTGCCCCAGATCCGTACGCGCCGCCTGGCTCAGAGCCGGCTCGGGCGGCGGATCGACCTGCGCGCGACCCTGCGCGAGAGCCTGCGCGAGGGCGGCGACGTGATCCCGCTCGTGCGCGCGGCGCCCAAGGAGGTGCATCCGCCGCTCGTCGTGTTGTGCGACATCTCCGGCTCGATGAATCCCTATTCGAGGATGTTCCTGCACTTCCTGCACGCCATCACCAACGACCGCGACCGCGTCTCGGTCTTCGTGTTCGGCACCCGGCTCACCAACATCACGCGGCAGCTGCGTCACCGCGACGTCGATGTGGCGATGGCCAAGGTGGCCGACGCGATCAAGGACTGGTCGGGGGGCACGCGCATCGGCGCATGCCTGCGCGAATTCAATTGGCGCTGGGGACGGCGCGTGCTTGGCCAGAACGCCTGCGTGCTGCTGGTCTCGGACGGGCTCGATCGCGAGGCGGGCGAAGGCCTTGGCGAGGAAATGGAGCGGCTGGCGAAGTCGTGCCGCTATCTCGTGTGGCTCAACCCCTTGCTGCGCTACGAGCGCTTCGAGGCGCGGCCGGCGGGCGTGCGCGCCATGCTGCCGCACGTCGACCTGTTCCTGCCGGTGCATAATCTCAAGAGCCTGCTGGACCTTGCCCGCACCCTGAACGGCCCGATGACGCGTACGACCGAGGAGAACCGCGCATGGAAATGACAGGCGAGCAGCTCGTCCCGGCATCGCAGCAGGACACCTGGAATGCGCTGAACGACCCCGAGATCCTCAAGGCCTGCGTGCCGGGCTGCGAAGCGATCGACCCGGTGGCCGAAAATGAATTCCAGGTGACGATGGTCGCCCGCGTGGGCCCGGTAAGCGCCAAGTTCAAGGGCAAGCTCTCCCTCTCCGACCTCGATCCGCCGAATTCCTATTCGATCGCCTTCGAGGGCCAGGGCGGTGCCGCGGGCTTCGGCAAGGGCAGCGCCCGCGTGACGCTGGCTCCGCAGGACGGCGCTACGCGGCTCGGCTATGCGGTCAACGCCAGCGTGGGCGGCAAGCTCGCGCAGATCGGCTCGCGCCTGGTCGACGCGGCCGCGCGCAAGATCGCGGACGACTTCTTCAGGGCGTTCAACGACAAGGTCGCCTCCCTGTATGGCACCGCCGCGCAGGAGGCGGCCCACGCCGAGCATCCTGCCGAGCCGGTGGGGGCAGACGCCGACATGCCCACGATCTCGACCGCGACCGTCGCGGTGATCGCCGCCTTGGCGCTCGTCGCGGTGATCGTCGCACTATTCATGCTCTACGGATGAACGCACTGCTGTTCCGCGAGGGCCCCTACCTCAATTCTTGCGATGCGCAGGTCGTTGGGGTGCAAGACGGCGCGCTCGAGCTCGACCGCACGGTCTTCTACCCGGCCGGCGGTGGCCAGCCGGGCGATCGGGGTGTCCTGCGCTTCGACGACGGGACCGAGCTGCACGTCGTCGACACGCGCCGCGGCGACAAGCCCGATCGGGTGCTGCACATACTGGCACCTGGCAGCCCCATGCCGGTGCCCGGATCCGCGCTGCGGGCAGTGCTCGACTGGGAAGCGCGCTACCGGCACATGCGCCTGCATACCGCGCTGCACCTGCTGTGCGCGGTCGTCAAGGCGCCGGTTACCGGGGGACGCATCGGCGAGGACAAGGCGCATCTGGACTTCGACATCGAGATGGACAGGCTCGACAAGGCGTCGATCGAGGCGCACCTGAACTCCCTGGTGCGCGCGGCGACGCCGACCAGAACGCGCTGGGTGAGCGAAGCGGAGCTAGACGCGAGCCCCGATCTGGTGCGAACCATGTCGGTCGCACCCCCGCGCGGCGAAGGCCGCGTACGCCTGCTCGAGATTCCAGGAGTGGACCTGCAGGCCTGCGGCGGGACGCACGTAGCCAATACCGCCGAGATCGGGCCGCTGCGCATCGCGCGCATCCGCTCGGAGGGCAAGCACAACAAGCGGGTGACGCTTGAGCTCGCGCAGTAGAGCACGCCTCGCGCCGGCCCGCCCGTCGGCCGTTGCGGCCCGTCCGTCCACCGGCCCGAGGGCGCAGGTACTATTTCCTCCTTTGCGCTTTTTTACGGGACCTATGATGACCGCGAGCGTTCAAGCGAGGGCTGAGTCGACATGGGAGACATGCCAATGGCCGCGTTGAGGCAGCGCGAGCGCGCCGCGACCGAACGGCGCCCGGCGGTGATTCTGTTCGCCGAGCTGCGCAACTTCACGCGCATGTCGGAGATGCTGCCGCCAGAGAAGGTTCTCGCGCTGGCGAGCCAGTTCTTCGCCCTGGTGGCGAGCGCGGTCGAGGAGCAGGGCGGCGAGCTGCTCGCCGTGCACAACGACGAGCAGATGGCGATGTTTCGCAGCGGCGACATGGCGCAGGATGCGCGACAGGCGGTCACCGCGGCGCAACGCGTGCAGCGCGAATTCGGTGCGCTCGCCCAGTCCTGGGAAGAGGAATACGGGCTGCGCGCCGCGGTCGCGATGGGACTGCACCTCGGCGAGGCGGTGTTCGGCATGGCCGGCCCGCGGGGCGCCGAGCAGTACGTGGCCTTCGGCGACTGCGTCAGCATTGCCGAGCGCCTCGTGCACCGCGCGCGCGCGGGCGAATTCGTCTTCTCCCAGGCGCTCATGGATGCGCTGTCCGGCTCGAGCGTGGAGCTGGACGCCACCGAGCTGCCGCCGATCGAGCTCGCGCGTCGCGAGCGGATTGAAATCTACGGCGTCTTGCTCGACACGCGGCTCGATTTCACCTGAGCAGCTAGGCGGCTCCGGCCGCGACTTGCCGGATGGCCGCGGCGATCGCCTGCGGCGGCTGCGCGCCCGATAAGGCGTACTTGCGTCCGATGATGAAGGTCGGCACGCCGGCGATGCCGAGCGCCTTCAGCTCTTCCTCGAGCCGGGCGAGGCGCCGCGCCTTTGCCTCGTCCGCCCAATGCGCCCGGAGCCGCGCCGGGTCCAGCCCGCAGGCGAGCGCGATCTCCTCCAGCACGCGGGCGTCGCCGGTGTCGCGCGCCTCCTCGAAATAGGCGCGGAACAGCGCCTCGACGACCTGCGCGCCGAGCCCTTCCTCTTGCGCGAGGTCGATCATCTGATGCGCGGCAAAGGTGTTCGGCGTGCGTTGCATGCGCGCGAAGGCGAATTCGATTCCCTCGCCGCGTCCCTCGGACGCCACCCTGGCGTCGAGCTCGGCCGAGCGCTCGGCCGAACCGAACTTGGCGCGCCGGTACTCGGCGCGCGCCACGCCCTCGCGCGGCATCCCCGGGTTGAGCTGGAACGGCAGCCAGGCGACCTCCGGCGCGAGTGCCGGCTCGAGCTGCGCCAGGGCCTTCTCCAGTCGCCGCTTGCCGATGTAGCACCACGGGCAAATGACGTCCGATACGACCTCGATCGACACGTCTTTCGGCTCGACCATGCGCGGCTCAGTCCCCCGCGATCGTCATGTCGTCGACCAGGATCGATCCCGAGCGACGCGCGCCGCGCACGATCACGTCGCTGCCCACCGCGACGATGCCGCGCAGCATGTCCTTGAGGTTGCCGGCGATGGTGATCTCCTCCACCGGATAGCGGATCTCGCCGCCCTCGACCCAGTAGCCCGCGGCGCCGCGCGAGTAGTCGCCGGTGATCAGGTTGACTCCCTGCCCCATGAGCTCGGTCACGAGCAGGCCGGTGCCCATCGTCCTGAGCATGCCGACGAAATCCGGCGCCGGGCCCGCGCCATTCTGCCGCACGCTCAGGTTGTGGTGCCCGCCCGCGCTGCCCGTGCTGCGCAGCCCGAGCTTGCGCGCCGAATAGCATCCCAGGAAATAGCCCTGCAGCACGCCCCCGCGCACCACGTCGCGGCGCCGCGGGGCGACGCCCTCCTCGTCGAACGGCGCGCTGGCGAGTCCTTGGGGCTCGAGCGGGCTCTCCTCGATGCTGACGATCGGCGAGAACACCTGCTTGCCAAGGCTGTCGACGAGAAACGAAGTCTTGCGGTACAGGCTGCCGCCGCTCGCCGCGGAGACGAACGCGCCGATCAGCTGGGTGGCGACCGGCGCTTCGAACAGCACCGGCGCCTTGCGGGTGCCGATCTTGCGCGCGCCGAGGCGCGCGAGCGCCCGCTGTCCCGCGTAGCGGCCGAGCGCGGCGGCGTCGGCCACCTTGGCGGGCACGCGAGCCGCGCTGTACCAGTCGTCGCGCTGCATCAGGCCCTTGTCCTCGGCGATCACCGAGCACCACAGCGAGTGGCGCGAGGTCGGAAACCACGCCATGAACCCGAGGCTGTTCGCGAACACGAACTGCGAGTGCTGGGACGAGAGCGACGCGCCCTCGGAGTTCTTGAGCTTGCGCGACAGGGCGAAGGCGGCGGCCTCGCAGCGGCGTGCGGTGTCGATCGCCTGCTCGGTCTCGAG
>DASPRX010000081.1:0-10644 GCA_035624235.1 Burkholderiales bacterium | reverse complement strand
TGCAGAACACCGAGAAGTTCGGCGCGCCCGCGCGCTCGGCCTCGAGGATCACGACTGCGGTCGGCGGGGTCGTGGTCTCGAAGCCGATGGCGAAGAACACCACCTCGCGCCCCGGGTTCTCGGCGGCGATCTTCAGGCAGTCGCTCGCCGCATAGATCATACGGATGTCGGCGCCGCGCGCCTTCGCCTTCAGGAGCGAGAGCTGCTCCGAGGCCGGCACGCGCAGCGTGTCGCCGTAGCTGCACAGGATCGCGCAACGGTCGAGGGCGAGCGCGATCGCGGCATCGATGCGCCCGACCGGCAGCACGCACACCGGGCAGCCCGGGCCGTGGATCAGGCGCACGTTCGCGGGCAGGAGGTCGGCGATGCCGTAGCGCGCGATGGCGTGCGTGTGCCCGCCGCAGAACTCCATGATGTGGTAGCGGCGGCCCGGATCGGCCTCGCGCGCGATCGCCTGCGCGAGCTTGCGCGCGGTCGCGCCGTCGCGGAATTCGTCGATGTACTTCATGCGGCGAGCCCCGCTTCGGCGAACAGCGCGAGCGTGCGCTCGGCCTCGGCCGCATCCAGGCGCTGGATGGCGTAGCCGACGTGCAGCACGACGTAGTCGCCCACCGCGACACCGTCGACCAGCGCGAGCGAGCAGTCCTTGCTCACACCGCCCACCTCGACGCGCGCCATCTCGTCCGGCAGCAGCTCGACGACGCGCGCGGGAATCGCGAGGCACATGGCTAGCCCTCCCTCGCCTGCAGCCCGACCCAGGCCTGGCCGAGCGCGAGGCCGCCGTCGCCCGGTGGCGCGAGGCGCGCCTGGAGCGGCTGCAGTCCGACCGCAGTCAACCTGGAGATCAAGCGATCCGACAGGATCCGGTTCTGGAAGCAGCCGCCGCCGAGCGCCACCCTGGCGACGCCTTCCTTCTCCGCAGCCGCCTGCGCCCACTGCGCGAGCGCCTCGGCGAGCGTGGCGTGGAACACGGCCGCCGCCCAACCCGAGTCGTGTGCATCGGCGAGCGTAGCGATGAGGGGTAAGAGGTCGAGATTTCCATCTTGATAGTCGAAACCCCCGTCCAACGGTTCGACGGCACCATGTCGGCGAGCCAGTCCCTCGAGCAGCATCGCGGCCTGGCCCTCGAACGAGGCGACCTCGCGCACGCCGAGCAGGCCCGCCGCGGCGTCGAACCAGCGCCCCGCGCTCGTCGTCGGCGGGCACGCCGTGCCGCGCTCGAGCATGGCGCAGATGCCGTTTCCATTGCGTTGCGGGAAGCGCGCGGCGATCTCGCCGCCGCGGCCGAGCGCAAAGAGCGCGGCGGCTGCCATGCGCCAGGGCTCGCGCGCCGCGCGCTCGCCCCCGGGCGCGGGAAGCGGCGCGAGGTGCCCGATTCGATTCCACTTCGCGCCGTCCACGTACAGCAGCTCGCCGCCCCACATCTTCCCGTCCGTGCCAAGGCCCACGCCGTCGAGCGCGAGGCCGAGCACGGGCCCGGTCACGCCGTGCTCGGCGCAGACCGCGGCGATGTGCGCGTGGTGGTGCTGCACCCCGATGGTCGGCGGGCCGAACGTTTCGGCAAGACGTGTGCTGTAGAAGTCCGGATGCAGATCGTGCGCCACGACCTCGGGCTCGATCGCGAGCAGGTCGCACAGGCGCGCGACCGTTTCCTCGAGCGCGCGGCAGGCAGCGGCGTTATCGAGGTCCCCTACGTGCGGCGAGAGGAACGCCTCGCGCCCGCGCGTCACGCACACGGCGTTCTTCAGATAGCCGCCGAGCGCGAGAACGCTGGGGCCCTCCGCGGGCAGCTCGATCGCCTGCGGCGTGTAGCCGCGCGCGCGGCGCATGAAGCTCCCGGCGCGCAGCACCGAGTCGTCGCAGCGCGCCACGATCTCGCGATCGTGCAGCAGGAACGCGTCTGCGATTTGCCCGAGGCGCGCGTAGGCTTCGGCGTCGCCGCGCACGATCGGCTCGCCGCGGGGATTGGCGCTCGTCATCACGAGGGCGAGCGGCTGCGGCTCGGCAAGCCATGCCGTGCCCTCCGGCCGGCCGGCCGCTTCGTGAAACAGCAGGTATTGGAGAGGCGTGCAGGGCAGCATGGCGCCGAGCGAGGCGACGCCCGGCGCCACCCCGGCTAGCTCGAAGCCGGCTCCCTTGTCGAGCAGCACCACCGGCCGCTCCGGACTCTCGAGCAGGGACCTCTCCTCGCCGGACACGGACGCCAGCCCGGCGAGCGATTCGCAGTTCGCCACCATTACCGCGAAGGGCTTTTCCTCGCGCTGCTTCCTCGCGCGCAGGCGCGCGACGGCCGCCGCGTTGCGCGCATCGCAGGCGAGGTGGTAGCCGCCCAGACCCTTGATCGCGAGGATCTCGCCCGCGCGGAGCCTGGCAAGCGATTCGGCGACGGGATCCTGCCCGACGGAAACGCCAAGAGGATCCGTCAACGAAAGCCGCGGACCGCACGTTGGACACGCGTTCGGCTGGGCGTGGAAGCGCCGGTCGGCGGGGTTCTCGTATTCGGCGAGGCACGCCGGGCATTGCCGGAAGCCCGCCATCGAGGTCTGCGGCCGGTCGTAGGGCAGCGCGCGCGTGATCGTGTAGCGCGGCCCGCAGTGCGTGCAGTTGACGAAGGCGTAGCGGTAGCGCCGGTCGCGCGGCTCGAACAGCTCCTCGAGGCAGGCCTCGCACACGGCGACGTCGGGCGTGACCGTCGTGCGCGCCGCCCCGGCGCGGCTCTCGAGGATCGCGAAAGCCTGCGCGCGCGCGTCCGACTCGACCTCCGCCGCCTCGACCGCGCGGATGCGCGCGAGCGGCGGCGCCTCGCGCTCGAGGCGCGCGAGCAGGCGCTCCACCGCGCGCGGCTCGCCCTGCAAGTCGATCTCGACGCCTTCGGCGTCGTTCCTCACCCAGCCGGCGAGCTCGAGCTCGCGCGCCAGGCGGTAGACGTAGGGGCGAAAGCCCACGCCCTGCACCGCCCCGCGCACGCGCACGCGCCGCCGCACGGCGAGCGTCACGCGCGCGCCTCCGCGACGCCGCGCGCGAGCCAGCCGAGCCACTCGGACATGCCCTCGCCCGACGTGCTCGACACCCTGAGCACCTCGATCGCGGGGTTCGCGCGCCGCGCGTAGGCGATGCACTTGTCGACGTCGAACGAGACGTGCGGCAGCAGGTCGGTCTTGTGCACGATCATCAGGTCCGCGGCGCGGAACATGTTCGGGTACTTGAGCGGCTTGTCCTCGCCCTCGGTCACCGACAGGATGACCACCTTGTGCGCCTCGCCCAGGTCGAAGTCGGCCGGGCATACCAGGTTGCCGACGTTCTCGATCATGAGCAGCGCACCCTTCGGCGGCGCGAGGTCCTCGAGCGCGTGCCCGACCCCGTGCGCGTCGAGGTGGCAGCCCTTGCCGGTATTGATCTGGATCGCGGGCGCGCCCGCGGCGCGGATGCGCTCCGCGTCGAGGCTGGTCTGCTGGTCGCCTTCGATCACCGCCACCGGCAGCCGGCCGGCGAGCGCCTCGACCGTCTTGACGAGCAGCGTGGTCTTGCCCGCGCCCGGGCTGGAGACGAGATTCAGCGCGAAGATGCCGCGCGCGGACAGCCGGCGGCGGTTGTCGGCCGCGTAGCGGTTGTTCTTCGCGAGGATGTCTTCCTCTACTGAAACTCTTCTAGCGTGGGAATGGTCGTGCTCGTGCTCGTGAACGTGATCTTCGCATCCGCATGTCGTACACATGGCATCACTCCAGTTCGAGTTCCTTGACTACCATCTGCGTCCCGCCGGTCACCGTCACCTCGTAGCCGCCGCAGCGCGGGCAGGCATCCACCGCCGATCCGATCGGCACGCTCGCCGCGCAGCGCATGCACCAGCCAGCGCCCGGCGCCTCGTCGATCTCCAGGCGTGCCGCCTCCGCGACGCTGCCGCGCGTCACCGCGTCGAAGCAGAAGTGCATCGCCTCGATCTCGACGTTCGCCAGCCGCCCGATCTCCAGGCGCACCGCGCGCACGCGCGTCGCGCGCTCGCGGTGCGCCGCATCCTCGACGATGCCGAGCACGCTTTCGGCGAGCGCCATCTCATGCATGGCCCACCTCGACGCCCCAGGCGACGCAAGGGTCAAGCGAGTGCACCAGCAGCTCGACGCGACGCCCGAGCTCGGCGCGGTCCGCGGCGGTGAGCGCTGCGAGCTCCAGCGCGAGCGCGCCGCGCGGATGGAAGTTCCAGTCGGTCGGCGCGACGATCTGGTAGCGCGCGACCTTGCCGCCGTCGAGCGTCACGCGGTGTACGAGCAGCCCGCGCGCAGTTTCAACCCAGCCGATCGCGTCGCCCGGGGACAGGGCGGCGGAGCCGATGCGCCCGCATTCCTCGCCGTCGAGCAACGCGGCCAGCTCGACGAGGCGCGCGGCGAAGCGCGCCAGCACCGGGTGCGTGCCCGAGACCAGCGGGTGCGCGCGCAGGCGCGCGCGCGCGCCGGTCTCGCACGGCACGCCGTCCCAGTCGGGCGCGCGCGCAAAGGCCGCGTCGGCATCGAGCCGGCGCGCGAGCAGCGCGGCGCGGCCCGGCGTCATGTCGGGCATCAATGGCGTGCCGGGCGCGGCGAGCGCGCCGGCCTCGCGGCGCAGGCGCGCGAGCACGCGCGCGAGAGGCGACGCTCCGGAATCCAGCCAGGCCTCGAAGCGATCGGCGTCGTCGAGAACATCGCGCGAAGGCTCGAGAATCTCCTCCTCGAGAAGGATCGCGAGTTCGCCGCGCGCCGCCGGCCAATCTCCCAGGCGGGCGCGGATGCGCGCGAGGAGCGGCGCGTCGCCCGTTTCGCCCGCCGCGCGCGGCCAGTCGAGCAGCATGCGCCAGAAGTGCTCGTGGATGATCTCGGCCTCCACCTGGGCGCTGCGCTCGCGCCCGATAGCCTCCCCAGAGTCGGCGCCGGCCGCGCGCCCGCAGGCGAGCGCCGCGGCGACCCCTTGCGACCGGCCGCACACCGAATAGAGCCGGGGCACCAGCGCGACCGCGTCCGCGGCGCGCCTGCCGGCGAGCACCCCTGCCACGCCGCCCGGGCGGGTCGAGGCGACGCGCGCCGCGGCCACGCGTCGCCCGTCCCAGTCGAGCGAGATGGCGAGCGCGCCTTCCAGGCCGGCGTCAGGCATCGCGGCTCACGAGATCCGGGAAATAGGCGTCCAGGCCCTCGGTCTGGCCGCGCAAGGCGGCTTCCAGGCCGTCGAGCCCCAGGTTCAGCGAGCGGGCCTCGTCCTCGGTCAGCACCTGGCGCGCCACGTCGCGGAACGCGACCACCCAGGTGCCCGCGGGCTGCGCGCCGATGAGCGCGAGGTCGAGCCGGCGCCGCTCGCCGCGGCCTTCGCACCAGGCGACCAGCCCTTCCTCGGATACGACGCGCATTGGAATTGCGAGACACATAAGACGAGCCTGCCCGACCGACCCGCCAAGTCTGGTCGGGCACGCGCCCTGCGGCTTGACCTAGATCAATCCTGCGCGGGTCAGAATGTCTGGTACTGGAAGCGCGTGTGCGCCTCCGGCAGGCCGGGCCGGTCGATCAGCACGTCGATCAGGTACGGCTGCGAGCCGTTGCTCATGCTGAAGTAGTTGCCGTAGCTCGTGAAGCCGTTGATCGACATCGGCTCGAGCTGCCGCGTCTCGCCACTCGCGCCCGCCTGCTCGACGCTGACGCGCACCTGCGCGTCGCGGATCGCCGCGTGGGTGCGCGCGTCGAACAGCGACAGGTTGACGTGATACCCGCTTGCGCCCGCCGGCCCGCGATGCATCGCCCTCTCGGCCTGCTCGCGCGCCGGCAGCGCCTGGACGGCCGCCGCAGGCATCACGCCCAGGTACACGTCCATGCCGTTCACGACGTGGTGCGTGGCTGAAAGCTCGCGGCCCTGCGCGCCCGGGAGCAAGACGGCTCCCCCGAGTAGCGCCGCGCACAGCGCCGCAGATCCAATGGCTGTCTTCATGGCGTCCTCCACATTGGGTGGCGAAGCGCCGCTGCGGGGGCAGCGACGCGCCCCGCCATCACCTTTTTGGGTCGGGAAATTCGAACACATTTTCAAGAACGGCAATCTGATTCAGGTCAAGGTCAGGCGCTGCGCAGAGCCGATGTCAGGCATTGCAAGCGGCGCGGCAGCGTGCACACGGTCGCGGGGCGCCGCTGTGGTTTGATGCGCCATCTCCGTACAAAACGACTACGCACATGGAGCACGCGAAAATCCAGACTGCCCTGCCGATCGTGGAAACGTTCGAAAGGACCGTCACCCGCTACCTTTCCGGCCTCGCCGACGAGGACGACACGCTGCGCGCGCTGCGCGAGATGTCCGGACAGCTCGACCGGCTGCTCGACGAGGGGCGCGCGCGCGAGCTGCTGCGCGCGATCGAAAAGCACACTTCGATGGTGTTCGAGCCGCCCGAGTCGGCGAAAACGGCCGCCTTTCCCCTGCCCTACATCAGCTTCGTGCGCATCCAGCTCGCCAAGCACGTCTGGGCGCTCAAGGAGCACCTGCGCGAGTCGGCGACGGCCTAGCGGTTAACGGGAGAAGCGCGATCCGATAGACTCGAAGCCTGTCCCGAGTCAGGCCTCGCGTACCGCGATCGGCGCGCCGGGCCGAAGCGCCTTGCTGACCGATCACGACATTTACCTCTTTCGCGAAGGCACGCACGCGCGCCTGTACGAGCACCTCGGCTGCGCGCTTTCGGCGGACGGCAAGGGCGCGCGCTTCGCGCTGTGGGCGCCGAACGCGCGCGCGGTATCGGTCGTCGGCGACTGGAACGGCTGGGATGCGCAGGCCGATCCGCTCGCGCCGCGCTGGGATGCGAGCGGCATCTGGGAGGGCGAAGTCGCGCGCGCGCAGCGCGGCGACGCCTACAAGTACCGCATCGTCTCGAACAATTCCGGCGCTGTGTTCGAGAAGGCCGACCCGTTCGGCTTTTACTGCGAAGCGCCGCCCGCGACCGGCTCGCGCGCCTGGAGCCTGGAGTACGGCTGGGGCGACGGCGCGTGGATGGCGGCGCGCCGCACCGCGAACGCGCTCGATGCGCCGATGGCGATCTACGAGGTGCACGCCGGCTCGTGGCGGCGCGGCGAAGGCGGGCGCATGCTCGGCTACCGCGAGCTCGCGCACGCGCTCGCCGAGTACGTGCGCGACATGGGCTTCACGCACGTCGAGCTGCTGCCGCTCACCGAGCACCCGTTCTACGGCTCGTGGGGCTACCAGACGACCGGCTACTTCGCGCCCTCAGCGCGCTACGGCACGCCGCAGGACTTCATGTACCTGGTCGACCACCTGCACCGCAACGGTATCGGCGTGCTGCTCGACTGGGTGCCTTCACACTTCCCGACCGACGGCCACGGCCTGGCGTACTTCGACGGCACGCACCTCTTCGAGCACGCCGATCCGAAGCAGGGTTTCCACCCGGAATGGAACTCGAGCATCTTCAACTACGGCCGCAACGAAGTGCGCGCGTTCCTGCTTTCCTCGGCGCAGTTCTGGCTCGACAAGTACCACCTCGACGGCCTGCGCGTCGACGCGGTCGCCTCGATGCTGTACCTCGACTACGCGCGCAAGGAAGGCGAGTGGATCCCAAACCGCTACGGCGGCAAGGAGAACCTCGAGGCGATCGAGTTCCTGCGCAGGCTGAACGAGACCGCGTACCGCGAGCACCCGGACTGCGTCACGGTGGCCGAGGAGTCGACCGCCTGGCCGATGGTGTCGCGCCCCACCTACGTCGGAGGCCTGGGCTTCGGCATGAAGTGGAACATGGGCTGGATGCACGACACGCTCGCCTACATGAAGGAGGATCCGGTCCACCGCAAGTACCATCACGACCGGCTCACCTTCTCTCTCATCTACGCCTTCAACGAGAATTTCGTGCTGCCTCTGTCGCACGACGAGGTGGTGCACGGCAAGGGCTCGCTCGTCGGCAAGATGCCCGGCGACGGCTGGCAGCAGTTCGCCAACCTGAGGGCGCTCTACGGCTACATGTGGGGCCATCCGGGCAAGAAGCTCTTGTTCATGGGCGGCGAGTTCGGCCAGCGGCGCGAGTGGAGCCACGAAGAGCAGCTCGAGTGGTGGGTCACCGGCCTGCCCGAGCACGGCGGCCTGCAGCGCTGGCTGAGGGACCTCAATCGCCTGTACCGCGCCGAGCCGGCGCTCCACCAGCTCGACTTCGGCCACGAGGGCTTCGAGTGGATCGAGGTGCGCGACGCGCCCTCTAGCGTGCTCGCGTTCCTGCGCAAGCCGCGCGCCGGCGGCGCGCCGCTGCTCGTCGCGTGCAACTTCACGCCGCTGTCGCGCGAGAACTACCGGCTCGGCGTGCCATCGGGCGGCAGATGGCGCGAGCTCCTGAATAGCGATGCGCGCGAGTACGGCGGCTCGGGCTGGGGCAACCTGGGCGGCGTGGAGGCAGCGCCGGTCGCGGCGCACGGCCAGCCCTGGTCGCTCAGCGTCACGCTGCCGCCGCTCGGCGTGCTCTACATGAAGGCCGAGGCGTGATCCTCGCGGGCGACGTCGGCGGCACGAAAACGCTGCTCGCGCTGTTCGAGCAGGGCAGGCCGGCGCCCGCCTTCGAGCTGCGCCTCGCATCGGCGGAGTTCGCCGACTTCGAGGCGCTGCTCGCGCGCTTCCTGGACGAGGCGCGCGCGGCGCTCGGTGCCGCGCCGATGATCCAGTCCGCCTGCCTCGCCGTCGCCGGACCGGTGCGCGGCGAGCAGGTGCGCGTCACCAACCTCCCCTGGACGATCGACGCCGTGCGCCTCGCCGGACGCTTCGGGCTCGCGCGCCTGCAGCTCGTGAATGACTTCGCCGCGGCCGCCTGGGGCGTCGGCGCACTTACACCGCAGGACCTCGTCACGCTGCAGGCGGGCGTCCCGCTCGAGGGCGCGCCGCGCGTGGTGCTCGGCGCGGGCACCGGCTTCGGCGTCGCGTACGTGCTGGGCGGCGTGCCGGTCGCGGGCGAAGGCGGCCACGGCGGCTTCGCGCCGGCGGGCCTCGAGCAGGATGCGCTGTGGCGCTTCCTGCACGAAAGGCTCGGCCGCGTGCAGCTCGAGGACGTGGTCTCGGGGCCGGGCCTGGCGCGCATACACGAGTTCATGACCGGCGAGCGCGTCGCGCCCGAGGACGCATCGCCGCAGGCGCTCGACCTGTTCATCACCTGCTTCGGCGCCGCCGCGGGCGACCAGGCGCTGAACGTCATGGCGCGCGGCGGGGTGTACGTCGCGGGCGGCATCGCCGCCAGGATCCTGCCGCGCCTCGCCGCGGGCGCCTTTCTCGCGGCGTTCAACGACAAGGGCATCTTCGCCGAGCACACGCGCAGGATGCCGGTGCACGTCGTGACCAACGAGCGCGTCGCGCTGCTCGGCGCCGCGGCGGCGGCGGCGCGCGAGGGATAATCCGGCCGTGAGCACCTTGATCACCGCGGTCTGGCCGGGCAAGTCCTACCCGCGCGGCGCGAGCTGGGACGGCGAAGGCGTCAACTTCGCGCTGTTCTCCGAGCACGCCGGGAAAGTCGAGCTGTGCATCTTCGACGCCGAGGGGCAGCGCGAGCTGCAGCGCATCGAGCTGCGCGAGCGCACCGACGACGTCTGGCACTGCTACCTGCCCGAGGCGCGGCCCGGCCTCGTGTACGGCTACCGCGTGCACGGTCCCTACCGGCCCGAGGAGGGCCTGCGCTTCAACCCGCACAAGCTCGTCGCCGATCCCTACGCGCGCGATTTCCTCGGCAGCCTGCGCTGGGCCGACGAGCTCTACGGCTACGCCGTCGGCGATGCGCGCGAGGACCTGTCCTTCGATGCGCGCGACAGCGCCGCCTTCATGCCCAAGTGCCGCGTGCTCGAGCCCGCGTTCACCTGGGGCGACGACCGCCGCCCGGACGTGCCCTGGCACGACACGGTGATCTACGAGCTGAACGTGCGCGGCTTCACCGTGCGCCATCCGGACGTGCCGGCGGCGCTGCGCGGCACTTACGCGGGGCTCGCCTCGGCACCGGCGCTGGAGCACCTGAAGCGCCTCGGCGTCACTGCGGTCGAGCTGATGCCGGTGCACGCTTTCGTCGACGAGCGGCGCCTGGTCGACATGGGCCTGCGCAACTACTGGGGCTACAACACGCTCGGCTTCTTCGCGCCCGAGAACCGCTACTCTGCCTCGGGCAAGGTGAAGGAGTTCAAGACCATGGTGAAGACCCTGCACTCGGCGGGCATCGAGGTCATCATCGACGTGGTCTACAACCACAGCTGCGAGGGCGACGCGCACGGGCCGACGCTTTCGTTCCGCGGCATCGACAACCTCGCCTACTACCGCCTCGACCCGCAGAACCGCCGCAACTACGTGGACTTCACCGGCTGCGGCCACACGCTGAACCTGGTGCATCCGCGCACGCTGCAGCTGGTCATGGACTCGCTGCGCTACTGGGCAGAGGAGATGCACGTCGATGGCTTCCGCTTCGACCTCGCTTCCGCCCTCGCGCGCGAGGACTCGAGCGTCGACCAGCTTGGCGCGTTCTTCGACGTGGTGCGCCAGGACCCGGTCATGAACCGCATGAAGCTGATCGCCGAGCCCTGGGACATCGGCCACGGCGGCTACCAGGTGGGCAACTTCCCGCTCGGCTGGGCCGAGTGGAACGACCGCTACCGCGACGGCATGCGCGGCTACTGGAAGGGCGACGGCGGC
>DASPRX010000078.1:0-3939 GCA_035624235.1 Burkholderiales bacterium | reverse complement strand
CCAGGCGGCGGGCGCCACTCAGCCGCCCGCGCCTTGCACCTTCTTCAGCGTGTGGCGCCGGTTGCGCGTGTAGGGCCGCACCTGGCCCGGCCAGCGCCCCGAATCCACGGCCTTGGCCCAGGCGGCGCTCGTCAGTACTTCGGCGCTCTCCAGCTCGTAGTACGCGCTGTAGCGCGGCTCGCCCTCCGCGACGATCGTCTTCTTGTCGCCGCCGATCACCATCGTGAGCGGGGCGCTGACCGCGCGCGTGACCGCGAGCACGCCCGGCACCTTGAGAAGCAGCGGCACGTGCTCGGTGTCGTAAACCTCGTTGAACAATGCCTCCTTGTCGGGGTCAACGTCCATGGAAGCGATGAACACATAGCGCGTCTTCGGATGCATGTCTCCCTCCCTGCGACATCCTAACCGAAGCGCACCTGTCGGGCTGCGGCTACAGCGAACGGCTTTCGCTTTTCGTCAAGCGCCTGACTGAAAAGGAACTCCCCTCCGGCACGGCGCTTGCAGTATCAATCGCGCGATCATCAACTCGTGAAAGGAGCAGTGCATGAAACGCTCAAGCTTGCTGGCTGTGTTGTGCCTGTATGGCGGCGCCGTGTACGCCGAGCCGAACAACGCGGCGTTCCTCAAGCTCGACGCCAACCACGACGGCTACCTGTCGCCCGCGGAGACGAGCGGCCTGCCCGGCTTTTCGACCGCGTTCAGCGAGGCCGACGCGAACCACGACGGCCGGCTGAGCTATGACGAGTACGTCAAGGCGGCCTCGCTGTACGACCGCGCGCGCGCGGAGAAGTACCTCGACGACAGCGTCATCACCGCCAAGGTGAAGGCCGAGCTGCTCGCGAGCCTGGGTACGCATTCACTCGGGCTGGACGTCGCGACCGACCATGGCCGCGTGTACCTCTCGGGATTCGTCAATAGCGACACCGAGCGCCAGAAGGCCGTGCAGATCGCCTCCGCGGTGAGCGGCGTGACCGGCGTGAAGGACGGCCTGACGTTGCGCTAGCAGTTGCGGCCGCCCGCGCCGCTCCCTCCATCGGGTCATCTTGACTGCGATCAATCGCGCGCTGCTTTGACGCATCGCAAGTGCCGGTCGCAGGAGCGCCGATACAATTTGTTACCGGCTGTTACCGCCTGCGGCCCGAACTTGCGGCACAGTGTCAGGGTCGAAGAAGCAGGCGTCGTTGCCGATGGAGGGAATCATGAAAGCGGCAAAGGGAGTGCTGGCGATCGTCGCGCTCTGCGCGCTGTCGCTCGCTGCGAGCGTGCCGGCGCGGGCCGATGGGCACGGGGGCCACTATCACGGCGGTGGCTACTATCACGGCGGCGGCCATTATTACGGTCACGGCTACGCTGGCTGGGGCGTCTACTTCGGCTTGCCGTACTACAGCGGCTGGTACTACCCGCCGTATCCCTACTACTATCCGTATGGGTACGGCTATCCGTACTACCCGTATTACGGCGGCGCGGCGGGGGTACCGAGCGGCCCGACCACCTATGTCGAGCGCGGCGACCAGCAGGCGGCGCCCGAGGCTCCGGGGCAGAACTGGTGGTATTACTGTCCTGACTCGAAGACGTACTATCCGTACGCGAAGCAGTGCCCGGGCGGGTGGCAGAAGGTCGCTCCACAGCCGCCGGCGCAGTAACGGAAGGAAACGGGATCGATGATGAAACGCCTGCTTGTACTCGCGCCGCTCGCGCTGCTCGGCGCCTGCGTCGTCATGCCATCCGGCCCGAGCATCATGGCGCTGCCGGGCACGGGCAAGAGCTTCGATCAGTTCCGCCTCGACGACTACCAGTGCCGCGAGTTCGCCAATGCGCAGATCGGCGGCGCGACCGCGCAGCAGGCGGCCACGCAGAGCGGCGTATCGAGCGCGGCGGTCGGCACCCTGATCGGCGCGGCCGCGGGCGCGGCGATCGGCGGGCGCGAAGGCGCCGCGGTCGGCGCGGGTACCGGTCTCGCGACCGGCGCGCTCGTCGGCACGGGCACCGCGCAGCAGTCGGGCTACGACCTGCAGTGGCGCTACGACATGGGCTACGCGCAGTGCATGTACGCGAAGGGCAACCGCGTTCCGGTGTCCGGCACCTTCGAGCACGGCGGCGGGCAATCCGGCTACACCTCGCAACCCGGCTATTCCGCGCCGCCGCCTGATTACTCCGCGCCGCCGGCTGGTTACTCCGCGCCGCCGGCCGATTACCCCGCGCCGCCGCCTCCGCCGCCCTCGCGCTGAGCGACGCGCTCAGGCCTGGATCGAGTAGCCGCCGTCTACCGGGATCGCGGCGCCGGTGACGAAGTCCGACGCGGCCGAAGCGAGGAACACGGCAATGCCTCGGAGGTCGTCGATCGCGCCCCAGCGTCCGGCAGGCGTGCGCCTGAGCACGTTCTCGTGCAGCCCGGCGACCTGCTCGCGCGCCTTGCGCGTCAGCTCGGTATCGATCCATCCGGGCAGGATCGCATTCACCTGGATGTTGTCCTTCGCCCAGGCCGCAGCGCAGGCCTTGGTGAACTGCACCACGCCGCCCTTGCTCGCCGCGTAGGCGGGCGCGAAGCTCGCGCCGAAGATGGACAGCATCGAGCCGATGTTGATCACCTTGCCGCCGCCGGCCTTCTTCAGCAGCGGATAGGCGGCGTGCGAGCACAGGTACGCGCTCGTGAGATTGGTGTCGATCACCTGGCGCCACTCCTCGAGCGACACCTCGTGCGGCGGCTTGCGGATGTTGGTGCCGGCGTTGTTGACCAGGATGTGCAGCGCGCCGCAGCGCTCGAGCGTCTGCGCAAGCAGCGCCTCCACCGAGCGCGCGTCGGTGACATCGACATCGATCGCGAGCGCGCCGCCGGCGCCGAGCTGCGCGAGCTCCTTCGCCGCAGCGGCCGATTTTGCGCGGTTGCGGCCGGCGACCACGATGCGCGCGCCCGCCGCGGCCAGGCCGCGCGCCATGCCCAGGCCGATGCCGCCGTTGCCGCCGGTGACGATCGCCACCTTGCCGCGCAGGTCGAACATGTCCGCCATCTCAGCGCGCAGGCGCGTGCGCGGCGCAGAACGCCGTAAGCTCGCCGAGCAAGCGCGCGAGCGCCCGGTTGGCAGCGACGACGCCGCCGTAGGGATCGTCGCTCGGCGCGTTCTCACTCAGCGCGAAATCCTGCGCCGCGAGCACGCGACCGTTGCGCAGGTCGACGAGCTGCGCGTGCAGCGCGAGCTCGACGCGGCTCGGCTGCGCGCGGAAATCCTGCAGCAACCGCATCAGCTCGGTGTCGAGGCGCAGCTCCGCCGCAGCCTGACCGCGTGCGCGTACGACGGCGCGGAAGACGCCGGAGCGCTCGAGCGCCTGCGCCACCAGCGGGGAGATCATGCGTGCCGGCGGTTCGGCCCAGCGGTTCCTGGCGAAATACTCGATCTCGTTCGCGCGCCGGGTGTAGGCCATCGCGGCGCCGTCGAAGCCGGGCCAAGCGCGCGTCTCGCCGACCGCCAGCGCGAGGTCGTGGCGCGCGGGCTGCTGCGCCGCGGGCGGCTGCGCGTCGAGCAGGAAGGTCCTCTGGCTCTCGGCCTGCGGCAGCTTGAGCGGAGTGCACGCGACGAGCAAGGCCGCGGCAGCGAACAATAGGCGCGTGCGTCTCATTCTCCGGGTCCCGGTATGGCGGGCGGCTTGCCCTGCACCAGCAGGGCGGGGTTCGCTTCCAGCTCGTCGCTGAAGCGCCGCAGCGAGGCGCTCAGGCCGCGCAGCTCGCTGATCAGCGCGCGCGTCTCGGGCAGCGTCTCGCCGGCGAAGCGGTGCACGTCGGCGCCCGCACCGTGCACCGTGTCGGCGACGTTCGAGCTCGCCTGGCTGACGTTGGCCGACATGCGGTCGAAGCGATCGGCACTCGCCTGCACGCGATCTACGAGCCCGGAGAGCTCGCCGCTCAGTTTGGCGACGTTCTCCATCGCGCGCGCGGTGCTCGAC
>DASPRX010000086.1:0-24372 GCA_035624235.1 Burkholderiales bacterium | reverse complement strand
GCCTCGCCGGTTTCCATCTCCAGCGCCGTGACGCCCAGCACCGCGCCCTCCGCGTCGCGCACCAGGTCGAGCGCCATCCACTCGACCAGGAACTGGGTGCTCGCCCTGACGTTCTGCTGGTACAGCGTGTGCAGCATCGCGTGGCCGGTGCGGTCCGCGGCCGCGCAGGCGCGCATCGCCATCTTCGCGCTGCCGTAGTCCTGCGTGTGCCCGCCGAAGGGGCGCTGGTAGATCTTGCCGTTCTCCAGCCGGTCGAACGGCATCCCCATGTGCTCGAGCTCGACCACGACCTCGGTGGCGCGCCGGCACATGTACTCGATCGCGTCCTGGTCGCCGAGGTAGTCCGAACCCTTCACCGTGTCGTACATGTGCCAGTGCCAGTGGTCCTCGGTCGAGTTGGCGAGCGGCGCCGCGATGCCGCCCTGCGCCGCCACGGTGTGCGAGCGCGTCGGAAAGACCTTCGAGAGCACCGCCACCCTGAGGCCGGCGCGCGCGAGCTCGAGCGCCGCGCGCATGCCCGAGCCGCCCGCCCCGACCACGATCGCGTCGTATTTGCGCACCGCGAGCGACACGCTCATCTCCAGAGAATCTGCACGGTCCAGCCGAGATAGCCGGCGATCACGAGCAGCACCAGCACCTGCGCGCTCAGGCGCGCGCCGGTCGGCTTGACGTAGTCCATCAAGATGTCGCGCACCCCGACCCACATGTGCCAGGCGACGCTCGCCGCGAACAGCAGCGTCGCCACGCGCATCCAGCCCTGCGCGAAGAGATCGCGCCACACCGCATAGCCGATCGGCTGCCCGATCATCAGCACGACGACGACGATGCCGCTGTACACCGCCATGACGACCGCGGTGATGCGCTGCGCCAGCCAGTCGCGCAGCCCGTAGTGCGCCCCTACGACGTTGCGCTTCACCACAGCCGCGCCCCGAAAAATACGGTGAGCGCGAGGCTCGCGATCAGAACGGCGATGCTCGAAGCTCGCGCGCGCGCCTTGTCTATGCCCTTGTGCAGGTCGAGCAGCAGGAAGCGGATGCCGGCGCAGAAGTGGTGGCAGTAGGCCCACACCAAGACGAGCAGCGCGAGCTTGACCGGCACGAGGCCGAGGTAATGGCGCACGAAATCGAAGCCGCGCGGCGAGGCGAGGCTGCGATCGAGCATGAACAGCAGCCACAGCGTCGAGAGAAACAGCAGCGCGCCGCTCGCGCGGTGCAGAATCGACACCCAGCCCGCGAGCGGCAAGCGGATCTCGAACAGGAGCGCCGGCAGGCTGAGGTACTTCGGACGGGGTTTCTTCGCGGCGCTGTAGGCCATGGGCCCTTCGATCCTGAATGGAGCTATTTGGCGATTATATCGCCGCGCTTCATCCCAGCTCGCTGCGGTAGAAATAGCGATCCGTCTTGTACAGCCCGCGACGCCATTCCACTGGCCGGTCGCCGTAGGTGTAGCTCAGGCGCTCCACTTCGAGCAACGCGTGCCCCGGCGCCACTGCGAGCAGCTCGGCGCTCGCCGCATCCGCATTGCGCGCCTTCAGCTTCTCCTCCGCGCGCACCATGCGGGTGCCGAACTGCGTCTCGAACAGGTTGTAGAGCGCGCCCTTGTGCTCCGTGATGGCTGCCGCGGTGAGTCCCTTGAACAGCGCGCCGGGCAACCACACTTCCTCCAGCACCACCGGGTCGCCGCCGAACACAAGCAAGCGCTTGAGCACGAGCACGCCGTCGCCCGTCTTGAGCTGCAGCGCGCGCGCCAGGTCGGCGCCGGCGCGCGCGCGCCGGAAATCGAGCAGCCGGCGCTCGGGCGCCACCGGCTCGCCGCCGTCGGGCGCGAGGCGCAGGAAGCGGAAGCGCACCTGGCGCTCGCCGTGCGTGGCGACGAAGGTGCCCTTGCCCTGGCGCCGCACGAGAAGGTTCTCCGTGGCGAGCTCGTCGATCGCCTTGCGCACGGTGCCCTGGCTCACGCGAAAGCGTGCTGCAAGCTCAATTTCGCTCGGGATCGCGTCGCCGGGGCGCCACTCGCCGCCGCGCAACCCGTCGAGTAGCAACTCCTTGATTTGCCTGTAAAGCGGGCTGAACTTGGGCGAGCTCATAGCGCTCTATTGGAGCACAGTCGGGCGGTATCGTCTATCTTCTGTCTTATGTCTTATAAATGATATAAGAAGCGTTGACTTCAATACGGGGCCCGCATACCATGGCGGGCGGCCGCGCAGCGGCCGAGACCGCAGGACCTTTCGTACCCGCGCAGCGTTCACCCGGAGCTCTCATGTCCAAAGCCCCCGTACGCGTCGCCGTCACCGGCGCCGCCGGCCAGATCGGCTACAGCATCCTGTTTCGCATCGCCGCCGGAGAGATGCTCGGCAGGGACCAGCCCGTCATTCTGCAGCTGCTCGAGATCCCCGACGAGAAGGCGCAGAAGGCGCTGCGCGGCGTCATGATGGAGCTGGACGACTGCGCCTTTCCGCTGCTGCACGGCATGCTGCCCGCCTCCGATCCGATGGTCGCCTTTCGCGACGCCGAGGTGGCGCTGCTGATCGGTGCGCGCCCGCGTGGCCCCGGCATGGAAAGGAAGGACCTGCTCGAGGCGAACGGCAAGATCTTCGCGCCGCAGGGCAAGGCGCTCGATGCCGTGGCGAAGCGCGACGTCAGGGTGCTTGTGGTCGGAAACCCCGCGAACACCAACTGCCTGATCGCGATGAAGAACGCACCCTCGCTCAAGCCGACCCAGTTCACGGCGATGATGCGCCTGGATCACAACCGCTCGCTCACGCAGGTCGCCGGCAAGATCGGCAAGCCCGTGTCAGCGGTTCGCAAGATGACGGTCTGGGGCAACCACTCGGCCACGCAGTACCCGGACGTGTTCCAGGCGGAATGCGACGGCAAGAAAGTGTGGCCGATGATCAACGACCAGGAATGGCTCGAGAAGAGCTTCATCCCCATCGTGCAGAAGCGCGGCGCTGCGATCATCGAGGCGCGCGGGCTGTCCTCTGCCGCAAGCGCGGCGAGCGCGGCGATCGACCACGTGCGCGACTGGGTGCTCGGAACTCCGCAGGGCGACTGGGTGTCGATGGGCATTCCTGCGGATGGCAGCTACGGAATTCCCGAAGGCGTGCTGTACGGCATGCCGGTGGCGTGCCGCAACGGCAAGTACGAGGTCGTCAAAGGCCTCCAGGTCAGCGAATTCAGCCGCAAGCGCATGGACGCGACGCTCAAGGAGCTGCACGAGGAGCGCGACGGCGTCCGGCAGCTGCTCGGCTAGGAGGGGCGCCATGACGCAGAGCTCGGCCGGTACACGTTTCCGACAGGCGCTGAAGGAAGAATCGCCGCTACAGGTCGTCGGCGCGATCTGCGCGTACCACGCGCTGCTCGCCAAGCGCTCGGGCTACCGCGCGATCTACCTGTCCGGCGGCGGCGTCGCCGCGGGTTCGCTCGGACTGCCCGACCTCGGCATCTCCAACCTGGACGACGTGCTGACCGACATCCGGCGCATCACCGACGTGTGCGACCTGCCGCTGCTGGTGGACGTCGACACCGGCTTCGGCGCGAGCGCCTTCAACGTCGCGCGCACGACCCGCTCGCTGGTCAAGTTCGGCGCCGCCGCGATGCACATCGAGGACCAGGTGGGCGCCAAGCGCTGCGGCCACCGCCCCGGCAAGGAGCTGGTGTCCAAGGAGGAGATGTGCGACCGGATCAAGGCGGCGGTCGACGCGCGCAGCGACCGCGACTTCGTCGTCATGGCGCGCACCGACGCCTTGGCGAGCGAAGGCCTCGAGCGCGCGCTCGAGCGCACGCACGCCTACGTCGCCGCGGGCGCCGACATGGTCTTCCCCGAAGCGATCACCGAGCTCGCCATGTACCGCAAGTTCGCCGATACGCTCAAGGTGCCGGTGCTCGCCAACATCACCGAGTTCGGCAAGACGCCGCTCTTCACGCTCGACGAGCTGCGCTCGGCGCGCGTCGCGCTGGCGCTCTATCCGCTGTCCGCGTTCCGCGCCATGAACAAGGCCGCGCTGAACGTCTACCAGACGCTGCGGCGCGAGGGCACGCAGAAGAATGCCCTCGGCGCGATGCAGACGCGCGACGAGCTGTACGACTACCTGGGCTACCACGCCTACGAAAGCAAGCTCGACGAACTGTTCGCCAAGGAGAAATCGGCATGAGCGCAGAAAACGTGCAAGCGGCCCCGAAGCCGAAGAAGTCCGTCGCGCTGTCAGGCGTCCCTGCCGGCAACACCGCCCTGTGCACAGTTGGGCGCACCGGCAACGACCTGCACTACCGCGGCTACGACATCCTCGAGTTCGCCGACCAGGCGGAGTTCGAGGAGATCGCCTATCTGCTGGTGCACGGCAAGCTGCCGAACGCCGCCGAGCTCGCCGCCTACAAGACCAAGCTGCGCAGCCTGCGCGGTATACCGGCCGCGGTGAAGCGCATCCTCGAGGCCGTGCCGGCGAACACGCACCCGATGGACGTGATGCGCACCGCCTGCTCGGCGCTCGGCGCGCTGCTGCCCGAGGCGCAGGACCACAAGCTGTCGGAAGCGCGCAATATCGCCGACCGGCTGATGGCGAGCTTCGGCTCGATGCTGCTGTACTGGTACCACTACTCGCACTCCGGGCGCAGGATCGAGGTCGAGACCGACGACGACTCGATCGGCGGGCATTTTCTGCACCTGCTGCACGGGCGCAAGCCGAGCGAGCTGTGGGTGCGCGCGATGCACACCTCCCTCATCCTGTACGCCGAGCACGAGTTCAACGCCTCGACCTTCACCTGCCGCGTGATCGCGGGCACCGGATCGGACATGTACTCGGCGGTCACCGGCGGCATCGGCGCGCTGAAAGGACCCAAGCACGGCGGCGCCAACGAGTTCGCCTTCGACGTGATCGGCCGCTACGACACGCCGAACGACGCCGAAGCCGACGTCGTGCGGCGCATCGCCGAGAAGCAGGTGATCATCGGCTTCGGCCACCCCGTGTACACGATCGCCGACCCGCGCAACCAGGTCATCAAGGAAGTCGCGCGGCGCCTGTCGAAGGATGCCGGCGACATGAAGCTGTTCGAGATCTCCGAGCGCATCGAGCAAGTCATGCTGCGCGAGAAGAAGATGTTTGCCAACCTCGACTGGTACAGCGCCACCAGCTACCACATGATGGGCGTGCCGACGGCGATGTTCACCCCGCTGTTCGTGATCTCGCGCACCAGCGGCTGGTCCGCGCACGTCATCGAGCAGAGAATCGACGGCAAGATCATCCGCCCGGGCGCGAACTACACCGGGCCGGAGGACCAGAAGTGGGTGACGCTTAAGGCGAGGAAGTAGCCCATGGCCCAGTACGAATCCGATCTCACCAAGTTCATGCGCCAGTACCTCGAGCAGCACCCCGAGGAGCTCGCGTCGCAGAGGCAGGGACGCGCCGTGTGGTGGGACAAGAGCGCGGACGAGCGCACGCCCCCTCCCCCGGCCAAGCCCGCGCTGCGCGCAGGCGGCGCCGAATACACCTTCAAGCTCACCTCCGACGACTGACCCGAAAATGTCGAGCCACATCTCCAACGTCCGCCCAGAGCCGGACGAGGTCCTCACCCGGATCGCCGACTACGTCACCAAGTACAAGCTCAACAGCAAGGAAGCCTACGACACCGCGCGCTACTGTTTGATGGATACGCTCGGCTGCGGCTTCGAGGCGCTCGGCTATCCGGCCTGCACCAAGCTGATGGGCCCGATCGTGCCGGGGACGGTGGTGCCGAACGGCGCCAAGGTACCGGGCACGCAGTTCCAGCTCGACCCGGTGCAGGCGGCGTTCAACATCGGCGCGATGATCCGCTGGCTCGACTTCAACGACACCTGGCTCGCCGCCGAGTGGGGCCACCCGTCCGACAACCTCGGCGGCATCCTGGCCGCGGCCGACTGGCTGTCGCGCACGCGAAAGGAGCCGCTGGTCGTCAAGGACGTGCTGACGGCGATGATCAAGGCGCACGAGATCCAGGGCGTGCTCGCACTCGAGAACAGCTTCAACAAGGTGGGCCTCGACCACGTCGTGCTGGTCAAGGTCGCGACCGCCGCCGTGGTCGCGCACATGATCGGCTGCAGCGACGACGAGGTCGTGAACGCGGTGTCGCAGGCCTGGGTAGACGGCCAGTCGCTGCGCACCTACCGCCACGCGCCGAACACCGGCTCGAGGAAGAGCTGGGCCGCGGGCGACGCCACCAGCCGCGGCGTGCGCCTCGCGCTCATCTCGAAGACCGGCGAGATGGGCTATCCCTCTGTGCTCAGCGCGAAGACCTGGGGCTTCTACGACGTGTCCTTCAAGGGCAAGCGCTTCAAGTTCCAGCGCCCCTTCGGCTCCTACGTGATGGAGAACGTGCTGTTCAAGATCTCCTACCCGGCGGAGTTCCACTCGCAGACCGCGGTGGAGAGCGCGACGGACATCCATGCGGAGCTGCAGCGGCTCGGCCGCAGCCCAGACGACATCAAGCGGATCACCATCCGCACGCACGAGGCCTGCATCCGGATCATCGACAAGAAGGGGCCGCTGAACAACCCTGCGGACCGCGACCACTGCATCCAATACATGGTCGCCGTGCCGATCCTGTTCGGGCGGCTGACCGCGGCCGACTACGAGGACAAGGTCGCCGCGGACCCGCGCATCGACGCGCTGCGCGCCAGGATCAGCTGCGTCGAGGACAAGGGCTTCACGCGCGACTACCACGACCCCGACAAGCGCTCGATTGCCAACGCGCTGACGGTCGAGTTCAAGGACGGTGGGAAGCTCGGCGAGTTCGTGTGCGAGTACCCGATCGGCCACAAGCGGCGCCGCAAGGAAGGCATGCCGGTGCTGGTCGAGAAGTTCAAGCTGAACCTCGCGCGCCGCTTCCCCGCCAAGCAGCAGCAGGCGATACTTGACGCCTGCATGAACCCGGCGCGCCTGCACGCCATGCCGGTGAACGAGTTCGTGGACCTGTTCGTCATCTAGGAGACGCCATGTCGCTGGAGCCGCTCGAGCGCAGGCTCGCAGAATTGTCCGACGAGGTGCGCAACTACCCCACGCCGATCGCGCGCTGCGACGAGCAGCTGCCGGCGCTTCTCGAGGAGCGCGCCCGGGTGCGCGAGGCGCTCGAGCGCGAGCTGCAAGCCCGGTGCAAGTGGCTCGGCGAAGGAGGCGCGCATGCGGACTGAGCCGCGCAGGCGCGCGCTGCTGCTAGCGTGCCTGCTGCTGCCGGCGGCGCAGGCGTTCCCGGCGACGGCGTACCGCGACCCGATCGACTATTTCTTCCATCCCTTCCTCGGCGACCTGAGGGCCGAGGCCGCGGACGCGCAAAAGGCCGGCAAGCATGCGATCGTCGTGATGTACGAGTTCGACGACTGCCCGTACTGCGCGCGCATGAAGCGCGAGGTGCTGTCGCGCCCCGACGTGCAGGAGTACTACCGCAAGAACTTCCAGGTGTTCCAGATCGACACCCGGGGCGCGCAGGAGATCACCGGCTTCGACGGCAAGAACTCGCTGGAGCGGGATTTCGCGCATACCGCGGGAATCCGGGCGACGCCCACCTTCGTGTTCTACGACTTCGACGGCAAGCCGCTCGTCACCCGCGTCGGCGGCATCTACGATCCGCAGGAATTCCTCCTGCTCGGCAGCTACGTCGCGAGCGGCGCCTACCGCACGCAAAGCTTCGCGCAATTCCAGAAATCGAGAAAGGGCACCTGATCATGCCGCACAACCTGCACGACACCCTGCAAGCGCTCAAGGACGGCAAGTACTACTCGCTCAGGCAGCTCGGCAAGGCGCTCGGGCTGAAGATCGAGCGGCTGCCGGTGTCGATCCGCATCGTGCTCGAGTCGGTGCTGAGGAACTGCGACGGCAAGAAGGTCACCGAGGAGCACGTGCGCCAGCTCGCCGGCTGGAAGCCCAACGCGGCGCGCAGCGAGGAGATCCCCTTCGTCCTGGCCCGCATCGTGCTGCAGGACTTCACCGGGGTGCCGCTGCTCGCCGACCTCGCGGCGATGCGCAACGTCGCCCAGAAGATGGGCAAGAACCCGAAGTTGATCGAGCCGCTCGTGCCGGTCGACCTGGTGGTCGACCATTCGGTGCAGATCGACCACTACGGCTCGAAGAACGCGCTCGACCTGAACATGCGCCTGGAGTTCAAGCGGAACGAGGAGCGCTACCAGTTCATGAAGTGGGGCATGCAGGCCTTCGACACGTTCAAGGTCGTGCCGCCGGGCATTGGCATCGTGCACCAGGTGAACCTCGAGTACCTGGCGCGCGGCGTGCACAAGTCGAAGGACGGCGTGTATTACCCCGACACCCTGGTCGGCACCGACAGCCATACGACGATGATCAACGGCATCGGCGTGGTCGGCTGGGGCGTGGGCGGCATCGAAGCCGAAGCGGGCATGCTCGGCCAGCCGGTGTACTTCCTCACCCCCGACGTGGTCGGGGTAAACCTCAAGGGGCGCCTGCACCCCGCCTGCACGGCGACCGACCTGGTGCTCACCGTCACCGAGATGCTTAGGAAGGCGAAGGTGGTGGGCAAGTTCGTCGAGTTCTTCGGCGAAGGCACCGCCTCGCTCGCGGTGCCCGACCGCGCCACGATCGCCAACATGGCGCCCGAGTACGGCGCCACCATGGGTTTCTTCCCGGTCGACGACAAGACGATCGACTACTTCCGCGGCACCGGCCGCACGGACGCCGAGATCGACGCCTTCGCCGCCTACTTCAAGGCGCAGGGCCTGTACGGCATCCCGAAGAAGGGCGACATCGACTACAGCCAGACGCTCGAGCTCGACCTCTCCTCGATCATGCCGTCGCTCGCGGGGCCGAAGCGGCCGCAGGACCGGATCGACCTCGAGCGGGTGAAGAGCACGTTCGCGAGCCTGTACTCGAGGCCGGTCTCCGAGAACGGCTTCGCCAAGAAGCCCGAAGACCTCGGCAAGCGCTTCAAGACCTTCGACGGCACCGACATCGGCTCGGGCGACGTGCTGATTGCCGCGATCACCTCGTGCACCAACACCTCCAATCCGGGAGTGCTGCTCGCCGCAGGCCTGCTCGCCAAGAAGGCCGTAGAGCTGGGTCTCAAGGTCAAGCCGCACATCAAGACTTCGCTCGCGCCGGGATCGCGCGTGGTCACCGAGTACCTCACCCGCGCGGGGCTGCTGCCCTACCTCGAGAAGCTCGGCTTCAGCGTCGCCGCCTACGGCTGCACCACCTGCATCGGCAACGCCGGGCCGCTCGCGCAGCCGATCGAGGAGGCAGTGGTCAAGAACGACCTGGTGTGCGCCGCCGTGCTCTCCGGCAACCGCAACTTCGAGGCGAGGATCCACCCGAACATCCGCGCCAACTTCCTCGCCAGCCCGCCGCTCGTGGTCGCCTACGCCATCGCCGGCACCATGCTCAGGGACTTCCGCACCGAGCCGCTCGGGAAATCGAAGGACGGCCAGGACGTGTACATCGGCCACATCTGGCCGACGCACGACGAGGTCGCGTCGCTGATGAAGCTCGCGATGGACGCGAAGACCTTCCGCCGCCTGTACGCGGGGCTGGGCGAGGCGAATCCGCTGTGGAAGAAGATCGCGGCGCCGACCGGCCAGGTATACAGCTGGCCGCCGTCGACCTACATCGCCGAGCCGCCGTTCTTCACGGACTTCACCCTGCAGCCGGGCGCCGCGCCCGCGGTGCGCGGCGCGAAAATCCTCGGCGTCTTCGGCGACTCGGTCACCACCGACCATATCTCGCCCGCCGGCTCGATCAAGCCAACCTCCCCGGCCGGCATCTTCCTGCAGGAGAACGACGTCTCAGTGGCGGACTTCAACTCCTACGGCGCGCGGCGCGGCAACCACGAAGTCATGATGCGCGGCACCTTCGCGAACGTGCGCATCAAGAACCTGATGCTGCCCGGCACCGAGGGTGGCATGACGCGCTACAAGAGCGAGACGATGCCGATCTACGATGCAGCGATGCGCTACCTCGCCGAGGGCACGCCGACCGTGGTGTTCGGCGGCGAGGAGTACGGCACCGGCTCGTCGCGCGACTGGGCCGCCAAGGGCACGCAGCTGCTGGGCGTGAAGGCGGTCATCGTGCGCAGCTTCGAGCGCATCCACCGCTCCAACCTCGTCGGCATGGGCGTGCTGCCGCTGCAATTCACGGGTTCGGACAGCGCGCAGACGCTCGGCCTAAAGGGCGACGAGACTGTCGACGTGCTGGGACTGGACGACATCCGCCCGCAGCAGGAGCTGACGCTGGTGATCAAGAGCCCCTCGGGCGCAGAAAGGCGCGTGGCCGTCAAGTCGCGCATTGACACCGCGATCGAAGTCGACTACTACAAGCACGGTGGGATCCTCCCCTACGTGCTGCGCGAGCTGATGGGCAGCGGGCGGGCAGTAGCGAAGGCGGCTTGATCACGCGATGCGGTACCAGGCTCGTAAGCGGGGGGCTTATGAGGCGGTCACTGAAAGCGGACACTTCTGAGCGACAGCCAATCGGGCTGGACGAGCGGCTGCGCGTGGCGCTCGACAATATGCCGGGCGCACTCGCGTACACGGACGCGGATCTGAACATCGTCTTCTGCAACGAGCGTTTCAGGGAGCTGTACGCCGTCCCCCCAGAGTTGCTGCAGCCCGGCCGCCCCTACGCTCGCTTCCTGCGCTATCTAGCTGAGCACGGTTACTACGGCAAGGGCGAGGTGGAGGCTCTGGTCGCCCAGCGCGTGGAGAGCCTGCGCAATCCCTCGGGCCAGAACTTAGAAGACCACGCGCCCGATGGCCGCTGGTACCGCGTCCTTCGCCGGCGGGTGGCGCGAGGCGGCACGGTCACCGTCATGACGGACATCACGGACCAAAAGCTGGCCGAACAGGAGCTCACAGACAAGGAAACGCAGCTCCACGTCGCACTCGACAACATGCCGGGCGCGCTCGCGTATACGGACGCGGACCTGAACATCGTCTTCTGCAATGACCGATTCAAGGAGCTGTACATCGTTCCACAGGAACTGCTGCAACCCGGACGCCCCTACGCCGACTTCCTTCGCTATCTCGCGCAGAACGGCTACTACGGTGCGGGCGACGTCGAGGCTCAGGTCGCCCAGCGCGTGGCGAGCCTGCGCAATCCCTCGGGCCAAAGCTTCGAAGACCACGCGCCCGACGGCCGCTGGTACCGCATCCTTCGTCGCGGCATTGCGGGGGGCGGTGCGGTAACGGTGATGACCGACATAACCAAGCAAAAGCAGGCCGAGCGCGACCTGATCGAGGCCACGCGACGCACCGAGGAGGCGAACAAGCTGATCACGGAAAAGAACCGGATGCTCGAAGCCCTGTACCACGAGATCCGGGACAAGAACCGGCAGTTGGAGGAGCAGGCGGCGCAGATCGCCGAGTGGAACGCGAGGCTCGAGACGCGTGTGACGGAGCAAGTCGCGCAGATCGGCCAGATGTCGAAGCTCACGCGTTTTCTTTCGCCCAAGGTCAGCGACCTGATCATGTCTGGCGATGCGGACGATCCGCTCAAGACGCGCCGCAGAGAGATAACCGTCGTGTTCGTCGATCTGCGCGGCTTCACGGGCTTCACGGAAACTGCCGAACCCGAGGAGGTGATGAGCGTGTTGCGCGAATACCATGCTGAGCTCGGCCGTGCCATCATGGCCTACGATGGCACCATCGAGCATTTCGCCGGCGACGGCGTCATGATCCTGTTCAACGATCCCGTGCCCATTCAAGACCATGAATTGCAGGCGATCCGTATGGCGCTGCGTATGCGCGAGTCGATGGCTGTCCTCACGCAGGGATGGAAGAAGCACGGCTACGCTCTTGGTTTCGGAGTTGGAATCGCCGGCGGTTACGCCACCATCGGTACCATCGGATTCGAGGGTCGGCTCGATTACGGCGCGATCGGCACTGTCACCAATCTCGCAGCGCGTCTGTGCGGCGAAGCCGGCGACGGCCAGATCCTCATTTCGCCGAGGATTTTCTCGAGGACCGAGACGCACATCGAGACGGAGCCGGTCGGCGAGTTGACACTGAAGGGCTTCCACCGACCGGTGTCCGCCTACAACGTCAAGGGGCTTCGCTCCGCCGACAGCGGAATGGCCGCTGCGAGCGCGGCCTGATCCGTGCCAGCGCGCGGCTCGCGGCTCGCCTGCTCGCTGCGCTCGGGCGACGGCTGCCAGGGCGCGTTCGACGTCTATCCGGGCGAGCAGCCCGGCACGGTCGCCAAGATCGAGCCGGTGAATTGGGACAAGCCGCCGCAGCAGCCGGTGGTGCACGCGGCTTTCTCGGTGATCGGCGACATGGGCATGACCGGCCAGGTGGTCGTGCTGAACGAGGAGCAGTGGCGCACGCTCGGCTATGTGCGCCTGGAGACGTTCTTCTACGGCGCGATCCTGTGGGGCAAGAGCCCTTTCAAGGTGATCGACGACGCGCATCTGATCCTCAAGCGCGGTAAGTAATCAGGGGAGCCATCATGAAGATTGTGAGCTGCAGTCTTGCCGTTGTAGGCGCGCTGTTCACCGCCCAGGCCTATTCTCAGACCGATCTCACTTCGCTCACCGCCTCCGAGGCGGCGGCCAAGATCCGAGCAGGCGAGATCACGAGCGAGGCGCTGACGCGCGCGTTCATCGAGCGTGCCAGGGCGCACCAGGATCTGCACGCCTTTATCACGCTGAACGAAGACGGCGCGCTCGAGGCGGCCAGGGCCGCCGACGCGGCGGCCAAGCGCAAGAAGTGGATGGGGCCCCTGCACGGCGTTCCGATCGTCCTGAAGGACAACATCCACGTCGCGGGACTACCGAACAGTGCCGGCACGCCGGCGCTCAAAGACTTCGTCCCTACGCAGGACGCGCCGGTGGCGCGCAGGCTGCGCCGCGCGGGCGCGATCGTGCTCGGCAAGACCAACATGCACGAGCTCGCCTTCGGCATCACGAGCAACAACGCGGCCTTCGGGGCGGTCGAGAACCCCTATGACACGACGCGCATCGCCGGCGGCTCCTCGGGCGGCAACGGCAGCGCCATCGCCGCGCGCCTGGCGCCGGCCGGGTTGGGCACCGACACCGGCGGGTCGGTGCGCATCCCGGCGTCGCTCGACGGCATCATGGCCCTGCGCCCCACGGTCGGTCGCTACCCACAGGCCGGCATTACGCCGATCTCGCATACGCGCGATACGGCCGGTCCGATGGCGCGCTCGGTTGAGGACCTCGTGCTGCTCGACGCGGTGGTGACGGGAACCAAGGCCAATCTGATACCCGCGCGGCTGCTGAGACTGCGGCTCGGAGTGCCGCGCGCCATGTACGCCGACATCGATCCGGAGACCGCGCGCGTCATAGAGGGCGTCCTGGCGCGCCTGAAGGCCGAGGGCGTGGTCCTGATCGAAGCAGACGTGCCGAATCTCGCCGATCTGAACAACAAGGTCAGCTTCCCGGTCGCGCTGTACGAAGTGACGCAGGACCTGCCCGCCTACCTCAAGCGCTACCACACTGGCGTGGATTTCCAGACGCTGGCGGAAAAGACCGCCAGCCCCGACGTGCACGGTCTATTCGCCGCGCTCCTCAAAGGCGAGCCGCCGAGCGTGCCGAAGAACGTCTACCGGGACGCGATCAAGAAGTTCCGTCCGCAGCTGAGGGCGGCGTATGCGCGCTACTTCAAGCAGCACAAGGTCGAGGCGATCCTATTCCCCACGACGCCGCTGCCCGCGGCCCCGATCGGCGACGACAAGGACACGGAACTGAACGGCAAGCGCGTGCCAACCTTCCCGACGTTCATCCGCAACACCGATCCCGGCAGCAACGCCGGCATTCCGGGGCTGTCGATGCCGGCCGGCTTGACGCAGGCCGGCCTGCCGGTCGGCCTCGAACTGGACGGCCCGGCGAAGAGCGACCGCCGGCTGCTCGCGATCGGCCTGGCGCTCGAGAAGACGCTCGCGCCTATCCCGGCGCCGAAGCTCTAGCGATCCGGACCGCGCGCTCAGTAGCCCCGCAGCCGGCGCAGCGCGCGACGGTCGGTCTTGGTCGGCCGGCCGTGTCGCTCGAGCGCCGGTTCGCGCGCGAGCGCGCGCGTCGCGCGCCGCGCCTCGCGCGCGAGTCGGCTCGTCTCGCCCTCTTCGAACAGCAGGCGCGCGGCGGCGGCCGGCCCGCGGCGCTCCGAGAGCGCGCGCACCGCGATCTCCCACTCCTCGTCGTGGATGCGGATCGCCAGGCGGTCGCCCGGCTTCACCTCTTTAGAAGGCTTGATGCGCTCGCCTTCGACACGCACCCGGCCGGCCTCGATCGCCTGCTGCGCGAGCGAGCGCGTCTTGAAGAAGCGCGCTGCCCACAGCCACTTGTCGAGCCGCATCAGGCGCCGGCCATCGCTCCCGCCGGGCACGACACGCCGGTGCCGCCAAGGCCGCAGTAGCCGTTCGGGTTTTTGCCGAGGTACTGCTGGTGGTAGTCCTCGGCGTAGTAGAAGGCCGGCGTCGGGCGGATCTCGGTGGAGACCGGGCCGAAGCCACGCTCGTTCAGCGCTTTCTCGAAGGCCGATTTACTCCGCGCAGCGAGGCGCGCCTGCTCGTCGCCGTAAGTGTAGATCGCCGAGCGGTACTGCGTGCCGATGTCGTTGCCCTGGCGCATGCCCTGCGTGGGATCGTGCCCTTCCCAGAACACCTTGAGCAGCTCGTCGTAGGACACGAGCCTGGGGTCGAACACGACCAGCACGACCTCGGCGTGGTTGGTTTGGCCGCTGCACACCTCTTCGTAGGTCGGATTCGGCGTGTCGCCGCCGGCGTAGCCCACTGCGGTCGTGTACACGCCGGGCGTCTGCCAGAACAGGCGCTCGGCGCCCCAGAAGCAGCCCATGCCGAACACCGCCTGCTGCATGCCGGCGGGGAACGGCGGCACGAGCGGATGGCCGTTAACGAAATGGCGCTCGGGCACGGGCATCGCGCTCGCGCGCCCGGGCAGCGTGCCGCCCGCGGGCAGCAGTGACTTCATCTTCTTCGTGAACGAGAACATGGGCGCCTCCATTGCGCGCGGCAGGTGTTTATTGTACGTTCGACCGCTCCTTTCGACGTCGAATTCCCGCATGAAGATCTGCGTCTACGGCGCCGGCGCAGTCGGCGGCCTGCTGGCGGCATGGCTTTCCCGCGCCGGGCACGAGGTCTCCCTCGTCGCGCGCGGCGCCGCCCTCGAGGCGATCCGGCGCGACGGGCTGCGCGTGCGCACGCGCGCCACGGGAGAGATCCACGTCGCGCGCGTCAACGCGGCGAGCGACCCGGCGGCGCTCGGCGCCCAGGACTACGTGATCGTCGCGGTGAAAGGCCACAGCCTGCCCGAAGTGGCGGCCGGCATCGCGCCGCTGCTCGGCCAAAGCACCGGCATCGTCACCGCGATGAACGGCGTGCCGTGGTGGTTCTTCGACCGCCTCAAGTTCGGCAGCGGCAGGCTGCGTCTGGAGAGCCTGGATCCGGGCGGCGCGCTCGCGCGCGCGATGCCGACCGAGCGCATCGTCGGCTGCGTGGTGCACCTAGCCGCCTCCACTCCCGAGCCGGGAGTGGTAAGCCACAACATGGGCGCGAAGCTGATCCTCGGCGAGCCGGGCGGCGCGAACGGGCCGCTCACCCAGCGCATCGCCGACGCGCTCCAGGGCGCGGGCTTCGAGATCGTGCGCAGCGGATTCATCGAGAAGGACTTCTGGGTCAAGTTGCTCGGCAACGTGAGCTTCAATCCGGTTTCGGCGCTCACGCTCGCCACCGCCGACCGCCTGATCGAGGACGCGTACGTGAAGGGCTACATGGTCGCGATCATGCGCGAAGTGCTCGAGATCGGGCGCAAGATCGGCGTGGACGCCGACATCGACCCCGAGGCGCGCATCGACATGGCGCGCGTGCTCGGTCCGTTCAAGACCTCGATGCTGCAGGACATGGAAGCCGGCAAGCTGCTCGAGGTGGACGGCCTGCTCGCCGGCACGCTCGAGATCGCGCGCTACGCGGGCGTCGCCGCGCCGTTCACCGAGAGCCTGATGGGCTTGATCCGCGCGCGCGCGGCGGTGAGCGGGCAGTACGCGCTCAGTCGTCCCAGGCCTTCTCCGGCAGCGGCAGTCCCGCGAGATCCTGCGCGCTGAGCTTGCCCTGCGGCTCGATGCCGAGGTCCTCGAGCAGCAGCATCAGCTGGCGCGCGTGCTGCGCCGGGTGCCAGGCGCTGCGCTCCAGCACCTCGTGCACGCGGTGGCGGCCGAAATAGGTGTCCATCATTTGCTCGCAGCGCTTGTCCGGGCAAGCCTGCCACCACGCGCGCACCGCCGCGCGCACGCCTTCGCCGTAGCGCGCGAGGTCTTCCGTCGTGCGCAGCGCGTCCTCGGGCGGCCGCATGATCAGCTCGTAGGTCAGCTCGTGCCCGTCGCGCATCGCCTCGACGAAGGCCTCGGGGATGCGGAACACGTGATGCGCGAGCAGGCGGATCGGGCGGTTGCGGTTGCGGAACGGCTGGTCGAGCCTGCCGGCCGGGATCTGCCGTACGAAGCGCACTGCGGCCGCGAGCACGAGATCGAGCTTGTCGACGAGCTGCTGCGGCGAGAGCTTGTCTTGCAGGCGGATGTCGAGCCGCAGGAAGCGCACCACGTCGGCAAGCGACTGCGCATAGACGAAATCGCCGCCGCGCGCCACGATCGGCACGCTCCTCGCGCCGAGCGCGCGCAGCGACTCCATGCCGGCCGGGTTGCCGTGCACGTTGATCGACTCGTAATCCACCCCCTGCCGGGTGAGGAACTCCTTGGTTCGCAGGCAGCTCGTGCAGCCCGGCTGCCAGAAGACCCTGACGCGCTCCGCCGTCTCCATGCTTCGCCCTCCGCAGCCGAATTATGATCCGGATATGGCCATGGTGAACCACCGCCTGTGCGTGGCGCCGATGATGGACTGGACGGACCGGCACTGCCGCTACTTCCTGCGCCAGTGCGCACCGCACGCACGACTGTACACCGAGATGATCACCACCGGGGCGCTGCTGCATGGCGACGCGGAGCGCCACCTCGCCTTCGACCCGGCCGAGCACCCGCTGGCGGTGCAGCTCGGCGGCAGTGAGCCCGACGAGCTCGGCGCCTGCGCGCGGATGGCCGCGGCGCGCGGCTACGACGAGGTCAACCTAAACATCGGCTGCCCGAGCGAGCGCGTGCAGCGCGGCGCGTTCGGCGCCTGCCTGATGGCCGAGCCCGAGCTGGTGGCCGACTGCGTGCGCGCGATGCGCGAGGCGATCGCGCTTCCCGTGACGGTGAAGCATCGGATCGGATTGAACGGGAGCGAAGACTACTCGTTCGTTGAGCGCTTCGTCGCCACGGTCGCCCGCGCCGGCTGCGCGACGTTCATCGTGCACGCGCGCAACGCGGTGCTGAAAGGCCTCTCGCCGAAGGAGAACCGCGAGATCCCACCGCTGCGCTACGAGGTCGTGCAGCGCCTCAAGCGCGACTTCCCCGGCCTCGAGATCGTGTTGAACGGCGGGCTCGCCGAGTGGGACGCGATCGAGGCGCAGCTCGCGCGCGTGGATGGCGTGATGCTCGGCCGCGCCGCCTACCATGATCCCTGGCTGCTCGCCGAGGCCGATGCGCGCCTCTACGGCGATGGCGCGCCACCCTTGAACCGCGCCGCGGTGGCGGCGGCGATGACGGCCTACGCCGCGCGCGAGGTGGCTGCGGGCGGGATGCTGCGCCACGTTACGCGCCACATGCTGGGGCTTTACCATCACGCGCCGCGCGCGCGCCTGTGGCGCCGCATCCTGTCCGATTCCGCGCGCCTGGCGCGCAACGATCCGCGTCTGATCCGCGAGGCGCTCGACGCGGTCGAACCAGGCCTGGAACAGGTCGCCTGATGCCGCGTATCATGAGCGCTGCGAAGGAGAATCCGATGACCGCCAAGCTCAAGACCGTGAAATCGCCGCCCGTGCGCGAACGCGTCAGCAAGGAAGAGTGGCAGGCGCGCGTCGACCTCGCCGCGGCCTACCAGCTCGCGGCGCAATTCCGCTGGACCGACCTCATCTACACCCATTTCTCGGCGCGCGTGCCCGGCACCGACGACATCCTGATCAACGCCTACGGGCTGATGTTCGACGAAATCACCGCTTCGAACCTGGTGAAGATCGACCTGACGGGCAGGATCCTCGACGACCCGCTCGATTACGGCATCAACCAGGCGGGCTACGTGATCCACAGCTGTGTGCACAAGGCGCGCCCGGAGATCAACTGCGTCATCCATACGCACACGCGCGCCGGCGCCGCGGTGTCGGCGATGAAGTGCGGCCTGCTGCCGATCAGCCAGCACGCGATGCGCGTGCACGCCGAGCTCACGTACCACGACTACGAGGGCATCGCGCTCGAGATGGACGAGCAGACGCGCATGGCGCGCGACCTCGGCAAGACTTCCAAGGCGATGATCCTCGGGAACCACGGCCTGCTCGCGCTGGGAGAGACCGTGCGCGAGGCCTTCGAGGTCATGTACTACCTCGACTGCGCCTGCCAGATCCAGATCGACGCCATGGCGGGCGGGATGGACAACGTGCTCGCCATGTCCGAGCACGCGGCGCGCACCGCCGACGAGCAGTTCCACCGCAGCGAGCGACCTTCCGATCACAAGGACTGGCCGGCGCTGCTGCGCCTGCTCGAGCGGCGCGGCATCGACTACCGCGGATAGTTCAGAAGATGGTGTAGGCGCCGTCGATGACGAAGCTGTCGCCGGTGTGGTAGCCGCTCGCGTCGCTCATCAGGTAGACGGCGATGCCGGCGAAGTCCTCCTTGCGGCCCCAGCGGCGTAGCGGGATGCGCGGCATCACCGCCCCGGCGAACTTCTCGTCGCCCATGGCGCGCGCGGTCATGTCGGTCTCGATCCAGCCCGGCAGGATCGCGTTCGCCGTCACCTTGTAGCGCGCCAGCTCGACGGCGAGCGCGCGCACCAGCGCGATCATCGCACCCTTGCTCGCGGCGTAGGCCTGCGCGCGCGCGGCGCCGTGCACCGCCGCCGTGCTCGCCATGCCGACGAGCCGGCCGCCCGCGTCCCCCGCCTTGGCTCGCTCGACCATGTGGCGCGCCGCCGCCCGCAGCGTGTAGAACGCGCCGTCCAGATTCACGCCGAGCACGCGCTTCCATTCGGCGCTCGAGAGCTCGTGAAACGGCCCGTGCTTCTGCGACACGCCCGCGTTCGCGAAGCAGCCGTCGATGCGACCCATCGCCGCGAGCGCCTCGGCGAAGCGCGCCTCGACCTGCGCCTCGTCGGCGACGTCGCAGCGCTGCGCGAGCACGCGCACGCCGCGCGCCTTGAGCGCCCTCTCGGCGGCGGCGTTCTTCTCCGCGTTGCTGCCCCAGATGACGAGGTCGCAGCCGGCCTGCGCCAGGCCCTCCGCCATGCCCAGGCCGATGCCACCGTTGCCGCCGGTGACTAGCGCTACCTTGCCGGCGAGCGCGCTCATCGCAGCCCCTCCGCCTGCGCGCGCGCCGTCCTGTCTGGCAGCTGCAGCACGGTGAGCACAGTGAGCAGCAGCAGCCCGAATACGCCGTAGAACACGCCCTGCGGCCGGCCATGGTCGAGCAGCCAGCCGTACAGAACCGGCACAGACATCGAGCCGACATCCAGCCCCGAGTAGACGAAGCCGTAGACCTTGCCAACCCCGCCCTTCGGCGTCGCGGCACGCACCAGCAGGTCGCGCGACGGGTTGGTGGTCCCGGTGAGGAAGCCGGATAGCGCAAGGAGTGGCGCCAGCATGGCCGCATCGAGCGCGCCGAGCGCCACGCCGAGCATGCACAGCGCGCTGCCCGCCATCCCCGCCGCAGCGACCGCGTCGTGGCGCGCGGTGCGGCCCGCGACGTAGCCGCCGAACAGGATGCCGAGCGCCTGGCCGACGAGATAGGCGGTGAGCGCCGCCGAGGCGAGCGCCGCCGGCGTGCCGTAGTAGGCGATCAGCGCCGCCACGCCGAAGCCCTGCACGCCGATCAACGCCGCGGCGAGCAGCATGAAGAAGAAAAAGCACATCAGTACCGGACCCTGCAACAGCACGCGCAGGTCGGCGGCGAGCGGCTGCGCCGCCGTGCGCGCTGCGGCGTGCGGCCGCTCCACGACTAGGGCCCCGCCCGAGGCGACGATGAGCGCGAGCATCGTCGCGCCGAGCGCCGCCGAGAGCACGAGCGCCGTGTGCCAGCCGTACAGCGCCGACACGCCGTAGCTGAACGCCGGCGCGAGCGCCCAGCCCATGGTGCCGGCGAAGCCGTGGAAGCTGAACGCGTAGCCCAGGCGCTTCTGCTCCACGCGCGCGTTCAGGATGGCGAAGTCCGCCGGGTGAAACACGCTGTTGCCGATGCCTGCGACCGCGGCCGCGGCGACGAGCATCGCATAGTGCTGCGCGAAGCCCGCGAGCAGCACGCCGGCGGAGCACAGCGCGAGCCCGGCGACCAGCATGCGCCGCGCGCCGTAGCGGTCGACCATGAAGCCGGCTGCCGTCTGGCACAGGCCCGATACGACGTAGAACAGCGCGGTGGTGGCGCCGAGCGCGGCGTAGGACACGCCGAGGTCGGTCTTGATGAGCGGGAACAGCACCGCGATCACCAGCTGGTAGAAATGCGACAGGCCGTGCGCGACCGAGACCAGCCCGATCACCTTGGCGTCCTGGCGCAGCGTGCGGACTGCGGCTTCCATGCCCTAGGATACCGCGAGGCCGCCGATGAAGCGCGCGAGCGCCGCGAGCGTCGCCTCCGGCTGGTCGCGAAACAGGCTGTGGCCGCAGCGCTCCAGCTCGACCAGCTCGCAGGGGCCCTTCACCTTGAGCGCGATCGAGCGCAGCTGCGCCAGGGTGCCGTACTCGTCGTCGCGGCCCTGGATCGCCAGCACCGGGCAGGAAATGGCCGGCAGGTACTCCTCGATGTTCCAGTCGAGGAACGCCGGGTCGAGCCACACGTCGTTCCACAGGTAGAACGAGCGCCGCGGGTCGCGGTGGTACTTGCCCAGGCGCTGCGGCAGGTCGCTGCTCTCGAAGTCGCGCTTCGCCTGCTCGATGCTGCGGATGCAGATCTCCTCGACGAACACGTGCGGCGCCATCAGCGCGAGCGCGCGCACCGGGTTGCCGGCGCCCGCGTGGATGATCGCGATCGACGCGCCGTCGGAATGCCCGACGAGCACGGGCTCGCGGATCGAGAGCTCGGCGAGCAGCTCGGGCAGCGCCTCGAGCGCCTCCTCGTGCATGAAGCGCACGCTGCGCCGCGGCTCCTCGAGCACGTCGGAGTGGCCGTAGCCGTAGCGGCTGTAGGCGAGCGCCGCGCAGCCCGTGGCGCGCGCCACCCGCAGCGGGAAGTCGCGCCATTGGCGTATCGAGCCGAGGCCTTCGTGCAGGAACACGAGCGTCGGCTTGCCCGCGCCGGCGGCGTCGATCCACTCGTATTCCAGCCGGTGGCCGGCGGCGGTGACAAACGGCATGCGCGCGAGAATAGCATTCATAATGCGCGCTTCGGTATGCAGCCCTTCGCCTTCGACGCGCAACTGCGCGCGCGCATCGCCGCGAACCTGGCGCGGCTCGAGCGCACGTCCGCCGCGCACGCAGGTCTGAAGCGCGCCGCGGTGTGCGTCATCGTCACTGCGTCGGACGCGGGCGAGGCGGCGCTGCTGCTCACGCGGCGCGCGGCGCACCTGACGACGCACGCCGGCCAGTTCGCGCTGCCCGGCGGGCGTGTCGACGAGGGCGAATCGGCGCTCGACGCGGCGCGCCGCGAGGCGCTCGAGGAAGTCGGCCTCGCGCTCGCCGCACAGGCGTTCATCGGACAGCTCGACGACTATCCGACGCGCTCCGGCTACCTGATCACGCCGCTCGTTGCCTGGCTGCCGGCGGGCGGCGCTCCCGTGCCGAATCCGGCCGAGGTCGCGAGCATCTACCGGGTACCGCTCGCCGATCTCTCGGCCGGGCCCGAGTTCGTCGCCATCCCCGAGAGCGATCGGCCGGTGGTGCGCTACCCCCTGCTCGGCACGACTATCCACGCCCCTACCGCAGCGGTCATGTACCAGTTCATGGAAGTCGCCCTGCACGGCCGCAGCACCCGGGTCGCGCACCTCGAGCAGCCGGTGTGGGCGTGGCGATAGCGCTTTGCGCGCCGCAGGCGTATAAAGCGACGCAGAAAGGGAGGACGCTCATGATTGCCTTCAACGTAGTTCGATTCCGTGTAAGGCCAGGGATGGAAGAAGCCTTCGTCGCCAGGCACCGCGACGCCGGACGCGACATGGCCGGGTTCCGGCGCGGCGCGCTCGTCAAGACCGGCGACCGAACCTTTTGCATGATCGGCGAATGGGGCTCGATGGGCGATATCGTCAACGCGCGCCCGACGATGATCGCGATGCTCGACACCTTCCGCGACCTGCTCGAGGACCTGGGCGGCGGGCTCGGGGTCACCGACCCGGTGTCGGGCGAAGCCGTGGTCGAGATGGGCATCCCGAAGCCGGCGCGGCCCAAGGCGAAGGCCAAGGCGAAGGCCAAGCCCAGGAAGGCCCGCAAAGCCTCGAAGAAAAAGAAGAAGAAATAAGGCGGCGCCGCCGGACGGCCCGCGCTCAGAACGAGCGGACGCCGGTCCGGGATCCGCCGTTCGCGACGCCTGCCAGAAGGCCTCCACCGCTGTCGCGGCGTTCGACGCGCCGCTCTGTGAGCGTGCGTCATTGCGCGGAAGTATTGCCGCGCGAATTCGTCTGTCAGAGCGCAAGCTATTGATGCGCTTGACGATCTTGTCAGACAGAAACACCGAAAGCCATGACGCCACTGCTGAGCGCGGCCCTGATCGCATTCGTGCCGATGCCGGCGGTCGTGCCGACCGCTCCCGAACAGCCTGCGACAGTCGCCCAGGCGCCGGTCGCGCCGCGGCCGGACCCAGCGGGGACCGTGGTGATCGTAGACGGCGACGTGCAGTTCTACGACGCGCACAACACGGCACGGCGCCCCAAGGTCGGCGATCCGATCTATCCGGGCGAGAGCATCGTCACCGGAAGCGACGGCGAAGTGCAGCTGTCGATGGCCGACGACGGCTACATCGGCGTGCGCCCCGGTACCGAGATGCGCATCACCGACTACAAGGCCCAAGGCGGGCCCGATGACCGGTCGATCATCGGCCTGCTGCGCGGATCGTTCCGGGCCGTGACGGGCTGGATCGGCCGCTACAACCGCCAGAACATCACGGTGCAGACGCCGACCGCGACGATCGGCGTGCGCGGCACCGACCACGAGCCGCTCGTCATCCCGGAGGGGAGCGCGCTCGGCGATCCCGGAACCTACGACCGGGTGTATCAGGGCGAGACCGACCTGCGTACGGCGCAGGGATCGGTGCGTGTCAAGCCGAACCAGGCAGCGTTCGCCTCGCGCGAGGGGCGCGTCGCGCCGCGCGTCCTCGCGCACGTGCCTGCGTTCTTCAGGCCCACGCGCAACGAGGCCCGCTTCCGCGGCCTGCACGACCGCATCCAGCGGCAGCTGGAGCAGAAGCGCAAGGAGCGCATCCAGCACGTGCAGCGGATAAGCAGGCAGGAGCGGCAGCGCCTGCAACAGCATGCACCGCGCAGCGCGCCGCAGCGTCACGAGCGCCCGCAGGAACGTCTGCGAGAGCAGCGTCAGGCGGAACCGCAGAACCGGCTGTCGCAAAGCCGTGCCGCGAGTGAGCGGCGCGCGCAATTCGCGCACGACAGACGTCCTGCACGCGGGGAACCCGAGCCGAGAGAGCGCTAAGCTCCGGTTCTCAGGAATCTCACGACGCCCGCCAGATCATGTTGCGCAGCGGGATCACGGTCTGGAAGACGCGGTAGCGGAAGCAGCGGTCCTGGCTGGTGAGAGTCGCGACGTTGATCGCGGTGAACGGGTCGGTGGCGCTGCCCGACCAGGTCGGCATGACGGTGGTGGCGTCGCAGTTGCCACCCGAGACCGATGGCTTCTCGTAGTTGTCGATGCGCGAGAGCACGGCGACGCGCACCGCCAGCACCTGCGACCAGTCGGCGGCCGTCACCGGCGCGACGTTGTCGAAGCTGTCGATGACGCCGTCGTTCGCCGCGTAGGTGGTGTTGGTGACGGTGCCGTTGTTCACGCCGTTGTCCTTGCCGTATTGCGCGCGCAAATCGATGATGCCGTCCGCGACGTCGCTCGGCGCGCCCCCGCCCGCGATCAGCATCATGTCGGCCAGCTGCAGGTTGCCGTTGGCGACCTGGTAGGTATGCACGAGCGGGTTGCCCATGTCGATGACGAGAGAGTCCTTCGTATAGGCCGGGAACGGGCCGCCACTCGGGGGGTTGTAGGGGGCGGTTCCGCCCGGGTTGTGCTGCATCTTGGCGGCGGAGGGCTGCAGCGTGGTGATCTGCTCGAGCGTGCACACCGCGGGCGTGGTGTTGCTCACCAGCAGCACCTTGTCGCCGACCGAGTATCCGTAGGTGCCGTCCACGTTCAG
>DASPRX010000059.1:0-2004 GCA_035624235.1 Burkholderiales bacterium | reverse complement strand
GCGCAGCCCTTCGGTCTCGGCGTCGAGGCTCGCGCGGTGCGCCTGCTCGGCGAGCTGCGCGCGCTCGAGCGCGAGCGCGACCTGCGCGGCGAAGGTCTCGAGCAGGTGGAACTGCTCGGGCAGCAGCACGCGGCGCGGGTTCGCCGGCAGCAGCGCGAGCACGCCGAGCACGGTCTGGCTGCCGGCGAGCGGCAGGTAGAGGACTTCGCCGCCGGGCAGCGTGTCGGTGCCCAGCCCGGCCGCGCGCCCGTGGTCCTGCACCCACTGCGCGACCGCCAGGTCGGCGCCGTGCAGCGACCCGCTCACGCTCTCGCCGCGCGGATGGCGCACGCGGCCGTCGGCGCCCGGCAGCAGCAGCACGACCTGGCTGTCGAACACCTCGCTCATGTGCTTGACCGCGACGCGCGCCATCGCCTGCGCGCCGCGCGTGGCGGCGAGCTCGCGGCTCATGGCGTACAGCAGCGCCGTGCGCCGCTCGCGGTGCCCGGCGACGCGCGCCTGCAGGCGCACGCTCGCGGTGAGGTTCGAGGTCACCAGCGCGACCACCAGCATGATGGAGAAGGTGATCAGGTACTGCACGTCCGAGACGGCGAACGTGAGCTGCGGCGGGACGAAGAAGAAGTCGAACGCGGCGACGTTCAGGACCGAGGCGAGCATCGCCGGACCGCGCCCGAAGCGCACCGCGAGCAGCACCCCGGCGAGCAGGTACACCATGGCGATGTTGACCAGCTCGAACAGCGGGCTCATCGCCATGCCGAGCAGCGTGCAAAGCGCCGTCGCGGCAACGGCCCACACATAGGCCGGCCAGCGCCGCTTTTCGCTCGGCGGCGGCACGCCGAGGTAGGCCTGCGCGCGCGCGAGCACGGGATTGCGGCGCGCCGCCGCCTCGTCCGCGCCGCCGACGACGTCGATATCGATCCCATCGGTGCGCGCGAGCAGCTCGCCGTAGGTCGACGGACGGAACAGGCGCCGCCACAGCGGCCGCCGCGGGCGGCCGATCAGCACGCGCGTGACGTTGCGCTCGCGCGCGTAGTTGGCGAGCTCCTCGCCGACCGACGAGCCGCCGAGCGTCACCGCCTCGGCCCCGAGCGACTCCGCGAGGCGCAGGAGCGCGATGCGCCGGTCGCGCTCGGGCTCCTTCAGGCGCAGCAGGTCCGGCGTCTCGACGTACACCACGATCCACTCCGCGTGCAGCGCGGTTGCCATGCGCTTGCCGGCGCGGATCAGCCGCTCGCCCTGCTCGTCCGGGCCGATCGCCACCAGCAGGCGCTCGCCCGCCGCCCAGATCGCGCCGATCGCCTCGCCTTCGCGGTACTCGCGCATCGCCGCGTCGACCCGGTCCGCGGTGGTGCGCAGCGCCAGCTCGCGCAGCGCGATGAGATTTCCCTTGCGGAAGAAGTTGTCGATCGCGTGCCGGATCTGCTCCGGCAGGTAGATCTTGCCCGCGTGCAGCCGCTCGAGCAGCTCGTCGGGCGGCAGGTCGATCAGCTCGACCTCGTCGGCCGCCTCGAACACGCGGTCGGGCACCGTTTCCTGCATGCGCACGCCGGTGATGCCGGCGACCACGTCGTTCAGGCTCTCGATGTGCTGCACGTTCACCGTGGTGAACACGTCGATGCCGGCGGCGAGCAGCTCCTCGACGTCCTGCCAGCGCTTGCCGTGGCGCGGGCGCGGCTCGCCCTCGGCTGGATTGCTGTGCGCCAGCTCGTCGACAAGCAGCAGCGCGGGCTTGCGCGCGAGCGCGGCATCGAGGTCGAAGTCGCGCAGCAGCGTGCCGCGGTAGCGAACGAGCAGGTAGGGCAGGCGCTCCAGCCCCTCGAGCAGCGCCTCGGTCTCGGCGCGCCCGTGCGGCTCGACGTAGCCGACCACGACGTCTACGCCCTTCGCCTTGAGGGCGCGCGCCTCCTCGAGCATGCGGTAGGTCTTGCCGACGCCCGCGGTGGCGCCGAAATAGACCTTGAGCTTGCCGCGCTTGGCGCGCGCCTCCTCGCGCTGCACGCGCGC
>DASPRX010000177.1:0-2882 GCA_035624235.1 Burkholderiales bacterium | reverse complement strand
CCCATCCTGCCCTGGCCCCACGAGCCCATGCCGTAGCCCTTCTTCGTCTGCGCGAGGATCACCGTCGGCCGGCCGCGGTGCTGGGCGGCGGCGTGGTAGGCAGCGTAGATCTTGACCGGGTCGTGGCCGCCGCGGTGCAGGCGGTCGATGTCGTCGTCCGACATGTCGGCCGCGAGCGCCTGCAGCTCGGGGTACTTGTTGAAGAAGTGCTCGCGGTTGAAGCGCCCGTCGGTCGCGGCGTAGGTCTGGAACTCCCCGTCGACGGTCTCGTGCAGGCGCTTGAGCAGCACGCCGCTCTCGTCGCGCGCGAACAGCGGATCCCAGTCCGAGCCCCAAAGGAGCTTCACTACGTTCCAGCCGGCGCCGGCGAACAGGCCCTCCAGCTCCTGCACGATCGAGCCGTTGCCGCGCACCGGGCCGTCCAGGCGCTGCAGGTTGCAGTTCACGACGAAGATGAGGTGATCCAGCCCTTCGCGCGCGGCGAGCGACAGCCCGGCGAGCGACTCGGGCTCGTCCATCTCGCCGTCGCCGACGAAGGCCCATACCTTGCGCCGCGCGGTGTCGAGCAGCTTGCGGTCGGCGAGATAGCGCATGAAGCGCGCCTGGTAGATCGCGGCGATCGGCCCGAGGCCCATCGAGCCGGTCGGGAACTGCCAGAAGCCCGGCATCAGGTAGGGGTGGCAGTACGAGGAAAGCCCCTTGCCTTCCGTTTCGCGCCGGTAATGGTCGAGCTGCTCTTCAGTCAATCGGTTTTCGAGGTAAGCCCTCGCATAGACGCCGGGCGCGGAATGCGGCTGGACGTACACTAGGTCGCCGTCCTGCCCGGCGCGGAAGAAGTGGTTGAAGCCGACCTCGAACAGGTCCGCGGCCGAGGCGTAGCTCGCGATGTGGCCGCCAAGCTCTGGGTAGGCGAGGTTGGCGCGCACCACCATGGCGAGCGCGTTCCAGCGCACGACCGCCGAGAGGCGCTGCTCGAGCTCGAGGTTGCCGGGGAACTGCGGCTGCTCGGCGAGCGCCACGCTGTTGCGGTAGGGCGTGTTCAGCACCGGCGGCATCGGCACACGGCGCGCGCGCGCGTGCTCGAGCAGCTTCCTCAGAAGGAACATCGCGCGCTCGCGCCCTTCGGTCTCCACCAGCGCGTCGAAGGCCTCGAGCCATTCGCGCGTCTCGCGCGGATCGGCGTCGGGCGGGTTCACCCGCCAGAAGGCGGAAGAATCGAAGTCGGACAGGTCGGCCATAGCAGCGCCCGCGGGATGACAGGGGACGGGTCATCGTAGCGCGGGCGCAGGGTGTGGTATAGTGCGCCCCGCAGGCTGTTCAAGCAGTGAATTTGCAGACCCCTCGCGCCGCGTTCGCGGCGCCCGCAGTGTCAGTCAGTTCCCCTTCTTGACGTCGTGCCCGGAATGCCTCGGCCCGGATTCGCCCTGGCACACTCAATGAAGGAAGGAACATGGCCACCGGTACGGTGAAATGGTTCAGCGATCAGAAAGGCTTCGGCTTCATCACTCCCGATGGGGGCGGCGAAGACGTGTTCGCGCATCACAGCGCGATCCAGATGAGCGGCTTCAAGACGCTCAAGGAAGGCCAGAAGGTCGAGTTCGACTCGCAGAAAGGCCCGAAGGGCATGCAAGCGGCGAACGTCCGCCCGCTCTAAGCGCGGCGCGACACCCAGGAAAAGGCCCGGGAGACCGGGCCTTTTTCTTTTGGCCCCGCGCTGCGCGCGCCTAGAACTCCTTGTGCCAGCCCACGGCGGCGCCGTGCGGCAGAACCTCGACCAGGATCGGGACGTCGCGGCTATGCGCATACCAGCCCGACACGCCGCCGATCGCCCAGCCGGCGAGCACGTCCGACTGCCAGTGCGCGTGGTTCTTGACGCGCCCGACGCCGACGTACACAGGCAGCAGCAGCAGGCCGTAGGCGGCCGGGTGCTCGCTGCCGTACTCGAGCACGTACGGCGTGACCAGTCCCGCGGCAGTCGCCGCCTCGCCGCTGGGAAAACTATAGTTCGAGCCGCCCTGGAACCAAAGGCACGGGTTGTCCGTGTTGCTGGGGCGCACGCGCGTGAACGCGTACTTGCTGACGTTCGCCGTCACGGCGGAGATGATCTCGGAGTCCATCGCCTGCCACATCGTCTTGCCGAAGCGCGTCTCGGAGCCTTCGTAGATCGCGCCCCCGATCTGCGCAAGCGTCAGCGCGCCGACTACGCCGCGGTAGACGTTTGGGTTCCAGATGCCGGAATCGTCGAAGGCGACGCGGTGGTCGATGCGAGACCAGCCGCAATTCTGCGCTGCGGCCGGCGCGGCAATCGCCGCCAACAGCGCGAGCAACTGCAGCAGCCGAAGAATCGCTCGAATCATGCGCGGTCACCCAGTGTAGCGGGAGCGGGGCCCGCCATACTGTCGCGCGGCGTCAGGCTACTTGGGGCACGAGCCGGTGTCGGACGGCACCTTGCCTACCAGCAGCAGGAAGCTCTCGAACGGATCCATGTTCGCCATCGCTTCCATCTTCGGGCCTTCGAACTCGAGCCGCCCGAACAGCATCGCGCGCATCGGCCCGTATTCGCCCTTGCCCATCTCTATCCAGCGCGCGGTAGTGGCGTGCATCAGGTAGTCGGCGCTGCCGTCCAGTTTCGCCTTCTCGATCGCGCCGCCGTACTCGCAGGTCGCCTTCTCGTGCTTGGTGGCGATGCGCAGCTCGACCGCCGCGCTTCCCGTGCAATCCGTGCGGTACACGTGGATCACCTTGAAGCCGCGGTTTCCGTCGTTCGACGTCCAGCCCGAAGTCTTCAGGCCAGCGGTGAGCTTGGGCTCGTTGTTCCACGCCGCGCAGGCGTCCTTCGCCCACTCGGCAGACATCATCACCGGCGCCGCTTGCGCCGCCCC
>DASPRX010000001.1:0-3344 GCA_035624235.1 Burkholderiales bacterium | reverse complement strand
AGCCAGCCGCCGAGCGTGGGCCCCAGGATCGGCGCGACCATCACGCCCATGCCCCAGATCGCCATCGCCCGGCCGCGCTCCGCGGGCGGGTAGGTCTGCGCCATCACCGCCTGCGCGAGCGGCACGATCGAGGCGCCGAACACGCCCTGCAGGAAGCGCAGCAGCACGATCTCGGGAAGATTGGTCGAGATGCCGCACAGCCCGGAGGCGACGACGAAGCCGGCGACGCTGCCGAGCAGGAAGCGGCGCCGTCCGATGCGCTCGGTGAAGTACCCCGTGAGCGGCATCATGATCGACGCGCCGATCAGGTACGAGGTCAGCACCCAGCTGATGTTGTCGAGCGTCGCGCCCAGGCTGCCCGCCATGTGCGGCAGCGCGACGTTCACGATCGTGATGTCGAGCACCTGCAGCACCGTCGCCGACATCAGCGCGACCGTGATCAGGAAGCGGTTTGCTGCCGGCGCCGGAGACACGGCGGCGCTAGTCGAGGTGCACCGTCACCGTGGCGGTGGCGCCGATGCGCAAGGGGTAGGCCGGGTCGTAATCTGCGATCGCCACCTTGACGGGGACGCGCTGCGTCACCTTGACCCAGTTTCCGGTGGCGTTCTGCGGCGGCAGCAGCGAGAACGCCGTGCCGGTGCCCTGCGACAGGCTCTGCACCACGCCGTGGAAGGCGCGCCCGGGGTACATGTCGACCGCGATGTCGACCTTCTCGCCCGGACGGATGCCGTGCAGTTCGGTCTCCTTGAAGTTTGCGTCGATCCAGAAGCTGTGCGCGCGCACCAGCGCGAACAGCGGATTGTCGGCGCTGACGATGGTGCCCGCGGCGAGTGTCATGTTGCTCACCCAGCCGTCGTCGGGCGCGTCGACCACAGTGTGCGACAGGTCGAGCTTCGCCTGCGCCAGCATGGCGCGCGCGGCGCGCACGTCAGGGCTGTCGGCGACGCCGCCGTGCGCCTTCACCTCGGCGTGCTCGAGCCGCGCCTGCGCCGCCTCGAGCGCGGCGTGCTCGGTGCGCACGCGCGCCAGCGCGTCGTCCGCCGACTGGCGCGACAGGAACTTGCGCGCCACCAGGTCCTCGGCGCGCTTGAGCTGCGCCTCGTCGTTCTCGAGCGCCGCGCGCTCGCGCGCCACGTCCGCCTTCGCGGCGTCGACGTCGGTGCCGTCCTGGCGCGCGCCGCGTTCGGCCTGCGCGAAGTTCGCCTCGGCCTTCGCCAGCGCGACCTCGAAGGGCCGCGGGTCGATGTCGAACAGCCGCTCGCCCTTCGTCACGAACTGGTTGTCCTTGACGTACACCCTGGTGACCGGCCCGGTGACCAGGGCGGCGATCTGCGCGACGTCCGCGTTCACGTAGGCGTTGTCGGTCGACACCTCACCGCGCGTGAGCAGCCAGTATCCCAGCGCGCCGGCGCCGGCGAGCAGCGCGACGACGACGAGCAGCACGGCGCGCGGCTTCATTGGCGCGCCTCCAGGCCGGCCTTCACTTTCGCGAGCACCGCCGAGGCGGCCTCCAGCTCGCGCGCGCTGACGCCGCGGAACACCTCGGCGCGCAGCGCCGCCGCGACCTTGCGGATCTCCGAGGCGACCGCCGCACCCTTGTCGCGCAAGTGGATGGTCTTCACGCGCCGGTCGGCGCCCGGGCGCCGCTCGATCAGGCCCTCGCGCTCGAGCCGGTCGACCAGGCGCACCACGCTCGCACCCTCCAGGCCGAGACGCGAGGCGAGCTCGCTCTGCGACAGGCCCTCGCTGCGCGACACGATGCCGAGCAGCAGCCAGGTGGCGCGCGACAGGCCGAGCGGGCGCAGCCGCCGGTCGAGCGCGTTGCGCCAGTCGTGCGCAGTCAGGTGCAGCAGCAGGCCGAAGCTCTCCGAGCTGACCGTCATGTTCAGTGCTCTTCAAATAATTAGGATGCTAAGTATTCTAGCATTGCGCTACCATGAACGCCATGTCCACCCCCGCGCCGCGCCCCGAGCCGGATGCCTGGGACACCTACCTCGCCCAGGTGCAGGCGGTCGCCCCGCTGCTGCCCAAGGCCCTGCATCCGTACATCGAGACGCTGCGCCGCCCGAAGCGCAGCTTGATCGTGGACGTGCCGATCCGCATGGACGACGGCAGCTACGCCCATTTCGAGGGCTACCGCGTGCAGCACAGCCTGTCGCGCGGCCCCGGCAAGGGCGGGCTGCGCTACCACCCGGGCGTGACGCTCACCGAAGTGCAGGCGCTAGCCGCCTGGATGACAGTCAAGAACGCGGTGGTCGGACTGCCCTACGGCGGCGCCAAGGGCGGCGTGCGCGTCGACCCCAAGCGCTTGTCGCTGGCCGAGCTCGAGCGGCTCACGCGCCGCTATGCGAGCGAGGTCGGCGTGCTGCTCGGTCCCGACCGCGACGTGCCGGCGCCGGACGTCGGCACCAACGAGCAGGTGATGGCCTGGATCATGGACACCTACTCGATGAACATGGGCCGCACCTCGCTCGGGGTGGTCACCGGCAAGCCGGTCGCGATGGGCGGCACGCTCGGGCGCAGCGACGCGACCGGGCGCGGCGTGGTCGCCATCGCCCGGCGCGCGGCGCAGAAGCAGGGCTTCGACCTGCCGGGCGCGCGCGTCGCGATCCAGGGCTTCGGCAACGTGGGCGAAGCCGCGGCGCGCCTGTTCGCAGAGCGCGGCTCGAAGGTCGTCGCGGTACAGGACGAGACCTGCTCGGTCTACGGTCCTGGCGGCATCGATCCGGCGGCGCTGCGGCGCCACCAAGCCGAGGCAAAGCACCTCGCCGGCGCGCCCGGCTGCGCGCCGATCGCGGACGAGGACTTCTGGCAGGTACCGTGCGAGATCGTGGTGCCCGCGGCGCTCGAAGGCCAGCTCACCGAGGCGCGCGCGCGGCGCGCCGCCTGCCGCATGGTGGTCGAGGGCGCGAACGGCCCCACCACGCCCGCCGCCGACGAGCTGCTCCTCGAGCGCGGGATCACGGTAGTGCCCGACGTGCTCGCGAACGCCGGCGGCGTCACCGTGAGCTACTTCGAATGGGTGCAGGACTTCTCGAGCTACTTCTGGCGCGAGGAGGACGTGAACGCGAACCTGGAGCGCATCGTCGGCGAGGCGTTCCGCCACGTGTGGGAACTCGCCGAGGAGCGGCGCATCCCGCTGCGCACCGCCGCGTACCTGATCGGCTGCTCGCGCGTGCTCGAGGCGCACGCGACGCGTGGGCTGTATCCCTGAGGCGGATTCGAGGAGCCGCGCGCTAGCGCACCCAGTCGCGGATCAGCGCCTCGTAGATCGCCACCGCCTGGCGGATCTTCTCCATGCTGCAGTACTCGTCGGTCTGGTGCGCCTGCTGCGGCTCGCCGGG
>DASPRX010000009.1:0-6656 GCA_035624235.1 Burkholderiales bacterium | reverse complement strand
GCCTCGGTGCCGTCCCAGTGCACGATCTGCATGCGCCCGTCGCGGTGCTCGACGACCGCCGTGCAGCTGTCGACCCAGTCGCCGCAGTTCATGTAGGTCACGCCGTCGATCACCTTCAGCGCCGCGGCGTGGATGTGGCCGCAGACCACGCCGTCGTAGCCGCGCTCGCGCGCGTAGCGCACCACCGCCGCCTCGAAATCGAAGATGAAGCCGACCGCGCCCTTCACCTTGCGCTTGGCGTAGCCGGCGAGCGACCAGTAGCCCGGGACGCCGAGGCTGCGCCGCAGCCGGGACAGCAGCATGTTGAGCTGCACCAGCAGGCCGTAGGCGCGGTCGCCCAGCACCGCCAGCCAGCGGTGGTAGCGGGTCACCTGGTCGAAGGCGTCGCCGTGCACCACGAGGAACCTCCGCCCGTCGGCCGCGACGTGCTCGCAGTCGTTCATCACGCGGATGTCGCCGAGCGAGATGCCGTCGTGCTCGCGCAGCGCCTCGTCGTGGTTGCCCGGCACGTACACCACGTTTACCGCGTGGCGCGCGCGCTTGAGGATCTTCTGCACCACCGTGTTCTGCTCCGCGCTCCAGCACACCGAGCGGCTCATCCCCCAGAAATCGACGATGTCGCCGACCAGGTAAAGGTTGTCGCACTCGTGCTCGCGCAGGAAGTCGAGCAGGCGCCCCGCCTGGCAGGCGCGCGTGCCGAGGTGGATGTCCGACAGGAAGATCGAGCGCAGATGCTTCATCTCCAGGCGAGCGCCAGGGAGGCGCCGCCGATCAGCGCGCCGAGCGCCGCCCCGGCGAGCACGTCGGTCGGGTAGTGCAGGCCGAGCACGACGCGCGAGGCCGCGGTGAGCACGGTGAAGGGCACGAGCAGCGGCGCGAGCCACGGGTAGTAGGCGAGCGCCACGATCGAGAAGGCCACCGCGTGCAGCGTGTGGCCGGAGGGAAAGCTGAAGGTGTCCAGCGCCGCCGCGCCCTGAGCGATGCTGGCGTGCACCTGGTAGGGGCGCGGGCGCAGCGTGCCGCGCTTGAGCAGCTTGTAGGCGAGCGTGCACGCGAGGCCTGCGCCGATCATGTGCAGGACCGGGAACGCGGCTTCCGGCCGCGACAGCAGGAGGGCGAGCATCAGCGCGTACCAGAAGATGCCGTTGCCGAGCCAGCTGACGGCGCGGCACAGCTGCGGCAGCGTGCGCAAGTGCAGCGCGCGGTTGCAGCGCAGGCTGAGGCGCTCGTCCCAGCGCTGGATGCGCGCGAGGGCCGCGTCAAGCCGCGGCATGCGACGCCTCGACCAGCCGGGCCTCGAACTCGCGCACGATGTGCGTCCAGGTCAGGTTCTGCGCGAGCTCGCGCGCGGCGCGGCCGAGCCGGCGCGCGAGCTGCGGGTCGCGCGCGAGCCGCACGGCCTGGGCGATGAAGCCGGCGCTGTCGTCGAACGGGGCGAGCAGCGCCGAGCGGCCGTGCTCGAGGTGCGCGCGCGCCGCGGCGTAGTCGTACGCGACCACGCCCAGGCCGCTCGCCATCGCTTCCAGCGTGACGTTGCCGAATGTCTCGGTGATGCTCGGAAACAGGAACACGTCGGCCGACGCGTAGTGGGCGGAGAGCTCGCCGTTCACCAGCCGGCCGGCGATCACGCAGCCCACCCCGGCGCGGCGCAGCTCGGCGAGGAGCGGCCCGTCGCCCACCAGCACCAGCTTGATGTCGGGGCGCAGGAAGCGCATCGCCCGGTAGGCTTCGATGACCAGCGGGAAGTTCTTCTCGCGCGCGAAGCGGCTTACGCACAGCGCGACCGGCGTGTCCTCGCCGGCGCCCCAGCGCGCGCGCAGCTCGGCGGAGCGGCGCGCCGGCGAGAACACCTCCGGATCGACGCCGCGGCCTACGATGCGCAGCCGCTCGAAGCCGAGCCCGGCGAGCTGCGCGGCGAGCTCGCGGGTCGGCACCAGGGTGCTGCCGGCGCGGTTATGAAAGCGCCGCAGGTAGCTCGTAATCGGCCGCTTCAGCCAGGAGATGCCGTAGTCTCTGCTGTAGGCGTGGAAGTTCGTATGGAAGTCGGTGACCACCGGCAGGCCGAGCTTCTTCGCCGCCGAGAGCGCCGACCATCCGAGCGGGCCCTCGGTGGCGATGTGCACGACGTTCGGCCGCCAGGCGCGCCACGCGCGCAGCAGGGCGCCGGCGCCCGGCAGGCCCATCTTGAGCTGGGTGTAGCGCGGGATCGGCAGCCCCGGCCTGAGCAGCTCCTCGAAATCGCCTTCCCGCGCCGCCGCGTCGCGCGCGTCCTGGCGCGGGCGCACGAGCTGCACCGCGTGCCCGCGCCGGCGCAGCCCCTCGACCATCAGGCCGACGGTGCGCGCCACGCCATTCACCTCCGGCGGATAGGTCTCCGTCACCATCGCGATGCGCAGCCCCGCCGCGGCGGGCGAATTCGCGTCGATGTGGGATTCGCGGCTCACGCGGCGCGAGCATGCCGCGCCAACGTGAAACCGCCGTGACGGATATGTGATCGCTGCGTGACAGCTGCACGCGGCTGCGCGTCAAGCCGCGGCGTAGCGCTCGCGGCGGAACACCAGCCAGGTGAAGAGCAGCATCGAGCCGAGCACGATGAACGAGCCGGCCGCGGCGAAGGCCTCGCCTTCCGGGTGCCCGGTGAAGACCCGGCCCACGCCGTAGGCCTGGATGACGACGCCGGCCATCCAGACCCACGCCTGGACGAGCGCGGCGCGCCTGCGGTCGATCGCCGGATGCAGGTGGTAGAACACTCCGAACAGGAACAGCGACACCCAGCCGAGCAGGTTGAGGTGCGCGTGCCCCGGGAACGTGGCGTGGTTCTCGGAGATGGCCATGACCAGGCCCCAGATCATCCCTGCGATCACGAACAGCACGGCCGCGCGGAAGCATAGCGAAGACGCTTTCATCGGTACCCCCTCCCTTGATGGTTTTTCGAGTTATGCGGGCGGATATTAGACCGCGCGAAGACCAGCTGTCTAAGCCGAAAGAGGCTGCGCGGGGCCCCTCAGGCGCGGCGCGCGAGGAGGAAGTGCGACAGGGCCGGGATGAGCACCAGCGCGCCGATCATGTTCCACACGAACATGAAGGTGAGCAGGATGCCCATGTCGGCCTGGAACTTGATGGGCGACCAGGCCCAGGTCACGACGCCCGCGGCGAGTGTCACGCCGACCAGCGCGACGACCTTGCCGGTGAACTGGATCGCGCGCCGGTAGGCGAGGGCGAGCGGAGCGCCCGCGCGCTGCTGCGCGAGCTGCACGCTCAGCAGGTACAGCGCGTAGTCCACGCCGATTCCCACGCCGAGCGCGATCACCGGCAGGGTCGCCACCTTCACGCCGATGCCGAGCAGCACCATGAGCGCCTCGCACAAGATCGAGGTGATGGCGAGCGGCACCACCGCGACGACGACGGCGCGCCAGCTGCGGAAGGTGATGAAGCACAGCAGGATCACCGCGCCGTACACGTACAGCAGCATCGAGCGGTTGGCCTGGCGCACGACGATATTCGTCGCCGCCTCGATCCCGGCGCTGCCAGCGGCCGGCAGGAACTGCAGTCCCGGCGCGCTGTGCGCCGCCGAGAAGCGCGCCGCCGCGTCGACGACGCGGTCGAGCGTCGCGGCGCGGTGATCGGCCAGGTAGGCGACCACCGGCATCACCGAGCACTCGGTGTTGAACAGGTCTGGATTGTTGACCGAGGCCTGCTGCACCGCGTAGTTGAGTACGTCCTGGTTGCGCGAGATCGTGAGCCACTTCGGGTTGCCCTCGTAGGAGCCGGCCGTGATCCGCCGGACGGCATCGCCGAGGAACACGGTCGTCTGCACGCCGGGCACCTGGCGCAGCGCCCAGGCCAGGCGGTCGGCCTCGACCAGGGCGTCGTACTTGAGGCAGCCTTCCTTGCCCGTCTTGACGATGACCGCGAACTGGTCGCTCGAGAGCGAGTAATTGCTCGTGATGTAGGCGTTGTCGAGGTTGTAGCGCGAGTCGGGACGCAGCTCGGGTGCACCCGCGTCGAGGTCGCCGATCTGCAGCCGGGTGCCGATCGCCAGGCCGCCGAGCGCGAGCGCGGCGGCGACGCCGATCGCGCCGAGCGCCCAGCGGCGCTCAGTGAAGCGGTCGAGCAGAGACCAGACCGACCCGAGGCCCCTGCTGCGCCGTTCTTCCTTCTCCGAGCGCAGGCTGCGCTCGGCCGCGGCGGGGCTCACGCCCGTGTACGACAGCAGCACCGGCAGCAGCACGAGATTGGTGAAGATCAGCACGGCGACGCCGATGCTTGCTGCGAGCGCGAGGTGCTTGATCACCGGGATGTCGATCACCATGAGCACCGCGAAGCCGACGGCGTCGGCGAGCAGCGCGGTGAGACCGGCCAGGAACAGCCTGCGGAACGTGTAGCGCGCCGCGACCAGCCGGTGCATGCCGCGGCCGATGTCCTGCATGATGCCGTTCATCTTCTGCGCCCCGTGCGACACGCCGATCGCGAATACGAGGAACGGCACCAGGATGGTGAACGGGTCGAGCTCGAAGCCGATCCCCGCCACCAGGCCGAGCTGCCACAGCACGGCGACGAGCGAGCAGGCGATCACCAGCGCCGTGCTGCGCAGGCAGCGCGTGTAGAAGAAGATGATGAGCGCGGCGATGGCCGCGGCAGCGCCGAAGTACAGCATGACCTGCGCCAGCCCATCGATCAGCGCGCCGACCAGCTTGGCGAAGCCGATCACGTGGATGCGGATGCGCGGCGCGGCCTTGCCGCCGGCGGCTGCGCCGGCGCGCTCGTAGGTCGCGCGCACCTTGTCGAGCGTGCGCGACAGCTCCCGGTAGTCAAGCGGCTTGCCGCTCGCCGGGTCCTTGTCGAGCAGGGGCACGAAAATCATGCTCGAGCGGTAGTTGTTGCCGACCAGGCTGCCGACGATTCCCGAGCGCGCGATGTTCGCGCGCAGCTGGTCGGTCGCGCGCGGCGAGCCGTCGTAGTTGTCGGGCATGACGGGGCCGCCCTGGAATCCCTCCTCGGTCACCTGCGTCCAGCGCACGACGGGCGTCCAAAGGGACTTGACCCAGGCGCGGTCGGCGCCCGGCGTGAGCACCAGCTCGTCGGTCATCTTCCTGAGCGTCTCGAGGTAGGCGGGATCGTAGATGTCGCCGTCGGCGTTCTCGACCACCACCCGCAGCGCGTTGCCCAGCCCGCGCAGCTCGGCGCGGTTCTCGAGGTAGTTCTTGATGTACGGCTGGCTGCGCGGAATCATCTGCTCGAAGCTGGCGTTCAGCCCGAGCTTCGCGACCGCGACGGCCGCCAGCACCACGGTGATCAGCGCGCAGGTCGCGACGACGACGAGACGGTTGTTGAAGATCAGCCGCTCGAGCCGGCTGCCGGAGTTGCGGTCGAATCCGGCGATCTCGCGCGCAGCCGGCGCGGGCTCGAGGATGTCGCTCGCTGCGGCCATGGCGCCTCCCACTAGTTCAGCGCCAGCGTATGCACGCCGAGCGGTCCGGCGATCACGAGCGTGTGCGCGCCCGCGTCGACCACGGCCGCCGCGGGCACCGGCCGTCCGGTCTTCAGGCGCGCGAACGTCGCGCCGTCGTCCCGGCTCAGCAGCACGTCGCCCGCCTGGCTGACGAGCACGACGCCGGCCGCGCCGACGGCCCCGCCGGTCAGCCCGGCCTGCACGCCGGTGGCGACGCTTTGCCAGGTGGCGCCGCCGTCCGTGCTGCGCAGCGCGTTGCCGCGCAGGCCGAACACGATCGCGCTGCGCGCGTCGCCCGTGATGCCGAACAGGCTGCCCTTGTAGGGAATGTCGAGCGCGCGAAAGCGCTCGCCCTCGAGCTTGAGGAGCAAACCCTGCTCGCCGGCGATGTACAGCGCTCCGCCGGCAGGGCGGATCGCGTACAGGTTAAGCGCCTTGGGATTGTCGGTGTGCTCCAGCCACGGCTGCCAGGTCGTGCCGCCGTCGCTGGTGTGGAAAATCAGGTTGAACGCGCCGACGACGAAGCCTTCGCGCTCGTTGGCGAACCACACGTCGAGCAGCGGGTTGCCGGCGCCCTCCTCGGCGAAGCGCTTGGCATCCTGCAGCAGCTTGGCCGCGCGCTCGGGTGCACCGAGCGCGCCGCTCGCGGCCTGCGCCTGGTAGTAGGCGAGCAGCGCCGCCCCGGAGCTCCGGCCGTCCAGCTGCCGGACCCAGCTCGCGCCGCCGTCCGCGCTGTGCAGCACCACTCCGTCGTGACCGACCGCCCAGCCCTGCAGGGGCGTGGCAAAGGCGACCGCGACCAGATCCGAGCTGACCGGGACCCGAGCCTGCACCCAGCTGCGCCCCGCGTCGTCGGAGTAAACGATGTGGCCGCGCTGGCCCACGGCCACGACGCGCTCGCCGGCGTGCGCGAGGCCGTTCAGCAGGCCCCGGGAAGCGAGCGCGCTCGTCTCGGAGGGCGTGTCGAGCACGTCCCGCGGGCCGGCCGCGACGGCCGCGCACGGCAGTGCGACCGCGAGCGCCGCGGCGGCCAGAGCGAAGCATCGGGCGAGCATGGCTCCTACTCCTCGCGCTCGCGCCGCGTCAGCGGATGCCGCTGCCGGCGAGCGAGTCGGGCGTCCACTCGCGGTCGGAAAGCGCCTTGCTGAAGCGCACGCCGCCCGTCTCCGCGACGTAGCCGGTCAGCGCGTAGATGCGCGCCACC
>DASPRX010000025.1:0-2155 GCA_035624235.1 Burkholderiales bacterium | reverse complement strand
CGGGCGCGGCAGCGGCTGCCGGCTTTACCGCCGCCTTATCGATGTCTTCCAGGGTGACGGCGCCGTGCGGCCCGGTACCCGCGACCTTCTCGATGTCGACATCGAGCTCGTGCGCGCGCTTGCGCGCGGCGGGCGAGGCGGGTCTCCTCAGCGCGGTTGCGACGGCTTCGCCAGGCGCGGCGAGCCGCGCCATCACGGTGCCGACCGGGATGGTCTCGCCCGGCTTGGTGATCAGCTCCTGCACCACGCCGTCGTGCCAGATCTCGACCTCCACCGCGGCCTTCGAGGTGTCGACGAGCGCAACCACCTGGCCGCGCCTGACCGCGTCGCCCGGCTTGACCTTCCACTCGAGCAGCTTGCCCTGGTCCATGTCGGCGCCGAGCGAAGGCAGCTTGAAGTCGGTCATCGGAGCAGTCCTTTCGCCGCGGCGACGATCTTCGCGGGCTGCGGCAGCGCCGCTTCCTCCATGTGCCTGGCGTAGGGCATCGGCACTTCCTCGCTGCACACGCGCGCGAGCGGCGCGTCGAGCTCGTAGAACGCCTGCTCGACGATGCGCGCCATCACCTCGGCGGCGAGGCTGCCGGTTTTCCAGCCCTCGTCGATTATCACCGCGCGGCGGCACTTCGCGACCGAGGCCATGATGGTCGCGTCGTCGAGCGGCCTGAGCACGCGTAGGTCGACCACCTCGGCGTCGATGCCGTCCTTCGCGAGCAACTCGGCGGCCGCGAACGTCTTGGGCAGCGAGCCGCCGTAGGTGATCAGGCTGACCGCGCTGCCCTGCTTCCTCACCGCTGCTGACCTGATGTCCCTCGTCCAGGGCTCGGGCAGCTCGCCCTCCATGTTGTAGAGCTGCGCGTGCTCGAAGATCACCACCGGGTCCGGGTCGGCGAGCGCCGGAGCGAGCATGCCGCGCGCGTCCTCGACCGTCGCCGGGGCGAGCACCTTGAGGCCGGGCACGTGCGCATACCAGTTCTCCAGGCTGTGCGAGTGCTGCGCGGCGATCTGGCGCCCGGCGCCGGTCGCCATGCGGATTACCAGGGGCACCGAGAACTGCCCGCCCGACATGTGCCGGTAGAGCGACGCGGTGTTCACGATCTGGTCGAGCGCGAGCAGGCTGAAGTTGACCGTCATCACCTCGACGATCGGACGCATGCCGCCCAGTGCGGCGCCGATGCCGGCGCCGACGAAGGCGAGCTCGGAGAGCGGCGTGTCGCGGACGCGCTCGGGACCGAACTCCTCGAGCAGGCCCTTCGACACCGCATAGCTGCCGCCGTACTTGCCGACGTCCTCGCCCATCAGGAACACGCGTGGATCGGCGGCGAGCGCCTCGCGCAGCGCCGCGCGCATCGCTTCGCGGTAGCTGGTCTTCACGGCGCGGTGACGTCCTTGGTTAGATCCTCGACCGGCTCCCAGCTGCAGGCTTCCGCGAACGCGACGGCGTCCTCGACTTCCTTCGCCACTTCGGCGTCCAGGGCGAGGAATTGCTCCTCGGTCAGCTTGCCTTCGGCCTTGAGGCGCGCGGTGAAGGTGTGCAGCGGCCCGCGCGTCTTCCACTCCTCGATCTCCTTCTTGTCGCGGTACAGATCGGGGTCGAACATCGAGTGCGCCCGGTAGCGGTAGGTTTGAAACTCGACGAAAAACGGTCCGCCGCCCGCGCGCACGTCCGCCTGCGCCTTCCTCGCCGCCTCGTGCACCGCGACCACGTCCTGGCCGTCGACCTTGAGCGTCGGCACCTTGTACGCGGCCGCCTTGACGCACAGGTCGGTCTGCGATTCCGAGCGCGCGAGCGCCGTGCCCATCGCATACAGGTTGTTCTCGCAGCAAAACAGCACCGGCACCTGCCACAGCGCCGCGAGGTTCATCGACTCGTGGAACACGCCCTCGGCCATCGCGCCCTCGCCGAAGAAGCACGCCGTCACGCGGCGCAGGCCCTGGAGCTTGTCAGCGAGCGCGAGGCCCACGGCGAGCGGCAGCCCGCCGCCGACGATCGCGTTGCCGCCGTACAGGCGCAGCCGCGCGTCGAACAGGTGCATCGAGCCGCCGCGCCCGCGCGAGCAGCCCTCGCGCTTGCCGTACATCTCGGCCATGATGGTGCGCATCGGCATGCCGCGCACGAGCGCGTGGCCGTGCTCGCGGTAGGTGGCGACGATGTTGT
>DASPRX010000208.1:0-6849 GCA_035624235.1 Burkholderiales bacterium | reverse complement strand
CACGGGCAGCCCCATCTCGCGCGCGACGTGGCCGGCGTAGATGTTGCCGAAGTTGCCCGAAGGCACGGCGAAGGACACCTGCTCGGCGTCGGAGCGCGTGGCCGCGAAGTAGCCCTTGAAGTAGTACACCACCTGCGCCGCGACGCGCGCCCAGTTGATCGAGTTCACCGTGCCGATGCGCTGGCGCGCCTTGAACGCCGCGTCGGCGGCGACCGCCTTGACGATGTCCTGGCAGTCGTCGAACACGCCCTCCACCGCCAGGTTGTGGATGTTCTCGTCCTGCAGGCTGTACATCTGCGCCGCCTGGAACGGCGTCATGCGCCCGGCGGGCGAGAGCATGAACACGCGGATGTTCTTCTTTCCTCGCAGCGCGTGCTCGGCCGCCGGGCCGGTGTCGCCCGAGGTGGCGCCGAGGATGTTGAGCCGCTCGCCGCGCCGGCCGAGCTCGTACTCGAAGAGATTGCCGAGCAGCTGCAGCGCCAGGTCCTTGAAGGCGAGCGTCGGGCCGTTCGACAGGCCGAGGACGTGCAGGCCCGGCTCGAGCGCCTTGAGCGGTGTGATCTCGTCCGAGGCGAATATTTCAGCCGTATAGGTTTTTTGAACGAGTTCTCTCAGGTCGGGGATATCGTCGACGAACAGCTTCAGGATCTCGAACGCCAGCTCCGCGTACGGCAGGCCTCGCCACGCCGCGAGGTCGGCGCGCGGCAGGCGCTCGGGAACGAACAGGCCGCCGTCGGGTGCCAGGCCCTCGAGCAGGATGTCTGAGAAGCGCTGCGGCGCGGTACCGCCGCGCGTGGAGACGTAGCGCACTAAAGCAGCTCTTCGCAGCGGATCCTGGTCACCCTGCCGACCACGGTCTTCAGCTTCTCGATCCTCTTCAGCGCCGCGGCGACGTTCTTCTCGAGCGCCAGGTGCGTGAGCAGCACGATGTCGACCTGCTTCTGCCCCTGGCCTGGCTCCTTCTGCACCATGGCGTCGATCGAGATCGCGCCCTGCGCGAGGATGCGGGTGATGTCGGCTAGCACCCCCGGCCGGTCGAGCACCCGCATGCGCAGGTAATACGCGGTCTCGACCTCGCCGATCGGCAGCACGCGCGCGTCGGAGAGCCGGTCGGGCTGGAACGCGAGGTGCGGCACCCGGTGCCCCGGGTCGGCGGTGATCAGGCGCGTGACGTCGACGAGGTCCGCCACCACCGCGCTCGCGGTGGGCTGGGCGCCCGCCCCCGCGCCGTAGTACAGCGTCGGCCCGACCGCGTCGCCTTTCACCAGGATCGCGTTCATCACGCCTTCGACGTTCGCGATCAGACGCCGCGCCGGCACGAGCGTGGGATGGACCCTGAGCTCAATGCCTTTTGAAACTTTTTTTGTAATTCCAAGCAATTTTATGCGGTAGCCAAGTTCCTCGGCGTAGCGGATGTCCTCGCGCGTGAGCTTCGAGATGCCCTCGGTGTAGGCTTTCCTGAACTGCATCGGGATGCCGAAGGCGAGCGCAGAGAGGATGGTCAGCTTGTGCGCCGCGTCGATGCCCTCGATGTCGAACGTCGGATCGGCCTCGGCGTAGCCCAGGCGCTGCGCCTCGGCGAGCACCTCGCCGAAGGGCAGCCCCTTGTCGCGCATCTCCGACAGGATGAAGTTCGAGGTGCCGTTGATGATGCCGGCGATCCACTCGATGCGGTTGGCGGTGAGGCCCTCGCGCAGCGCCTTGATGATCGGGATGCCGCCGCCCACCGCGGCCTCGAAGGCCACCATGACGCCCTTCTTCTGCGCGGCGGCGAAGATCTCGTTGCCGTGCGTGGCGAGCAGCGCCTTGTTGGCGGTCACCACCTGCTTGCCGTGCGCGATCGCGTCGAGCACCAGCTCCTTGGCGACGCCGTAGCCGCCGATAAGCTCGATCACGATGTCGACGTCGGGCGCGCGCGTCACCTCGCGCGCATCGGCGGTGACGAGCGCCTTGCCTTTGACGATCGAGCGCGCGCGCGAGAGCGCCTTGTCCGCCACGCGCGTGATGCGGATCGCCCGGCCCGCGCGGCGCTGGATCTCGTCGGCGTTGCGCCCGAGCACCTCCCAGGTACCGCCGCCGACCGTGCCGATGCCGAGCAGGCCGACGCTGATCGGTTTCACGCCGCGCCCCGCAGCAAGCCGTCCTTCTTGAACATTTCGCGCACGCCGCGCAGCGCCTGGCGCAGGCGGTGCTCGTTCTCGATGAGCGCGATCCTCACGTGGTCGTCGCCGTACTCGCCGAAGCCGACGCCCGGCGAAACCGCGACGCGCGCGTCGTCGATCATCTTCTTGGCGAACTCGATCGAACCCAGCGCACGGTAGGGCTCGGGGATCCTCGCCCAGACGTACATCGAGGCCTTCGGGTTGGTCACCATCCAGCCCAGCTCGTGCAGGCCGCGCACCATGACGTCGCGCCGGCGCTGGTAGGTCTGGCGGATCTGCTCGACGCAGTCCTGCGGCCCGTCGAGCGCGACGATCGAGGCCACCTGGATCGGCGTGAAGGTGCCGTAGTCGTGGTAGCTCTTAATGCGCGCCAGCGCGTACACCATGTCGCGGTTGCCGACCATGAAGCCGATGCGCCAGCCGGCCATGTTGTAGCTCTTCGACATGGTGAAGAACTCGACCGCCACGTCGCGCGCGCCGGGCACCTGCATGATCGACGGCGCCTTCCAGCCGTCGAAGGTGATGTCGGCGTAGGCGAGGTCGTGCACCACCATGATGTCGTGCTCGCGCGCGAAGGCGACCACGCGCTCGAAGAAGCCCAGCTCGACGCACATCGCCGTCGGGTTCGACGGGAAGCCGATCACCAGCATCTTCGGCTTGGGGATGAGCTCGGCGCAGGCGCGCTCGAGCTCGGCGAAGAAGTCGACACCCTCGGTCATCTTGACCGAACGGATGTCCGCCCCGGCGATGATCGCGCCGTAGATGTGGATCGGGTACGAGGGATTGGGCACCAGCACCGTGTCGCCGCGCTCGAGCGTGGCGAGCATCAGGTGCGCGAGGCCCTCCTTCGAGCCGATGGTGACGATCGCCTCGGAGTCGGGGTCGAACTCGACCGCGTAGCGGCGCCGGTACCAGTCGCAGATCGCGCGCCGAAGGCGCGGGATGCCCTTCGACACGGAGTAGCCGTGCGTGTCCTGGCGCTGCGCCGCCTCGACCAGCTTGTCGACGATGTGCTTGGGCGTCGGCCCGTCCGGGTTGCCCATCGACAGGTCGATCACGTCCTCGCCGCGGCGGCGCGCGGCCATCTTCCACTCGTGCGTGGTGTTGAAGACGTACGGCGGCAGCCGTTTGATGCGCGGGAATTCCCTCATGACGCTACAATTTTACGCGAGCCACGCAAGCGCCTCAATGAAAAAGACTTCCTACGCTCTATTGCTGGCGTTCGCGCTGGTCTGGTTCGCCTGCGCGGGCACGCGCGACTTGTTCAACAGCGACGAGGCGCGCTACGCCGAGATCGCGCGCGAGATGATGGCGGGCGGCGACTGGGTGACGCCGCACCTGAACGGCTACAAGTACCTGGAGAAGCCCCCACTCCAGTACTGGGCGACCGCCGCCGCCTTCGAGGCCTTCGGCATGTCGGACTGGAGCGCGCGGCTGTGGACCGTGCTCACCAGCTTCGCCACCGTCCTCGCGACGCTGCTTGCCGGCACGCGCCTGCTCGGCCCCGCTGCGGGCCGCTACGGCGCGCTGCTGCTCGCCGGCAGCCTGATGTGGTTCGGCATGAGCCACTTCGCCTCGCTCGACACGGGCCTGGCGGCTTTCCTGTCGTGTTCCGTGTACGCCTTTGCGCTCGCGCAGCGCGACGGCGCCAGCGCGCGCGCACGGCGCGGCTGGATGCTCGCGGCCTGGGCCTGCGCCGCGCTGGCGATGCTCTCCAAGGGCCTGATCGGCCTCGTGCTGCCCGGCGGCGCGCTCGTTCTGTACGCACTGTGGCAGCGCGACTGGCGGCTGCTCGGCGCGCGCCTGCACTGGGGCGCGGGCCTCACGGTCTTCCTCGCCATCGCGGCGCCCTGGTTCGTCGCGGTGTCGCGCGCCAACCCGGAGTTCGCGCGCTTTTTCTTCATCCACGAGCACTTCGAGCGCTTCACGACCACCGAGCACGGCCGCTACCAGCCTGCCTGGTATTTCCTGCCGGTGCTCGCGATCGGCCTCGCGCCCTGGACGCTCGCCTTGCCCGGGGCCATCGCCGCAGGCCTGCGGCGCGACCCGCTGGCGCGCTTCCAGGCGCAAAGGTTCCTGTTGGTCTGGGTGGTGCTGGTGTTCGCGTTCTTCTCGGTCTCGGACTCGAAGCTCATTTCCTACGTCCTGCCGCTCTTGCCGGCGGCGGCGCTGCTCGCCGGCGAGTGGGCGGCGCGCGCGCAGCCGCGCGCGCCCGCATGGATCGCGGCCCCGGCCGCCGCTTTCGGCGCCGCGGTCGCGGCGCTCGCGCCGTCCCTGGTGGGGCAGCGCGCCTCGCCGGATCTCCCCGCCGGGCTGCTGGCCGGCTTCATTCCGTGGCTGGTGGCGGCGGGCCTGGCGCTGTTCGCGACCGGGCTGCTCGCCTCCTGGCTCGCCCGGCGCGGGCTGCGCACCGCCGCGATCACCTGGCTCGCCGGCGGTGGGTTCGCCGCCGCGTTCGCGGTGAATTCCGGCTACCAGGCGCTCGCGCCGCTATACTCGGCGCGCCAGATCGTCGAGCAGGTGCGCCCGGCGCTCGACGCGGCCCCGCGCCTGTTCTTCTACGACACCTTCGACCACGCCTTCCTCTTCTACGCGCGCCGTACCGCCACGATGGTCATGTACATGGACGAGCTCGCCGCGCCGATCGGCTGGGACAAGGGTAGTTTCATCTCCGATTCAAGCGAGTTCGAACGCGTGTGGCGCTCGATGCCCGGCGCAGTGGCGCTGATGCGCCCGGGCGCATACGACGCGCTCGCCGCGCGCGGCCTGCCGATGAAGCTGCTCGCGCGCGACCCGCGCCGCGTGGTGGTGGGCTGCCCGTGAGCGCCGCGCCCTACCTGCCGTTCACGCGTCCGTCGCTCGACGAGGCGACCATCGCCGGCGTGGCCGAGGTGCTGCGCTCGGGCTGGATCACCACCGGCCCGCAGGCGAAGGAATTCGAAGCGCGGCTGTCGCAGTACTTCGGCGGCCGGCCGGTGCGCGCGCTCGCCTCCGGCACCGGGGCGCTCGAGCTCGCGCTCGCGCTCGCCGGCGTCGGGCCGGGCGACGAGGTGATCACGACGCCGCTTTCCTGGGTCGCGACCGCCAACGTGGTGCTGCGCGCCGGGGCACGGCCGGTGTTCGCCGACATCGACCCGGCGACGCGCAACATCGACCCGGCGAGAATCGAAGCCGCGCTCGGGCCGCGCACCCGGGCGCTCATCCCCGTGGACATGGCGGGGCTGCCCTTCGACCGCGACGCCGTCTACGCAATCGCCCGCCGCCGCGGCCTGCGCGTCATCGAGGACGCGGCGCAGAGCATGGGCGCGAGCTGGCAGGGACGACGCATCGGCAGCTTCGGCGACCTGGTGTGCCTGTCCTTCCACGCCAACAAGAACATGACTACCGCCGAAGGCGGCTGCCTGGTGCTGAACGACGCGGCCGAGGCCGAGCGCTGCGAGCGCCTGCGGCTGCAGGGCGTGGTGCGCCTGCCCGGCGGCGAGATTGAGGTCGACGAGGCGGGCGCGAAGATGAACCTGACCGACGTCGCGGCGCGCATCGGCCTGGGGCAGCTCGCGCGCCTGGGGGAGTTCAACGCGCGCCGCCGAGAGCTCGCGCGGCGCTACTTCGAGCGCCTCGACCGCTCGCTCGGCTGCGAGCTGCCGCTGGCCGACTTCGCGCAGTCGAACTGGCACATGTTCCAGGTGCTCTTGCCGCTCGAGCGCATGACGATAGACCGCGCGCGCTTCATGGCGCTCATGCACGAGCGCGGCATCGGCACCGGAGTCCACTACCCGGCGATGCACCTCTTTCGCCTGTACCGCGCGCAAGGGTGGAAGCCGGGCGACTTCCCGCACGCCGAGCGCGTCGGCGCGCGCACGCTCACGCTGCCGCTCTTCCCCGCCATGGCCGAGGCGGACGTCGACCGGGTGTGCGCCACGCTCGGTGATATCCTTGCCGCACACCGCCGTTAGGCGCGGCGCCACGACCCGATGCGGCCTCCCCACCTCTCCGTCGTCATCCCGGTCTACAACGAGGAAGAGGGCCTGCCGCCGCTGTTCGCGCGCCTCTACCCGGCGCTCGACGCGCTCGGCAAATCCTACGAAGTGGTGTTCGTCGACGACGGCAGCGCCGACCGCTCGGCGGCGCTGCTGCGCGAGCAGTTCGCGAGGCGCCCAGCCGAGACGCGCGTGGTGCTGCTCGCCGGGAACTTCGGCCAGCACCTAGCGATCATGGCCGGCTTCGCGCATTGCCGCGGCGAGCGCGTGGTGACGCTCGATGCCGACCTGCAGAACCCGCCCGAGGAGATCGCGAAGCTCCTTGCCAAGATGGACGAGGGCTTCGACTACGTCGGCGGGGTGCGCCGCCAGCGGCGCGACAGCTGGCTGCGGCGCGTGCCCTCGCGCCTCCTGAACCGGCTGCGCGAGCGCACCACCAGCATCCGCATGACCGACCAGGGCTGCATGCTGCGCGCCTACGGCCGCGAAGTGGTCGACGCGATCAACCAGTGCAAGGAGGCGAACACCTTCATCCCGGCGCTCGCCTACACCTTCGCGCGCCGCCCGGCGGAGATCGAGGTGGCGCACGCGGAGCGCGCCGCGGGCGCCTCGAAATACTCGATGCTCAAGCTCGCACGCCTGAACTTCGACCTGATGACCGGCTTCTCGATCGCGCCGCTGCAGCTGTTCTCGGTGCTCGGCATGCTGGT
>DASPRX010000238.1:0-18762 GCA_035624235.1 Burkholderiales bacterium | reverse complement strand
CACCCGATCACCGGCGCCGGCATCGCGCCCGCGGTGGCCTCGGGCGAGCGCGCCGGCGCGTCCGTCGCGCGCGCTCTCTCGGGCGATGCGCACGCGCTCGCCGCGTACGAGGAAGAGATGCGCGAGGAATTCGGCCCGGCGCTCGAGCGCGCGCTCGCTGCGCGCCGCCGCATGGCCGATGTTTGGAACAGCCCAGCGGCCGAGGACGATACCGAGCATCGCCGCGGCTGGATCGCCTTCCCGGAGTACTTCTCATGAGCGCCGTGCAACCGCTGCAGTTCTACCGCCCCAACTACCACGTCAAGACGCCCGAGATGCGCTCGCCCGAGTTCGTGCAGATGAGCACGGCGGCGGCGATCACGCTGGGGCTCGTCGCGGGCAAGATGCACCGCACCTCGTGCACGCACTGCCTCAATCTGCTGGTCACCTATCCCGAAGGCTGCCGCGCGAACTGCGCGTATTGCGGCCTGGCGCGCCACCGCGAAGAGGCGCGCGACTACGCCGACCGAAACTTCATCCGCGTCGACTGGCCGACTGCGCGCTACGACGAGGTGATCGAGCGCGTCAAGGCGGGCTCGGACAAGGGGCGCTTCGAGCGCATGTGCATCTCGATGATCACGCACCCCAACTCCAACGACGATACCTTCGTGCTGCTCGAGCGCTGGGTGCGCGAGGTGCCGTCGGTGCCGGTTTCGATTCTCTCGAATCCCACCACGTTGGAGAAAGACGACCTGATCCGGATGCGGGATCTCGGCGCCGATATTTTCACGGTGGCACTCGACGCGGTGACTCCGGAGATCTTCGACCGCACGCGCGGGCGCGGCGTCGACAGCCCGCACAGCTACGAACGCTACTGGCGCGCGATCGGGTGGGCGGCTGAGATCTTCGGCCCGGAGAAGTTCGGTGCGCATCTGATCTGCGGCATGGGCGAGACCGAGGAGGAGATCCTCGGCGTGGCGCAGAGGATCCGCGACCTGGGCGGCCACAACCACATGTTCGCTTTCTTCCCCGAGCGTGGCTCGCTCATGGAGGACTGGCCGCCGGTCGACCGCGGCCAGTGGCGCCGCGTGCAGCTGGCGCGCTTCCTGATCGACTACCGGGGCAAGCGCGTCGAGGACATGCGCTTCGACGCCTCCGGGCGCGTGGTGGACTTCGGCGCCGCCAGGGAAGTCCTCGAGCAGGAGATCGCGTCCGGCACCCCTTTCCGCACCTCGGGCTGCCCGGGCAGGGACGACGAGGTCTCGGCCTGCAACCGGCCCTACGGGGATTCCAGCCCGACCGACATCCTGTCGTTCCCGTTCGCCCCCGCCCGGCGCGACCTCGAGCGGATCGCGAAGCAGATGGAGGGCCGGCCGGTCAAAGCGGGCAGGTAGGCTAGGGAAGAGTCTTATCCGAGGATAAGAAAGCCTGACTGGAACGCCAGCAGTTTCTGGCAGACTATTTCGTTAAATTCGAATATTTGGAGGAGCGACCATGGAAGCCTCGCCGAACGCCGCACTTATCGACGATCTGATCAAGAGCCGCATCGAGGAGCTGCTTCCGCAGAAGCTCGAGGACGCGCTCGCCAAGCGCGAAGAGGCGCGCACCCCGTCGATGACCATCATCGCCACCAAGGGCACGCTGGACTGGGCCTATCCGCCGTTCATCCTGTCCTCCACCGCGGCGGCGCTCGGCTGGAACGTGTCGATCTTCTTCACCTTCTACGGCCTGCAGCTGCTCAGGAAGGACATCAGCGACCTCAAGGTGAGCCCGCTCGGCAACCCCGGCATGCCGATGAAGATGCCCTTCGGTCCCGGGTGGTTCAAGAGCATCAACTGGAACATCCCGAACGTCGTGCAGGCGGCGATTCCCGGATTCGAGTCGTTCTGCACCACGCTGATGAAGCAGACGATCAAGAACAACGGCGTCGCCGACATCAGCGAGCTGCGCGGCCTGTGCCTGGAAGCGGGCGTCAACATGATCGGCTGCCAGATGACCGTCGACCTGTTCGGCTTCAAGCACGAAGACTTCATTCCGGAGGTGAAGGAGTACTGCGGCGCGGCAACCTTCCTGCCGATGGCGAAGGACGCCGACGTCAGTTTGTTCATGTAGCAAGCACGTCCACTACTACTACAAGAGGGGGAACGCAAATGAAGAAGCTCGCGCTCGCGGCCCTGGTGGCTGCAGCGTTCGCGCCGGGGCTCGCCTCGGCGACCGACGGATATTTCTCGCACGGTTACGGCATGAAGGCGAAGGGCATGGGTGGAGCGGCTACTGCCATGGCGGACGACGCCTTCGGCGGTGCCAACAACCCGGCGAGCATGGCGTTCGTCGGCGATCGACTGGACGTCGGCGTCGACTGGTTCCGGCCGCAGCGCTCCGCGAGCCGCGTGGGAAGCACGGGTCTGGGCTTCGGAAGCGTGGACGGCTCCGCTGATGGCAACGAGACGTCCAACTTCCTGATCCCCGAGTTCGGCTACAACAAGATGATGAACCCGAACCTGTCGCTCGGCGTTACGGTCTACGGCAACGGCGGCATGAACACCGACTACCCCGGCGGCGTAATTCCCGCTGGCCGCTGCGGACCGAACTCTGCGAACCTGCTGTGCGGCAACGGCAACCTAGGCGTCGATCTCTCGCAGCTCATCATCGCGCCGACCGCGGCCTATAAGGTCGCCCCGCAGCACTCGCTCGGCATCTCGCCGCTGATCGGCTACCAGCGCTTCAAGGCCTACGGCCTGCAGGCCTTCTCGCCGATCTCGTCCGACCCGAACAATCTGTCGAACAACGGCTACGCGGATTCCTGGGGCTATGGCGTGCGCATCGGCTACTACGGCCAGCTGAGCCAGACGGTGTCGATAGGCGCGGCCTACGCGAGCAAGATGAGCATGGGCAAGTTCGACAAGTACAAGGGCCTGTTCGCCGACCAGGGCGGGTTCGACATTCCCGAGAACTACAGCCTCGGCGTCGCCTTCAAGCCTTCGTCGCAGTGGACCTTCGCCGCCGACTACGAGCGCATCAATTACAGCGGCGTGAATTCGGTCGGCAACCCGAGCAACACGTTGGGATGCGCGCCGACGTTCCCCGCCGGCCCGGGCGTCGGCTCGGCCTGCCTCGGCGCGAGCGGCTCGAGCCTCGGCTTTGGCTGGAAGGACATCAACGTGTTCAAGCTCGGCGTCGCCTACCAGATGAGCCCGCAGTGGCTGCTGCGCGCGGGCTACAACCACAGCGACAACCCGATCCAGGCGCGCGACGTGACCTTCAACATCCTCGCGCCCGGCGTGGTGCAGGACCACATGACGCTCGGCTTCACCTACACGCTGGCGGACCGTTCCGAGATCACGATGGCGTACATGCACGCCTTCGAGAAGTCGGTCTCCGGCCCGGCGAACAACCCGTACTTCCCGGTCGGCGGCACCGAGACGATCAAGATGTACGAGGACTCGCTCGGCATCGCCTGGGGCAAGAACTTCTAACCGCACTTCGTAGCGGGTAGACGCGGGGCGCGTGCTGCGAAATAATCGCAGCACGATGAGCCCCGCGGGCAACATTCCGGTCACCGACGTCGGCGCGCTGAAGAACGAGCTGCGCAAGTACAAGCACGGCAAGAAGCTCGACATCAGCCAGTTCAACCAGGCGGCGCGCCTCGCCTGGCTAGGGCGCATCGTGCTTTCGCCGCTCGATCCCGAGGACCCGGAGTGCCGCGCCTGGCTGCTGCACCTCGAGCGCCCCGAGGGCCTCGCGGGCGAGATCCTGCAGTTCGACCCGGAGCTGCTCGGGCGCATCCACGTGCTCGACGGCGAGCAGGGCGAGCGCCTCGCCGAAATCCTGCGTGCAGGCTTCGACGCGCGCGCGCGGGAGATCGGCGAGCTCGCGCACAGGGATTTCTACCTGGAGAAGTTCTTCCGTGCGGAGGGCAAGCGCTGATGGGCGCGCAGGCCGCGCGCTGGATGCGCCTGGGGCTGGTCGAGCCGCTCGAGCTGCATGCGACTTATGCGGGCCTCGCTGCGGCGCAGGCGGCCGACGCGAGCCCGATCGTGGTGTGGGCGCAGGCGAAGACGCACCTTTGCCTGGGTCAGAGCCAGGGGCTCGCGGAGGTCGATCCGCGCGCCGGACTGCCGATCGTGCGCCGCCCGCTCGGCGGCGGCCTCGTATGGGTGGACGAGTTCCAGTACGTTTTCGTGGTGATCGCGCCGCGGCGCCTCGCGCCGGGCCGGCCGGCGCGCTGGTTCGCCTGGGCGCTCGCGCCCGCGGTCGCCGCCTACCGCCACTTCGGCCTGCCGGCGTACCTGAGCGACCAGGACCTGTGGCTGCACGGCCGCAAGATCGCCGGCAGCGGCGCGGCGAGCATCGGCGAGTGCGCGGTGGTCGCCTCGAGCTTCCTGCTGCGCTTTCCCGCCGAGCGCTTCGCCGAAAGCGTGGCGAGCCCGTCGCCGGATTTCCGCGCCTGGCTGCGCCAGGGCCTGGCGCTGGCGATGACCGAGTGGGCCGAGCACGGTGCGCTGCCGTCCGAGCGCGAGCTCGAGGAGGTGTTCCGCGCGCGCGTTGCTGCGCAGCACGGCTGGTGCTTCGAGAACTCCTGGCCGGGCGAGGCCGAGCAGGCGGCGATCGCCGAGGCGCGCGAGGAGCTCTCCGAGCCGATCGAACAGGGGCGCGCGGGCGCACAGGTGAAGCTGAACGCGCGCCGCGCGCTGTCGCGGGTCTAGACGGTGGCGAGCGTCGCGGCGCGCCTGGCGCGCAGGCTGGTGCTGCTCAGCGGCGACGAGGCGCTCGCCGCGCGCCTCGAGCAGGCGCTGCCCGAGTCCTGGCAGCTCAGCCGCGCGCGCCAGATCGGCGACGTGGGCGGGTTCCAGGACGTGCTGCTGCACCGCTTCGTGCTGGTCGATCTGGACTCGGCCGGCGCGCTCGAGGCGATCGCGCAGATCCGCGGCGAGATGATGCTTAACGTGCCGATCTTCTGCTTCGGCGGAGACGCCGCCGCGCGCGACGCTGCGCGGGTGGCGCGCGCCGACCGCTTCTTCGCGCGCGACGAGATCGCCGCGCTGCTGCCGAAGCTGTGCGAGCAGTTCGCATGGTGACGCGCCGCGACTGGCTCGCGGGCGCTGCCGGCCTCGCGCTCGCGCGCGGCGCGCGCGCCGCCGGCACGCTGGAGAAGGGCGTCTACCGCATGCGCGGCGAGGCGCGCATCAACGGCGCGCGCGCCAAGCCGAAGATGGAAGTGCGGGCGGGCGACGTGATCACCACCGGGCCCGACGGCGAGCTGGTATTCGTGATCGCGCGCGACGCAATGCTCGTGCGCGCCAATTCGCGCGTCGAGGTGAGCGGCGACGCCGAGGCGCTGGTCGAGACGGGCCTGTGCATCGTTACCGGCGCGGTGCTGTCGGTGTTCGAGCCGGGCAAGGCGAAGCGCATTCGCACTCCGACCGCGACCATCGGTATCCGCGGCACCGGCATCTACGTCGAGCAGCGCAGCGACCGCACCTACGTGTGCACCTGCTACGGCGAGGCCGAGATCGCCTCGGCCGCGGACCCGGCGGCGAGCGAGGTAGTGCGCACCACGCATCACGACCAGCCGCGCTACGTCATGGCGCAGGGAGCGCCGCAGATGATCATGGCGGCGCCGGTGGTCAACCATTCCGATGCCGAGCTGATCCTGCTGGAGAGCCTGGTCGGGCGCGAGCCGCCTTTCGTCGGCGCGGGCTACGCGCCGACCCGCTACTGAGCCGGCGGCGGCCCGAGAATTCCGAGCCGCTGGTAGAGCGGCCGGATCTCCCGGCGGATGGCGGGCATCTTAGAGGCGTAGAAGGCGGCGGCGAGCGCCGCGCACAGTCCGCCGAGCGCGAGCGTGAGCGGCGGCGCGAGATAGTGCGACAGCGTGCCGGCGAGCAGCGCGCCAAGCGGGCTCGCGCCGAGGAAGGACATGATGTAGAGGGAGGCGACGCGCGCGCGCAGCCGGTCCTCGACGATCGTCTGCAGCACGGTGTTGGTCGCCGCGGCGGTCAGCATGATGCCCATGCCGGTGAGGAACACGAGCGGCAGCGCGAGCCAGAGCGCGTGCGCGAAGGCAAAGCAGGCGAGCGACAGCCCGGCGAGCGCCGCCGAGAGCGGCAGCAGGCGCAGCAGGCCGCGCACCGAGGGGCGCGAGGCGAGGTACAGCATGCCGGCGACCGCGCCGAAGCCGCCTGCGCCGATCAGCATGCCGAGAGTCTCCGAGTTGCCGTGGAACACCTCCTTGGCGAACCACGGCATGAGCGACTGGTAGGGCTGGGCGCAGAAGCTCACCGCCGCGAGCAGCAGCAGCGCGCTGCGCGTGGGCAGGAAGCCGAAGGTGTAGCGAAAGCCCGCCAGCAGCTCGCTCGCCCAGGACTCGCTGCGCGGCGCGGCGAGCGACGGATGCGCGCGCATCGCGGCGAGCGCAGCGAGCATCGCGAGATACGAAACGCTGTTCAGCCCGAAGCCCCAGACGACGCCCGCCGAGGCGATCACCACGCCGCCGATCATCGGGCCGATGAAGCGCGCCCCGTTCATGAGCGCCGAGCTCATGGCGATCGCGTTCGGCAGGTCCTCGCGGCCGCCGACCAGCTCGACTAGGAAGGACTGGCGTGCCGGGCTGTCGAAGGCGTTGACGATGCCGAGCACCAGATTGCCCGCCACCAGGTGCCAGGGCTGGACGTGGCCGGTGGCCACCAGCGCGAACATGACGAGCGACTGCGCGAGCGCGATGCCCTGCGTCGCGTACAGCACGCGGCGCTTGACCAGGCGGTCGACCAGCACGCCGCCGAAGGGCGCGAGCACGAGGAACGGAATCTGCAGCGCGAAGCTCGCCAGCCCGAGCAGGAAAGCGGAGCCCGACAGCTTGTACACGAGCCAGCTCGTGGCGATCAGCTGCAGCCAGGTGCCGATCTGCGAGGTGCCCTGGCCGAAGAAATACAGCCGGTAATCGCGGTGCCGGAACGCCCTCAGGCTGTGCGGCAGCCGCATCGCGGGCGGCTAGGCGCGCGCCGCGAGCTTGTCGAGCTGCTCGCGCAGCCTGCCGAGCGCCGCCTCGAAGCCGGCGAGGCGCGCGCGCTCCTGCTCGACCACCTTGGCCGGCGCGCGCTCGACGAACGAGGCGTTGCCGAGCTTGCCGCGCGCCTTGCCGATCTCGCCTTCGAGCCGCGCGAGCTCCTTGCCGAGACGCTCGCGTTCGGCCGCGACGTCGACCTCGACGTGCGCCATAACGCGGTGCGGGCCGGCCACCGCGACCGGCGCATCGACCGTGGGCAGCTGCTCGACGACGCGCAGCTCGGAAGGGCGCGCGAGCGAGACGAACGCGGTCGCGGTCGATGCGCTCAAGGGGCCCGTCACGTAGAAAGGCACCTTCTCCTGGGGCGGCAGCTTCATCTCACTGCGCAGGTTGCGGCCGGCGTTCACCACGCTCTTCGCCAGCGCGATCTCGCGTTCCGCAGCCTCGTCGATCTTCTCGCGCTGTGATTTCGGGTACGGGGCCAACATGATGGTTTCACCCGATCTACCGGCCAAAGGCGCAACTTGCTGCCAAAGCTCCTCGGTAATGAACGGGATGATCGGATGAGCAAGGCGCAGCGCCGCCTCTAGCACGCGCACCAAGGTCCTGCGCGTTCCTCGCTGCTCTCGCTCATTTCCCACCGCGAGCTGTCGCTTCGCCACTTCCACATACCAGTCGCAGTATTCATCCCAGATGAAGCGATAGATCGCGTTGGCAACGTTGTCGAGCCGGTACTCGGCGAAGGCCTCCTCAGCTTCGGCTTCCACGCGCTGTAGGATGCTCACGATCCAGCGGTCCCAGGCCGATAGTTCAGTCGGCGCCGCCGGATCCTGACCACAGTCCTTGCCTTCAGTGTTCATCAGGACGAAACGCGTGGCGTTCCACAGCTTGTTGCAGAAGTTGCGGTAGCCCTCGCAGCGCTTGAAGTCGAAGTTGACGTTGCGTCCGAGCGTGGCGTAGGCCGCCATGGTGAACCTGAGCGCGTCGGCGCCGTAGGCGGGAATGCCCTCGGGAAACTCCTTCTTCGTGCGCTCGCGGATCTTGGGCGCGTCCTCGGGCCGGCGCAGCCCGGCCGTGCGCTTCTCGAGCAGCGGCTCGAGCGCGATGCCCTCGATCAGGTCCACCGGGTCGATCGTGTTGCCCTCCGACTTGGACATCTTCTTGCCTTCGTGATCGCGCACGATGCCGTGGATGTACACGTCGCGAAACGGCACCCGGCCCGTGAACCAGGTCGTCATCATGACCATGCGCGCCACCCAGAAGAAGATGATCTCGTAGCCGGTGACGAGCACGGAAGAGGGCAGGTAGAGCTCGTAGGCGAGCTTGTCCGCGCCCTGCGCCTCGGGCCAGCCGAGCGTCGAGTGGCACACGAGCGCCGACGAGAACCAGGTATCGAGGACGTCCGGGTCGCGCTGCAAGGACCCACCTGAAGACTGTTTCAATGCTTCTTCTTCGCTGCGCGCGACGTACACCTTCCCTTCGGCGTCGTACCAGGCCGGGATCTGATGGCCCCACCACAGCTGGCGCGAGATGCACCAGTCCTGGATGTTCGCCATCCACTGGTTGTAGGTGTTGACCCAGTTCTCGGGAAAGAACTTCACGTCGCCGTTCGCCACCACCTCGGTCGCGGTCTGCGCGATCGACTTGCCCGCGGGGCCGGGCTTCGACAGCGCGACGAACCACTGGTCGGTGAGCATCGGCTCCACGACGGCGCCAGTGCGCCCGCAGCGCGGCACCACCATGCGGTGCGGCCTGACCGACTCGAGCAGCCCGGCGGCCCTCAGGTCGTGCACGATGCGGTCGCGCGCCTCGTAGCGGTCGAGCCCCCGGTAGCGCTCGGGCCCGCGCTCGTTGATGCGCGCGTCGAGCGTGAGGATGCCGATGCTCGGCAGGCCGTTGCGCTGCCCGACCTGCCAGTCGTTGAAGTCGTGCGCGGGGGTCACCTTGACGCAGCCGGTGCCGAACTCGCGATCGACGTAGGCGTCGGCGATCACCGGGATGCGCCGCCCGGTGAGCGGCAGCTCGACCTCGCGGCCGATGAAGGCGCGGTAGCGCTCGTCCTCGGGATGCACCATCACCGCGACGTCGCCGAGCATCGTCTCGGGGCGCGTGGTGGCGACCGTGAGCGCGAAGCCCTCGCCCGGATATCGAATGTGCCACAGGTGCCCGTCTTCCTCCTCGCTCTCGACCTCGAGGTCGGACACCGCGGTGAGCAGCACTGGGTCCCAGTTGACCAGCCGCTTGCCGCGGTAGATCAGGCCCTGCTCGTACAGGCGCACGAACGTCTCGATCACCACGCGCGAGAGCTTCTCGTCCATGGTGAAGTATTCGCGGCTCCAGTCGCAGGAGTCGCCCAGGCGGCGCATCTGCTCGGTGATGGTCGACCCCGAGCGGCGCTTCCACTCCCAGACCTTGTCGACGAACTTCTCGCGCCCGAGGCCCTCGCGCGTGGCGCCCGCCTGCTCGAGCTGGCGCTCGACCACGATCTGCGTGGCGATGCCCGCATGGTCGGTGCCCGGCAGCCAGAGCGTGTTCGCGCCGCGCATGCGGTGGTAGCGCGTGAGCGCGTCCATGATGGTCTGGTTGAAGGCGTGACCCATGTGCAGCACGCCGGTGACGTTCGGCGGCGGCAGCTGGATCGAGAACGCCGGCCGGCCGGGCGCGGCGCCGGCGGCGAAGCGGCCGGCCTGCTCCCAGCGCCGGTACCAGCGCTGCTCGATGGCGCGCGGATCGAAGCTCTTCTCCAGCGACACGGCCCTATTTCTCCGTGCCGAGTGCCTGCGCGACCGAGGCGGCGATCGCCTCGCGCACCAGCTGGTGCACGTTGGCGCTCAGCTCGGCGCGCATCTCGTTCAGCACCTGCTCGAGGATCTCGCCCAGCCTGCCGGCGAGGCGCTCCTCGAAGAGGCGATCGAGCTCGGGCGCGAGGCGCAGCAGCACCGCGGTCTCCAGCTCGTTCGCGAAGGCCTCGACCAGCTTGTCGTCGACCTGCGGCGCCGCCGCGGCGCGCGCCTCCGGGTCGACCACCTCGGTGAGCACCGGCACGTCCTCGTCCGTGCGCGCGGGCGCGGCGCCGTTCTGGTGGCGCCGCAGCAGCGCGTCGACCCGCTCGACCAGCGGGTTCTGGTCCGGGCGCCGGCCCTCATTCACCGCGCGCCTCCCGAGCCAGGTCGTGGTCGCTGATCGCGTAGCCGCGATCGCGGTAGAAGCGGTAGCGCGCGCGGCCGCTGGCGCGCTCCTCGTCCTCGCGCGCGACGATCTCGAGCAGCCGCTCGAAGCGCTCGAAATGCGGCGGGCACTCCGCCGCCAGGTTGAGCAGCAGGCCGCAGCCCGATGGCGCCTCCGCGTCGGCGGCGATCAGCACGGGCGTGTCGGCCGCGAGCGGGTCGTGCGCCAGGCAGTGCGGCACGAAGCCGGTCGCCGGCCAGGTCCACAGCAGGCGGTCGATGCGCTGCACCGTGTCGGGCTGCGGCGCGTAGATCAGCATCCGCTTTCCCTGGGTCAGCGCCTTGGCCGCGAGGCGGCAGGCGACCTGCAGCTTGTCCTGGGCGTTGAAGTAGAAATCGATGCTGGTCACTTGACGCGCGTATGCCGCAGCACGAAGCGCACCAGCAGCGGCACCGGCCGCGCGGTCGAGCCCTTCTCGCGCCCGCTCTTCCACGCGGTACCGGCGATGTCCAGGTGCGCCCAGCGCATCTTCTTCGCGAAGCGCGACAGGAAGCAGGCCGCGGTGACGCTGCCCGCCGGACGCCCGCCGATGTTCGCCATGTCGGCGAAGTTCGAGCGCAGCTGCTCCTGGTAATCGTCCCACAGGGGCATCTGCCAGACGCGGTCCCAGGACTCCTCGCCCGCGGCGCGGATCTCGTCGGCGAGGCGCTGGTCGTTCGCGAACAGGCCGGTAGCCACGTGCCCGAGCGCCACCACGCAGGCGCCGGTAAGCGTCGCCACGTCGATCACGACCTCGGGCTGGAAGCGCTCGGCATAGGTGAGCGCGTCGCACAGGATCAGTCGCCCCTCGGCGTCGGTGTTCAGGATCTCGACCGTCTGCCCCGAGAGCGTGGTGACCACGTCGCCCGGCCTGGACGCGCCGCCGCCGGGCATGTTCTCGCAGGTCGGCACGAGCGCGATCGCATTCACCGGCGCCTTCATCGCGGCGAGCGCGGCGAGCGCGCCGAGCACGCTGGACGCGCCGGACATGTCGAACTTCATCTCGTCCATCTCGCCGGCGGGCTTGAGCGAGATGCCGCCCGTATCGAAGGTGATGCCCTTGCCGACCAGCACGATCGGCTTTTTCGTCCTGGCCGCGCCGTGGTAGCGCAGCACGATCAGTTTGGGCGGTTGGTGCGAGCCTTTGGTCACGGCGAGCAGCGCCCCCATGCCGAGCCTTTCCATGTCGCGCCGCTCGAGCACCTCGACGGCGAGCTTGAAGCGTCGCGCCAGCTTCTTTGCCTCGTCGGCGAGGTAGCTCGGCGTGCAGATGTTGGGCGGCAGGTTGCCGAGCGTGCGCGCGAGCTCGGCACCTTGCGCGACGGCCACCGCCTCTTCGAGCGCGCCCTGCGCCGCGCGCGCGACCGGCCCCGCGCTCTGCGCGAGCGTAACCGCCGCGAGCGCCGGCGCCGGCGCCTTCTTCTGCGTCTTGAGCTGGTCGAAGCGGTAGAACGCCTCGCTCACCGCGAGCACCGTCTGGCGCACGCTCCAGGCCGGGTCGCGCCCGGCCGGCTTCGTCTCCGCCAGGTAGAGCATCGCGTCGCGCGCCCCGAGATCCTTGAGCGCGCTCGCGGCCGCACGCAATGCGTCGCGGTACGCCGACTCGCCGAGCTCCTTCTCCTCGCCCAGGCCCACGAGCAGCACGCGCTCGGCGGCCAGGCCCGCGACCCCGCGCAGCAGCAGCGTCGAGCCCGCCCTGGCCGACAGGTCCCCTTGCGCGAGCGCGGCGCGCAGCGCGCCGCGCGCCGCGCGATCCGCGAGCTGCGCAGCGCGCGTCAGCGCGCCGCCAGCGTGCACGCCGAGCACCAGGCAGCCGGTCTTGGCGCGCTCGGGCGGAACGCTTTTTATGCTAAATTCCACTGCGTACTCCACTCTCATCGGCCGGCGCAGATGATCGCATGATTTGCGCCCCGCTGTGAATCGCCCGAGGCGTTCCGAGAGCATGATCTTCCAGCGCACGCTGCTCAGGGAATTCGCCAACCTCGCGGTGGCGGTGTTTCTGACGCTGTTCGCGATCGCGCTCACCACGCAGCTCATCCGCCTGCTGGGACAGGCGGCCGGCGGCAAGATCCCTTCGGACGCGGTGCTCGCCTACCTGGGCTTCTTCTCGCTCGGCGTGCTGCCGGTGCTGCTGTCGATCACGCTGTTCATAGCCGTGCTGCTCACGCTCTCGCGCAGCTACCGCGACTCCGAGATGGTCGTCTGGTTCAGCTCGGGCCTTTCGCTCACCGCGTGGCTCGGGCCGGTGCTCGGCTTCGCGCTGCCGATCGTCACGGTGATCGCGGGTCTGTCGCTGTTCATCTCGCCCTGGGCGATGGAGCTGAGCGGCCAGTACGCGAGCCGCATCAACGCGCGCGACGACGTCTCGCGCGTCGACCCGGGCACCTTCGGCGAGTCGGCCAGCCGCGACCGTGTGTTCTTCGTCGAGTCGATCGCCGGCAACAAGACCAGCGTGCAGAATGTTTTCGTCAACTCGCTGCAGCAGCATCGTGACGGCGTCATGTTCAGCCACACCGGGCGCACCGAGACGGCGCCGAATGGCGACCGCTTCCTCGTCCTGGAGGACGGACGGCGTTACGAGGGGTCGCCCGGGCAGGCGGACTATCGCCAGATGGAGTTCGAGCGCTACGCGACGCGCATCCAGGAGCAGGCCGCGCGCGAGCCCGCGCGCTCGCGCCAGGCCATGTCCACGCTCGCGCTGCTGCGCAATCCGACCAACGAGAATCGGGGCGAGCTGGTCTGGCGCATCGGCCTTCCGCTCACGGCGCTGCTGCTCGCGTTGCTCGCGATACCGATGAGCTTCGTCAACCCGCGCGCCGGCCGCTCGGTGAACCTGGCATTCGCGCTGCTCACCTACGTCGTGTATTCGAACCTGCTGTCGGTTACGCAGTCGCGCGTGGCGACGGGCAGGCTCGACTTCTCGGTCGGCGTGTGGCTTATGCACGGGGTGATGCTCGTGCTGCTGGTCGTGATGTTCGCCTACCGCCTGCAGCCGCTCGGCCCGCGGCGCAGGATGCGGGGCGCGCGCCGCGCGTGAAGATACCGACCCTCGAGCGCTACCTCGTGCGCCAGATCTACGGCGCGGTGGGCTTCGTGCTGGTCGGATTCCTCGCGCTGTTCGCCTTCTTCGACCTGATTCACGAGCTGAACGACATCGGCAAGGGCAGCTACAGCCTGCGCGACGCCTTCTCCTTCGTGCTGCTGTCGCTCCCCGGGCACGCCTACGAGCTGTTTCCGGTGGCAGTTCTGATCGGCACGCTGTACGTGCTCGCGCACCTGGCGAGCAACTCCGAATTCACCGTGATGCGGGGCGCGGGGCTGTCGCCGTGGCGCGCCGGCGCGGTGCTCGCCAAGGCGGGCCTATTGCTCGCCGCCGTCACCTTCGTCATCGGCGAGTGGGGCGCGCCGGGCGCCGAGGAAGCCGCGCAGAAGCTGCGCATGCGCGCCATGAGCTCGGTGATCGGGCAGGACATGCGCACCGGGCTGTGGTTCAAGGACGAGCGCTCGTTCATCAACGTGCGCGAGGCGCGCCACACGAGCGCGCTCGACGGGCTGCGCATCTACGACTTCGACCCGCAATACCGGCTCGCGCTGGTGCGCGCGGCCGCGCAAGGCGAGTACCTCGGCGGCGGCAACTGGAAATTGCTCGACGTGGCGCAGACGTCGTTCACTCCGCAGGGCCCGCGCGAGGAGCACCTGCCGGAGATGGAATGGCATTCCGCGCTCACGCCCTCGCTGCTCGAGGTGCTGATCGTCGCGCCGGACCGCATGTCGAGCTGGAATCTTTACCAGTACACCCGGCACCTAGCTGGCAACCGGCAGAAGACCGAGCGCTACGCGATCGCGCTGTGGAAGAAGCTGTTCTACCCGGTCGCGGTCATGGTGATGATGGCGCTCGCGCTGCCGTTCGCGTACCTGCAGGCGCGCGCGGGAATGGTTGGCGTCAAGGTGTTCCTCGGCATCATGCTCGGGGTCTTCTTCCACCTCTTGAACAGCCTCTTTTCGCACATCGGCCTGCTGCGCGACTGGCCGCCGTTCGCCGCCGCAGCGCTGCCGAGCGCGGTGTTCTTTCTCGCGGCTGTGACGGCGATGTGGGCGGTCGAGCGCCGCTAGCGCGCTCAGCCGGCGGCGGGCGGCTTGCGCGGCAGAAGCACCAGGCGCGTTCCGGCGAGCCGGTCGTGCAGGAACTGCCGCTCGCGATCGAACAGAGCCCACAGGAACGAAATGCCGGTCGGAACGAGCAGCACCGCGAGCGCGAAGCGGGCGAGCGCGCGCGCAGCCGGCACGCGCGCGCGTCCCGGGCATACCAGGCGCATGCGCCAGGCTTTCATCGCCAGAGTCTGACCGCTGCGCAGCCAGCACCACAGGAAGTACGCCGCGAATACGGCCAGCAGGTAGGCCTGCAGCGCGTGGCGCAGCCAGCCGCTGGCGGAGGCCCCGCCGCTCGCCAGGAAGAAGATCCCGGTTGCGGCGTACGCCACCGCGAACAGCAGCAGAGTCTCGTACAGCATGCTGGCAAGCCGCCTGGCGATACCCGGTACGGGCGCCTCGTCGGGGCCCGCAGCGCTCACTTCGGGTCTGTGGCCTTCGGGCCGGGGGCGGCGCCCTGCGGCGCCTGCGGATGAAGCGACTGGTACTCCGACCACTGTTTGCTCAGGTCCTTCTTCTTCCTGCTCGAATCCTTGTGCAGCTTGCGGTAGTTCTCGCGCGCCTGCTCGCGCTGCTGCGGAGTGAGCGCGGCCCACTTGCTCATGCGCGTCTGCACGCGCTTCTTGCCGGTCGGGGTCATCGTCGGGTAGCGCTTCGCGACCCCGAGCCACTCTTTCTTTTGCGCCGGTTCGAGCTTGTCCCATTCGCCGGCGAGCGGCGCGAGCGCTTCGCGTTGCTGCGGGTTGAGCTCGGCCCAGGACGGCGCGCCCTGCGCCGGCGGCGCGGCCGCCCCGGCGAGCGCGGCGCAGCAAAGAAGCGCGCCGGCGAGCAGCACCGCGCAGGCGCGGCGGCTCAGCCGCCGGACTGTTGTTTCTTGAGCCAAGCCTGGAAGCCCTTGTCCAGATAGGCGTCGATCGGCAGATCGCCGCTCAGCAGCAGCGCATCGACCTCTGCGCGGTCCGCGGCTTTCTGCTTCTGCTGCCAGCCGTAGATGCCGAACAGGCCGACCACCAGCAGCACTACGGGCAGCGCGACGCGTGCCCAGAACATGAACGACCGGCCGCCGCCGGCGCCCGCCTGGCCCGCCCAGGCAAATGCCGGGGCATGCTCGGGCCGTTTGCGGGCGAGCGCGAGCTCGCGCGCCTGGCGCAGGCGCTCGAGCGTGCGCGCATCCGGTTGCGCGTCGTGCTCCAGGATCTTGCGTACCTTGTCGCCGAATTGATGCTCGTTCATGGCCGGTGTTCCCGGGCGCCCTTGACCCTATAACTCTATCCCGCGCGCCCTGAGCGCGCTTGCGAGCGCATGCGCAGCCCGGGAGCAATGCGTTTTCACGCTGCCCTCCGAGCATCCCATCGCAAGCGCGGTTTCGGCGACGTCCAACTCTTGAAGGTAACGCATGAGGAACGCCTCGCGTTGACGCGCCGGCAGGCGCTCGATCTCTTTTTCAAGTATTTCAACGACTTGCTTCCTCTCTAGGAGTTCGGGCGGCATCTCGCCCGGCTCGCCATCCGGACGGAACTTGTCGAGGGGGTCCTCCTGCTCCTCGCCTTCGGCGGACCCCCCCAACAGCGCCGCGAATGGGGCCACCCATAAGGCGCGCACCTTTTGCCGCCGGTACCAGTCCCGGATCGCGTTCTGCACGATGCGGTGGAACAGAAGCGGCAGATCCGCCGCCGGTCGGTCGCCGTATTTATCGGCCAGCCGCAGCATGGCGTCCTGCACGATGTCCAGCGCCGCATCGTGGTCGTGAACTGCGAATACGGCCTGCTTGAAGGCCCGCCGTTCGACGCTTTCGAGAAACGTCGCCAGCTCGCTCTTTGATGCCAGGGGTGGACCCTCGCGTTTTGCTTGCGCGATGTTACCAAATGCGCCGTGCGCCGCCGCCCACGCTCCCTTGACCGCATCGCAACAACTCTTTAACGTTCAAGGTTTTCCGCAACTTTCAGTCGCCTGGAACGCAATCATGGATCGAGTCAAGGGGGTAGAGCTTACCGGCGCCGAGATCGTCGTGCGCTGCTTGCAGGAGGAGGGCGTCGAATACGTCTTCGGCTATCCGGGCGGCGCGGTACTGTTCATCTACGACGAGCTGTTCAAGCAGGATAAGGTGAAGCACGTGCTGGTGCGCCACGAGCAGGGCGCAGCGCACGCCGCCGACGGCTACTCGCGCGCCTCGCAGAAGGTGGGCGTGTGCCTGGTCACCTCCGGGCCGGGCGTCACCAACGCGGTGACCGGAATCGCCACAGCCTACATGGACTCGATCCCGATGGTGATCATCACCGGCCAGGTGCCGACGCACGCTATCGGCCTGGACGCTTTCCAGGAGGTCGACGCGGTCGGCGTGACGCGTCCCTGCGTCAAGCACAACATCCTTGTCAAGGACGTCAAGGACCTCGCCGTCGCGATCAAGCGCGCGTTCTACCTCGCGCGCACCGGCCGCCCGGGGCCGGTGCTGGTCGACATCCCCAAGGATGTGACCATGCACAGCTGCGAGTTCCACTACCCGGAAAGCGTGGCCATGCGCTCGTACAACCCGGTGAAGAAGGGCCATGCGGGGCAGATCAAGAAGGCGATGCAGCTGCTGCTCGAGGCGAAGCGTCCCATGATCTACGCCGGCGGCGGGGTGATTCTGTCGGACGCCGCGCCGCAGCTCGCGGAGCTGGTGCACGAGCTCGGCTTCCCCTGCACCAACACCCTCATGGGGCTGGGCGGCTTCCCGGCGACCGACCGCCAGTTCCTCGGCATGCTCGGCATGCACGGCACCTACGAGGCGAACATGGCGATGCAGAATTGCGACGTGCTGCTCGCCGTGGGCGCGCGCTTCGACGACCGGGTGATCGGCAACCCGGCGCACTTCGCGCAGAACCCGCGCAAGATCATCCACATCGACATCGATCCCTCGTCGATTTCCAAGCGCGTCAAGGTGGACGTGCCGATCGTCGGCCACGTGCCCGATGTGATCGCCGACCTGCTCAAGATCCTGCGCGGCTCCGCGCAGCGCCCCGACCCGGCGGCCGTCGGCGCCTGGTGGGGACAGATCGAGCAGTGGCGCGCAAGGAACTGCCTGCGCTACGACCGCAGCTCGAAGATCATCAAGCCGCAGTTCGTGATCGAGAAGCTGTACGAGGTCACCGGCGGCGACGCGATCATTACCTCCGACGTCGGCCAGCACCAAATGTGGGCGGCGCAGTTCTACAAGTTCGACAAGCCGCGCCGCTGGATCAACTCGGGCGGCCTCGGCACCATGGGCTTCGGGCTGCCGGCGGCGATGGGGGCGCTGCTCGCCAACCCCGGCGCGACGGTCGCCTGCGTGACCGGCGAATCGAGCATCCAGATGTGCCTGCAGGAGCTCTCGACCTGCAAGCAGTACCGCCTGCCGATCAAGATCGTCAACCTGAACAACAAGTACATGGGCATGGTACGCCAGTGGCAGCAGTTTTTCCACGGCAACCGCTACTCCGAGTCGTACATGGACGCGCTGCCCGATTTCGTCAAACTCGCCGAGGGCTACGGCCACCGCGGCGTGCTGATTGACAAGCCGGCCGATGTCGAGCCGGCGCTGCGCGAGGCGTTCAAGCGCAAGGACGAGCTGGTATTCATGGACTTCATCACCGACCAGACGGAGAACGTCTATCCGATGGTGCCGGGCGGCAAGGGCATCTCGGAAATGATCCTGGCGGAAGATCTGTGAGCCAGCGGCACATCATCTCCATCCTCGTCGAGAACGAGGCCGGGGCGCTGTCGCGCATCGCGGGGCTGTTCTCGGCGCGCGCCTACAACGTCGAGTCGCTCACCGTGGCGCCGACCGAAGACCCGTCGATGTCGCGCATGACCATCGTCACCAGCGGCTCGGAGGACGTGATCGAGCAGATCACCAAGCAGCTGAACAAGCTCGTCGAGATCGTCAAGGTGGTTGACCTGTCGGAAGCCGAGCACATCGAGCGCGAGCTGATGCTGATCAAGGTGCGCGCCGGCCAGAAGGAGCGCGAGGACATGAAGCGCATGGCCGACATCTTCCGCGGCCGTGTGATCGACGTGTCCGACAACACCTATACGATCGAGCTCACCGGCGACGGCGCAAAGCTCGATGCGTTCATTCATGCGCTCGACCCGGGGGCGATCCTCGAGACGGTGCGCACCGGCGCCTCGGGCATCGGGCGGGGCAACCGGATCCTGCGCGTTTAGCATCCGGCGCGCGATCGCGCGCCTGCGATACGGAAACTCAATAGGGGAGCATCATGAAGGTCTATTACGACAAGGACGCGGACCTGTCGCTCGTCAAGGGCAAGAAGGTCACCATTCTGGGCTACGGCTCGCAGGGTCATGCGCATGCGCTCAACCTGAACGACTCTGGCGTCAAGGTCACCGTGGGGCTGCGCAAGGGCGGGGCCTCCTGGGACAAGGCGAAAAAGGCCGGCCTCAAG
>DASPRX010000246.1:0-7200 GCA_035624235.1 Burkholderiales bacterium | reverse complement strand
GTCGCGATCAGGTACGTGCCGACCAGATTCTCGAGCACGCCCACGATGAGTCCGCCGACGACCGCGCCGACGGGGCTCGAGATGCCTCCGAGCAGCGCCGCGGCGAATGCGTAGAGCAGCACGCCGCTCATCATGTTGGGCTCGAGGAAGATCACCGGCGCGATCAGCATCCCCGCTACCGCCCCCACCAGGGCCGCCAGCCCCCAGCCGAGCGCGAGCATCCAGCCGACGCGGATGCCCACGAGCCGCGCCGAATCGGGATTCTGCGCCGCCGCGCGCATCGCCAGACCCACGGGAGTGAAGCGGAAGAACAGGAATACCGCGGCGAGCACCACCAGTGTCACGCTGATCTCGCCGAAATCGTGCGGGCCGATGAAGGTAATGCCGAAAGGTGCCTTGTCAGGGAAGGGGCTAGGGAAGGGTTTGATCGTGTAGTCCCAGATCCAGCCGGCTAGCGAGTTGAAGATGGCTAGCAGGCCGATGAACACGATGACCTCGTTCAGCACCGTGGTGCCTTCCACCGGGCGCACGATGACGCGCTCGACCAGCACTCCGCCGATGAATGAGATCGCCATGGTGAGCAGGAAAGTCCACCAGTAGGGCACGCCGTGATGCAGCAGCGAATAGGCAATGTAAGTGGAGAACATCGCCATCTCGCCTTGGGCGAAGTTCAGGTGGTCGGTCGCCTGGTAGATCATCACCACCGCCAGGGCGACGCAGGCGTAGATGCCCCCGAAAGCGAGCCCGTCGGAGGTCTGCTGCAAGAAGAGGTCCATCGCGCCGTCCCTAGTACCCGAGGTAGGCCTTGCGCACCGTTTCGTCGCGGCTGATGTCGCGCGCCCTGCCGCTCATCACGATGCGCCCGGTTTCGAGCAGATAGGCATGGTCGGCGATTGCCAGCGCGAGCGAGGCATTCTGCTCGACCACCAGCATGCTGACCTGCCGCTCGCTGCTGATCGTGCCCAGTATGCGGAACAGCTCCTCGGTGAGCAGCGGCGCCAGGCCGAAGGAGGGCTCGTCGAGCAGCATCAGCTTCGGGCGCATCATCAGCGCCCGACCGACCGCGAGCATCTGCTGTTCGCCGCCGGAGAGCGTTCCGGCCTGCTGATTGCGGCGCTCCTTGAGGCGCGGAAAGTAGCGGTAGACGCGCTCCAGGTCGTCGGCCACGCCGGCGGCGTCCTTGCGCGTATAGGCGCCGAGCTTGAGGTTCTGCTCGGTGCTCAGGCGCATGAATGTGCCGCGCCCTTCGGGCACGTGCGCGATGCCATAGCGCACGATCGACTCGGTGGCGCGCGCCGCGATACGCGCGCCGGCAAAGCGCACTTCGCCGCTTGTGCGCACCATGCCGCAAATCGCGCGCAGCGTGGTCGTCTTGCCGGCGCCGTTCGCGCCGAGGATGGCCGTCACGCTGCCTTCCTCGAGCTTGAAACTCAGGCCGCGCAGCACTTGCGTCTGGCCATAGAAAGCCTCGAGGTTGGAAACTTCGAGCAGCGCCATCAGTGCCCGGTGCCCAGATAGGCTTCGATTACTTCGGGATGCTTCTGCACTTCGGCGGGAAGCCCTTCGAAGATCTTGCGGCCGAAGTTGAGCACCACGACATGATCGGAGATCGCCATCACCAGACTCATATGGTGCTCCACGAGCAGCACGGTGAGGCGCATGTCGTCGCGGATCTTCTTGAACAGTTTCCCAAGGGCTTCGACCTCCTCGTGATTCAGCCCTCCCGCGGGCTCGTCGAGCAGCAGCAGCTTGGGCTCGCTCGCGAGGGCACGTGCCAGCTCGACGCGCTTCTGCGTGCCGAAAGGCAGCGCGCCCGCGGGCAGGTGCGCGACCGACGTGAGATCGAGGTACTCGAGCAGGCTCCAGGCCTTGTCCTCGAGCGTCTTCTCCTCGCGCCGCACCCAGGGCAGGCGCAGCGCGTTGGACAGGAAATCGCTGCGCCCCCGGGTCTGCGCGCCCACCAGCACGTTCTCGAGCACGGTCAGACGATGGAACAGCGCCAGATTCTGGAAGGTGCGTCCAACGCCGATGCTCGCCATGCGATGCGAGGGCAGGCCGAGGATCGAGCGCCCTTCGAACAGGATGTCTCCCGAGCTCGGGACGTAGAGGCAGCTCAGGCAATTGAACAGCGTGGTCTTGCCTGCGCCATTGGGACCGATCAGGCCTAGAATGCCGCCGCGCGGGACGTCGAAGGTCACGCCATCGAGCGCGACGATGCCGCCGAATTGCACGGCGATGTCGCGTACCTCGAGAATGCTGCTAGACGATGTCACGAGCGCTAACGCGCGCGACGCCCACGCGACGGCAAGTGCAGACCATCCACTCCTCCTCCCCGCAGCGCGGGCCTCGGGTCGAGAGCCTACATTGCTCGGCGCGAATCTGGCAATCGGAGCCCTCGGGGCACGAGGGCGGGCCGCGCTAGAATGGGGGCGAATTGAATTCCGCCTCGACACGCGCCGAGCGTCTCGCCGGCCTGCCACCCCCCAAGTTCGATCCGGCCTTGCCGGTGAGCGCGCGCCGCGAGGAGATCCGCGCCGCGATCGAGCGCCACCAGGTAGTGATCGTGTGCGGCGAAACCGGGTCCGGCAAGACCACCCAGCTGCCGAAGATCCTGCTCGCCATGGGCCGCGGCGCCGCCGGCATGATCGGCCACACGCAGCCGCGCAGGATCGCCGCGCGCTCGGTGGCCGCGCGCATCGCCGAGGAGCTCGGCAGCCAGCTCGGCGCGCTGGTCGGCTACAAGGTGCGCTTTCAGGACAGGGTCGGTCGCGACTCTGTCGTCAAGCTGATGACCGACGGCGTATTGCTCGCCGAGACGCAGGCGGACCCCGAGCTGCGGCAGTACGACTCGATCATCATCGACGAGGCGCACGAGCGCAGCCTGAATATCGACTTCCTGCTCGGTTACCTGAAACGGCTGCTGCCGCGACGGCCCGACTTGAAGCTTGTGGTCACTTCCGCGACCATCGACGCCGCGCGCTTCGCGCAGCACTTCGGCGGTGCGCCGGTGCTCGAGGTGTCCGGACGCCTCTATCCGGTCGAAGTGCGCTACCGGCCCGTCGAAGGCGACGCAGAGGACACCACACGCGAGGAGGAGGAGCGGGCGCTCGCCGCCGCGGTCGACGAGCTGTGCGCGCAGGGCTCCGGCGACGTGCTCGTGTTCCTTCCGGGCGAGCGCGAGATCCGCGACGCCGCGGAAGTCCTGCGCAAGCACCACCCGCCGCACACCGAGATCCTGCCTCTCTACTCGCGCCTGTCCACCGCGGAACAGGACCGCGTTTTCCGGCCGGGCGCGGCGCGGCGCATCGTCCTCGCCACCAACGTCGCCGAAACCTCGCTTACGGTGCCGCGCATCCGCTACGTCGTCGATACCGGGCTCGCGCGCGTCAAGCGCTACAGCTACCGCAACAAGGTCGAGCAGCTGCAGGTCGAGGACGTGTCGCAGGCGGCGGCGACGCAGCGCACCGGGCGCTGCGGCCGCGTGCGCGACGGCATCTGCATACGCCTGTACAGCGAGGAGGACTTTGCGCGGCGCGCGCCCCACACCGATCCCGAGGTGCTGCGCTCATCGCTCGCTGCGGTGATCCTGCGCGCCAAGAGCCTCGGACTGGGACGCGTGGAGGACTTCCCCTTTCTCGACGCGCCCAGTCCGCGCGCCATCGCCGACGGCTATGCGCTGCTTGCCGAGCTCGGGGCGGTGGACGAAGCGAACGAGCTGACCGACGCGGGGCGCGAGCTGGCCGGCCTGCCGGTCGATCCGCGCATCGGCCGCATGCTGCTCGCCGCCCGCGGCGAAGGCTGCCTTGACCAGCTGCTAGTCATCGGCTCGGCGCTCTCGGCCCAGGATCCGCGCCTGCGGCCCATGGAGAACGCGGGGGCCGCCGACGAGCGGCACGTGCGCTACGCGGACGAGCGCTCCGATTTTCTTGCCTATCTCAAGATGTGGAAGCTATTCGAAGGGCGGTGGGAGAAGGTCTGCCGCGAGAACTTCATCTCGGTGCCGCGCATGCGCGAGTGGCGCGACGTACACGGCCAGCTGCATGCCATGGTCGCCGAGCTTGGCTGGCGCGCTTCAAGCGCCGACCCGGCGACCCCCGAGGGCTTTCGCGCGGTCCACCGCGCCCTGCTCAGCGGGTTGCTGGGCAACGTCGGCGTACGCGACGAGGAGGGCGGCGGGTACTCCGGGGCGCGCGGCATCAAGTTCCGGGTGCATCCGGGGTCGTGGACGACGAAGCCGGGCAGGTGGATCGTCGCGGCCGAGCTGGTCGAGACGACGCGCCTTTTCGCGCGCACGGTGGCGTCGATCGACCCCAAGTGGCTCGAGGAACTGGGGGCGCACGTGATCAAGCGCCATCGCGATCGGCCGCACTGGGAGAAAACGCGCGCGCAAGTGGTGGCCCTCGAAAGCGGGACGCTGTACGGCTTGCCCGTGTACGCCAACCGTCGGGTCGATTACGGGCGGTTCGCGCCCGCCGAGGCGCGCAGCATCTTTATCCGCTCCGCGCTGGTCGAGGGTGATTTCGACACGCGCGCTCCGTTCTTCGCGCACAACCGCAAGCTGCTTCAGGACATCGAGAAGCTAGAACACAAGTCGCGCCGACCCGACATCCTCGTGGACGACGAGCTGATCTTCGCTTTCTACGACGCGCGCGTGCCCCAGGGCGTGCACAGCGGCGCGGATTTCGAGACCTGGTGCAGGGAAGCCGAGCGCGCGAACGCGAAGCTGCTGTACCTGGAGCGCGGCGACCTGATGCGCCACGAGGCCGCAGGCATCACGACGCAGAACTTCCCCCCGCGGCTGCGCCTCGGGGCGAACGAGTTCGAGCTGCAGTACCACTTCGAGCCGGGCTCGGCGCGTGACGGCGTCACGCTGACCGTCCCGGTCGCGCTGCTGAACCAGCTGCCGGTGGCGCGCTGCGAATGGCTGGTGCCGGGATTGCTGAAGGAGAAGGTCAGGTCACTCGGCAAGTCGCTGCCACAGCGGCTGCGTCACAAGCTCGGTCCGCTGGACGAGTTTGCCGAGGGGTTCGCCGCGGCGGCACAACCCGCCGACGTGACGTTGAGCGCGGCGCTCGCGCGCTATATCCGCGAGCGCGTGAATCTCGATGTTCCGGTCGATGCCTTCCGGGCGGACGCCGCGCCGCCGCACCTGCATATGAACTTTCGCGTGATCGATGAGCACGGGCGCCAGCTCGGGCTGGGGCGCAATCTCGTCGCGCTGAAGCGCGAGCTGGCGCCCGAATCCGAGGCGGCGCTGCGCGAGCAGGCGCCGGTCGCCGACGGCGAGCGCTACCGCGGCTGGAGCTTCGGCGACCTGGCCGAGGTCATGGAGGTCGAGCGCGGCGGCCGCACGCTGGTCGGATATCCGGCGCTCGTCGACGCGGGCGAGGGCGTGACGCTGCAGGTGTTCGATTCCCCCGAGCGGGCGCGCGAGGTGCATCGCGCGGGCGTGCGGCGCTTGCTCACGCTCGCGTTCCGCGAGCGCATTCGCGACATCGAAAAGGCCGTGGCGCGGGACAACGCGCTCAACCTGCAGTTCGCGCAGCTTGCGCGCGACGTGGAGCTGAAGGACGAGGTTGTCGGCGCGGCGCTCGAGCGCAGCTTCCTCGCCGAGTCGCTGCCGATGCGGCAGGACGACTTCGCCCGGCGCGTCGAGGAAGGGCGCGGCCGGCTCAACCTGATCGCGCAGGAAATCCTACGCCTGGCGGCGACCATCCTCGCCGAGCACGCGCAGCTGCAGAAGCGCCTGGCGGCGGCCGCCAAGTCCTTCCCTGACGCCGTCGCGGATGTCAGGGAGAGCGCGGGGCGGCTGTTGCACCCGCATTTCCTGTCGCAGACTCCCTGGGAGCGCCTGCAGCACTTTCCGCGTTACCTCAAGGCGGCCACGTTGCGCCTGGACAAGCTGCGCGCCGACCCCGCGCGCGACGCGCGCCTGACGGCCGAGCTTGCGCCGCTGCAGAGCGCCTGGAGGCGCGAGCACGCCACGCGCGCCCGGCAGGGTGCACCCTCTGCGGAGCTCGAGCAGTTCGGCTGGCTGCTCGAGGAGCTGCGCGTTTCCCTGTTTGCGCAGGAGCTGAAGACGCCGGTTCCGGTGTCGCCAAAGCGCCTGGCGAAGTTGTGGCACAGTATCAAGCGCACGCAATACTGACTCAATGCGCGGCATCGGTCCTTCGCTTTCGTTCGCTTTCGCCAACGTGCTTCATCCCCGCATGCTGTGGCTGATGCTGTGGCCGGTGCTGATCGCGGTCGCGCTCTGGGGCGCCGTGGCGATCTGGTGCTGGACGGGCCTGGTGTTGTGGCTCGCCGACGTGCTGCGCCGATGGATCGAGGGCGCCACTTTTTTCGTGCACTGGGATGCAGGCACGGTCGCGCTGCTCGCCGCGAAGGTGCTCGTGATCGTAGCACTCGTGCCGCTCATTCAGCTCACCGCGTTGCTCCTGCTGGGGGTATTCGGCATGCCGGCAATGGTCGAACACGTTGCCCAGCGCTCCTTCGCGACGCTCGAACGGCGGCATGGTGGAAGCTTCGCGGGCAGCATTTGGAACAGCGTCGTCGCACTCCTGGGGCTCGCGCTGCCCGGGATCCTGAGTATCCCGTTCTGGATCCTGCCGCCGCTGTGGCCCGCCATCCCAGTGGCGATCATGGGCTGGGTCAACCAGCGCATCCTGCGCTACGACGCGCTCGCCGAACATGCCGACCGGCGCGAGATGCGAGCGGTGTTCTCCGAGCGACGGGTCGCAATGTACCTGCTCGGCACCGTGCTCGCGCTGGTCGCCTACGTGCCGATCGTCGGGCTGTTCGCCCCCGTGCTGTTCGGCCTGACTTTCGTCCACTACCTGCTCGCGGAGCTCGCGGCGCTGCGCGAGGCGCCCATCGAAGCGGAGCTCGTGCGGCCATGACCGCCGCCGCGTTCGGCGCGCTGGTGATCGGCGACGAGATCTTGGTCGGCAAGCGCCAAGACAAGCACTTTGGATTTCTCGTGGGGGCGTTGGCCAAGCGCGGCCTGCGGCTCGCGTTCTGCGAATACCAAGGCGACGATCCCGCACGATTGACCGCAGCGCTCAGGCGGACGTTTGCGTCCGGCGACATCGTGTTCAGCTTCGGCGGCATCGGCGCCACACCGGACGACTACACCCGGCAGTGCGCGGCGGCGGCCTTCGGCGCGGCGCTCGCCGTGCATCCCGACGGGGAGCAGGAACT
>DASPRX010000229.1:0-6112 GCA_035624235.1 Burkholderiales bacterium | reverse complement strand
GGCCATCATCCCGGGCCAGGTGCCGCCGATCACGGCGGATTTCCGCGGCTGCCGCTTCGCCGAGCGTTGCGACTACGTCTTCGAGCGCTGTCGCGGCGAAGAGCCGCGCCTCATCGCGCTGCCGAACGGCCACCGCGCGCGGTGCCACCTGCGCGAGCGCGGCCCCGAGGCGCCGCGCCAGGCGCCCGCGGGCACGCTCGCCGGCGCGAGCGCCGGCCTCGCGGCGGCCCAGGTGCTGCTCGAGGTGCGCGACCTGAAGGTGCACTTCCCAATCCGCCACGGGCCGCTGCGGCGCGTGATCGGCCAGGTGCGCGCCGTGGACGGCGTCTCGCTCACGATCCACGAGGGCCGCACGCTCGCGCTGGTGGGCGAGTCGGGCTGCGGCAAGACCACCGCCGGCAAGGCGCTGCTGCAGCTCATCGCGCCGACCGCCGGCAGCGTCGTAGCGCGGGGCGTCGAGCTCACGCGCCTGTCGCGCCGCGAGCTGGGTCCGTGGCGCGCCAAGCTGCAGATCATCTTCCAGGATCCGTACGCCTCGCTCGACCCGCGCATGCGCGTGGTCGACGCGATCGCCGAAGGCATGCGCAGCCTGGGGGTGGGGCGCGACGACGCCGAGCGCGAGCGGCGCGTGGACGAGCTGCTCGCGCAGGTCGGGCTGCCGGCGCGCGCCAGGGACCGCTACCCGCACGAGTTCTCGGGCGGCCAGCGCCAGAGGATCGCGATCGCGCGCGCGCTCGCGGTGCACCCGCGGCTCATCGTGTGCGACGAGCCGACCAGCGCGCTCGACGTCTCGGTGCAGGCGCAGATCCTCAACCTGCTCGGCTCGCTGCAGCAGCGGCTCGGGCTGGCATATCTCTTCATCACGCACAACCTGGCGGTGGTCGAGTACCTGGCGCACGAGGTGGCGGTGATGTACCTCGGGCGCATCGTCGAGCGCGGCACGGTGGAGGAGGTGCTCGGCGACCCGAAGCATCCCTACACGCAGGCGCTGCTCTCGGCCGTGCCGGTGATCGAGGGCGGCCGCGAGCTGATCCGGCTGGCGGGTGAGCTGCCATCGCCCGCGCGCCCGCCCGCGGGCTGCCATTTCCAGCCGCGCTGTCCTCGCGCGCGCCCCGAGTGCGGGCGCGCCTACCCGGAGACGGTGCGACTGTCGCCGACGCGCGGCGTCGCCTGCGTGCTATACGGGGGTCGCGGAGGGACTTGAACCTGTTTCTTCGAAACAGGCGTTACTGATTTGAATATTCGTTATTTTTCTTGTATGAAACGCGCCGGGGAGCGGGGTACACGACAAGCCGCTGGCCCGGGCGCAGGATTTGCACGTTGCTGTTCCAGTGGCGCAGCTCGGCGACCGACACGCCGTAGTGCCGCGCGATGGTCCACAGGCTCTCGCCCGACCTGACCACGTGCACCTGTCCGCCGGAGGGAATCGGCGGCGCGTACATGATCGGCAGCTTCTCGATCTCGGCCGCGGCGTGGCCGTCGGTCGGCACGACGAGCAGCGCGGGCGCGCGCGCGTAGCGCGAGCGGATGCCGTTCACGCGGCGCAGCTCCGCCTCCGGAACGTTGAACTTGTGCGCGATCGCCGCGAGGCTCTCGCCGCGACTCGGGTGGTAGACCTTCCACGACACCAGCCGGTCTTGGTCGTAGTTCTCCAGGTTGGCGTGGAACACGTCCACCTTGTCGGCCGGCAGCACGATGCGCGCGTCGCTCGAGCCGGGGATAAGCGGCCGGTTGAATCCCGGGTTGAGCGCGATGAAGTCGTCGACCGGCATCTCGGCGAGCTTCGCGGCGAGCTGCAAGTCCATCGCGCCCATGCCGTCGACGGTGGTGAAGTAGGGGCGGTTCGGAATCGGGTCGAGCTCGATGCCGAAGGGCTTGGGATCGGCGACGATGTTCTTCAGCGCCTGCAGCTTGGGCAAGTAGTTGCGCGTCTCGCGCGGCATCTTCAGGTGCAGGAAATCCGAAGGCTTGTGTCTCGCCCTGGCCTTGGCGATTGCGCGGTCCACGCCGTTCTGGCCCCAGTTGTAGGCGGCGAGCGCCAGCTGCCAGTCGCCGTAGTGATCGTACAGGTCCTGCAGATGGTCGAGCGCCGCGCTGGTCGAGGCGACGATGTCGCGCCGCGCGTCGTACCACCAGTTCTGCTCCAGGCTGTAGCGCCTGCCGGTCGGCGGGATGAACTGCCAAAGGCCGGAGGCGTGCGCGCGCGAGTAGGCCATGGGGTTGTAGGCGCTCTCCACCATCGGCAACAGCGCGAGCTCAGTCGGCATGCCGCGCTTCTCCAGCTCGTCGACGATGTGGTACAGGTACAGCCTGCTGCGCTCGAACATGCGCTGCAGGTAGTCCGGGCGGCCGAGGTAGTACGCCATGTTCCGCTGCACCAGCGGATCGTCGATGTTCGGGATGCCGAAGCCCCGGCGGATGCGCTGCCACAGATCGTCGGGCGGCACGGTCAGGTCGATGATCGGGATGTCGCGCGAGGCCGTGTTCACCGTCAGGTGCGCGCCGTCGAACGGCGGCAGCTGAGACGCGTCGAGCGGCTGGTCGAGCACGCGCTCGATCGCCTCGGCGCGCGCGGCGTGCTCTTCGGCCATCGCGATCGAGGCGCCGGCCTGGGATTTCAACGCGGGCGCCGGCTCGGACGGCTGCTCGGGCTGCGCGCTCGGCGTGGCGCAGGCGGCGAGCGCCGCGAGCGCCGCCGCGCAGACCGCGCCGCGCAGGGCTGCGGCCGCCTTCACGATCGGTTCTTCCACTCCCTGATCGCCGCGAACACGCGCACGGGGTCCGCGACGCGCGCGCCGAGGTACTTGTTGGCCGAGTCGACGACCGCGGGCTCGAGGCAGCGCAGGAAGGGGTTGGCGGCACGCTCCTCGCCGAGGGTCGTCGGCAGCGTCGGCCGGCCCGCATCGCGCAGGCGCCGCGCGCGCGTCTCGAGCGCGGCGAGCGCGGTGTTGTCCGGATCGACCTTGCGCGCGAAGCCGATGTTCGCGAGCGTGTACTCGTGGCCGCAGTACACCTTGGTCTGGTCGGGCAGCGCGGCGAGCTTGGCGAGCGACGCGTACATCTGCTCGGGCGTGCCTTCGAACACGCGCCCGCAGCCGCAGGCGAACAGCGTGTCGCCACAGAACAGGGAATCCGCGCCATAATAGGCCACGTGCGCGCGCGTATGACCCGGGATGTCGAGCACCATGAAGCTTACGCCGAGCTCGGGGATGCGCACGGTGTCGCCCTCGGAAACCGGATGCGTGAGGGTCGCGATCGGCTCGTTCTTCGGTCCGTAGACCGGCACGCGCCGTTCCTCGAGCAATCCGGCGACTCCGCCGACGTGGTCGGGATGGTGGTGGGTCGCGAGCATCGCCACCAGCTGCAGCTTCTCCCGCGCGAGGTACTCCTTCACGGGAGCCGCATCGCCCGGATCGACGACCGCAGCGTGGCGTGCGTCGCGCAAGGTCCAGATGTAGTTGTCCTTGAATGCCTTGACCGGAACGATCTCCAGCATGGATCGGCAGTCCTTCGTACCTGAGAGCCCGCCCAAGTATAACGGGGTCCGCTCCTCATTAGCTGAGTGGTTTGTCACGCCGCAGGGGCACTACGTCCTCGATTGGGAGCTTGCGCAGTTCGACAACGCGGTGGATGACGTGTTCGGCTATCGCGCGGTGCAGGCGGGTCTGCCCGAGATCGACTTTCTGCGCCAGAACCGCATCCCGTTCCGCTTCTCGCTGGCGCTCGAGCCGGGCGGCGCGCTCGCTGCCGACCCGCTGCAGCTGCCGCTCGCCTCGCAGAGCGTGGACCTCGTCGCCCTGCCGCACGTGCTCGAGACGCACAACGATCCGCACCAGGTGCTGCGCGAGGCCGAGCGCGTGCTGGTGCCCGAGGGGCGGCTCGTGGTGTCGGGCTTCAATACGATGTCGCTGTGGCGCCTCCGGCAGGCGTTTTCCGGGCGCTGCGCCGGTGCGCCCTGGGACGCGCGCTTCATCAGCCTGCTGCGGCTGCGCGACTGGCTGCGGCTGCTCGGCTTCGAGCTGAACGGCGGCGCGTTCGGCTGCTATGCGCCGCCGTTCCGGCAGCCCAAGTGGCTGGCGCGCTTCGAGTTCATGGAGAAGGCCGGCGCGCGCTGGTGGCCGATCCTCGGCGGCGTGTACGTCGTGCGCGCGGTGAAGCGCGTCGCCGGCACGCGCCTGGTGACCCCGGCGTGGCGGCGCGAGCGCGCGCGTCGGCGCGCGGTGGCGGCGCCGGTCGCGCAGCACGGGCAGCACGAGCTGCACCGCCATGAGTAAGGAGGTGGTCGAGATCTATGCCGACGGCGCCTGCAAAGGAAATCCCGGCCCCGGCGGCTGGGGCGTGCTGCTGCGCGCCGGCGGAGCGGAGAAGGAGCTCTTCGGCGGCGAGCGCGAGACCACCAACAACCGCATGGAGCTGACCGCGGTGATCCGCGCCCTCGAGGCGCTCAAGCGCCGCTGCAAGGTGCGCCTGTACACCGACTCGCAGTACGTGCAGAAGGGCATCTCGCAGTGGATCCACGACTGGAAGCGGCGCGGCTGGCGCACTGCGGAGAGGAAGCCGGTCAAGAACGACGACCTGTGGCGGCGGCTCGACGAGCTCGCCGGCGGACACGACATCGAGTGGCACTGGGTGCGCGGGCACGCCGGCCACCCGGAGAACGAGCGCGCCGACGCGCTCGCCAACAAGGCGATCGGAGGCTAGCGGTGGCCGACCGGCTGATCGTGCTCGACACCGAGACGACCGGGCTGAACGCCAAGCTCGGCGACCGCGTGATCGAGATCGGCTGCGTCGAGCTCTTGAGCCGGCGCGTCACCGACCGCAATTTCCACACCTACCTCAACCCCGAGCGCGACATCGAGGAGGGCGCGGCCAAGGTGCACGGCCTGACGCGCGAGTTCCTGTCCGACAAGCCGCGCTTCGCCGAGGTGGCGCAGGACTTTCTCGAGTACCTGCGCGGCGCCGAGCTGGTGATCCACAACGCGGGCTTCGACGTCGAGTTCCTCGACCAGGAGCTGGCGCTAGCCGGGCTCGGCAAGCTTGCCGACCACACCGCGGCCGTCACCGACACGCTCGCCATCGCGCGCGAGCTGCACCCGGGCAAGCGCAACTCCCTCGACGCGCTGTGCGAGCGCTACGGCGTGGACAACGCGCACCGCACGCTGCACGGCGCGCTGCTCGACGCGCGCCTGCTCGCCGAGGTCTACCTCGCGATGACGCGCGGCCAGGACAGCCTGGCGATGGACCTGGAGGACGCGGCGGCGGCCGCCGAGGCCGCGGCGCGCCTCGACGTCTCCAAGCTCAAGGTGCTGCGCGCGAGCGCCGACGAAGCCGCGGCGCACGAGAAGTATCTCGACCGCATGGAGAAAGAGGCGAAGAAGGGCATCGTCTGGCGCCGCGGCTAGCCGTGGGCGAGGCTCGCCAGCGCGGCAATCGCCGCCACCAGCCCCGCGCTCTTGCGCGCGGAGAACGGCTCGCTCAGGAAGAGGAAGCCGACCAGCGACGTGACGACGAAGCCCATCTGCGCCACGGGCACCACGACGCTCGCGTCGGCGCGCGCCAGGCTCTCGACCATGGCGCAGAAGGCGAGGGCGAGCGCGACCGCCGCCATCGGCGCATGGCGCAGCACCGCGCGCGAGGGCCGGATGCGGCGGTCCACGGCGTAGACGAAGGTGGTCGAACAGCTCACGACGACGACCGCCTGCGCCACGATGAGCGAGGCCGGCGTCGCTCCCGCCCGCAGGCCGTACTTGTAGACCACGTTGCCGACGCCGACCGCGGCGGTGGCCACGAGCACGCGCGCGAGCGAGGAAGCGCTCTCGCGCCGCGCGCCATCGTTGCCCGACCGGGCGCCCAGCAGCAACCACACCGCGGCGAGCGCGAGCGCGATGCCCGCCAGCTTGAACGCCGTGAGCGGTTCGCCGAGGAGCGCGACCGCGAGGCCCGCGGTGATGACGAAGCTTAGGCGGAACACCGGTGCATTGACGCTGACCGGCCCGGATTTCAGGCTGTGCGCGAAATTATAAAAACCGGTCAGCACGAACACGCCGGCGAGCGCGCCCCATAGTGTTCCCGCGGCGAAGCGCAGCGAGCCCGTCAGCAGCGCATAGGCGGT
>DASPRX010000125.1:0-33371 GCA_035624235.1 Burkholderiales bacterium | reverse complement strand
TACCAGAAGTTGAAGTTCTTCGGCGCGTAGTACTCGGTCAGGTGCTTGCGGTACTCCTGGCCGAGCGTCGGCATGCGGGAGTCGACCCACTGCCACAGCGACATCAGACGGCTAGCCATCGGTTATGCCCCTTTCTTGTCTTCGCCGATGAGGAGGGTGTTGTCCGACAGGAACGCGTACGGCGGCACGATCAGGTTGGTCGGCGCCGGCACGCCCTTGTAGACGCGCCCCGCATAGTCGAACTTCGAGCCGTGGCAGGGGCAATAGAACCCGCCGTTCCATTCCGCGCCCATCTCGGGCGCCTTGGCCGCCTTCATCTCCGGCGAGCAGCCGAGGTGCGTGCACACACCCACCAACACCATCAGCTCGGGCTTGCGCGAGCGGTACTCGTTCTTCGCGTACTCGGGCTGGTGATCGACCTCGGAGTTCGGATCGGCGACCAGCGAGTCGTCCTTCTTGATGTCCTCGAGCATCGCCGGCGTGCGCTTCATCACCCATACCGGATTTCCGCGCCAGTCGAAGATGCCGAGCTCGCCCGGCGCCAGCTTCGAGATGTCGACCTCGATCGGCGCGCCAGCGGCCTTCGCGCGCTCGGAAGGCAGCATGCTGGCGACGAACGGCACGGCGGCGCCGACGGTCGCCGCGCCGCCGACTGCCGAGGTCGCGACGATCAGGGCACGGCGCGTCTTGTCGGGTTGCTGGTTATCGCTCATTGAATCGAACCTGGAAGGGGAAGGGCGGGGAATCGGTAAAGCGGGGCATTATAGCGATGCACCCCGGCGAAGTCCAAGAATTCGCGGCTAAGCGTTTCAATATTTGGGGGTTTTTTGACCCCGGCCATGAAAGCGCAGCGACAGCCCTGGCGCGGGAGCGGGGCCCCCCCTGTGGTACGCTAAACGAGGCATGTACCGGCTGTGGCTCATCTTTTCGCAGGCCGCGACCATCGCGGTCGCGGTGCTCTTCGTCGTCTCGACCTTCCACCCGGAATGGCTCCCGCAGCGCGCGCGCGTGGCGGTGCTGCAGCAGGCGCCAGCGCGGCACGCGGCCGCGGAGGTAGAGCCCGAGTCGCTGCACGTCGCGGTCGAGCGCGCCACGCCCTCGGTGGTGAACATCTTCACCTCCAAGGAAGTACGCTTGCCGCGCCACCCGCTGTTCAACGACCCCCTGTTCAAGCGCTTCTTCGGCGAGCAGCTACCGGAAGAAGAGCGGCACGCCACGAGCCTCGGCTCGGGCGTCATCGTCAGCACGTCGGGCTACATCCTCACCAACCAGCACGTGGTCGAGGCGGCCGAAGAAATCGAGGTAGCGATGCCGAGCGGCAAGAAGCTGCTCGCCAAGGTGGTCGGCGACGACCCCGAGACGGATCTTGCGGTGCTGCGCGTCGACGCCGAGGGCCTGCCGGCGATCACCTTCGGCTCTTCCGACGCGCTGCGCGTCGGCGACGTGGTGCTCGCGATCGGCAATCCGTTCGGCGTCGGCCAGACCGTGACCTCCGGCATCGTGTCGGCGCTCGGACGCAGCGGGCTGCACATTCCCGGCAACACCTACGAGAATTTCATCCAGACCGACGCGGCGATCAATCCCGGCAACTCCGGCGGGCCGCTGGTCGATTCGCGCGGCAACCTGATCGGCATCAACGCGGCGATCTACTCCCCGTCGGGCGGCTCCAACGGCATCGGCTTCGCGATCCCGGTCTCGACGGCGAAGTCCGTGCTCGAGCAGATCATCAAGACCGGCACCGTGACGCGCGGATGGATCGGCGTCGAGGTACAGGAGATCGGTACGGGCCTCGCCGAATCGCCCAAGCAGGCAGAAGCGCGCGGCGCGCTCATCGCCGGCGTGCTGCACGGCGGTCCCGCCGACAAGGCGGGCTTCAAGCCGGGCGACGTGCTGACCGAGGTCGAAGGCAAGCCGGTTGTCGACCGCTCGGCGATGCTGAATCTGGTGGCGGCCCTCAAGCCGGGCAGCCACGCGCACATGAAGGTGCACCGCGGCAAGCAGGATCTTGCGCTCGAGGTGACCGTGGGGCGGCGGCCCAAGCCGCAGCCGAGGCCGGACGAATGAGCGCGCCCTCGCTGCCGCTCGACGCCGGGAACATCCTCAAGCTCGCGGCGCGCTCGATGTTCGACCTGTTTTCGAGCATGAGCGAAGGCATGATGCTCGTCGATCGCAGCGGACGCGTGGTCTGGATAAACGAGGGCTACAAGCGCTTCCTGCCGGCGCTCGGCTTCGAGCGCGCCGAGGACTTCGTCGGCAAGCCGGTCGAGCAGGTCGTGCCCAACACGCTGATGCGCCACGTGCTGGAGACCGGCAAGCCGATCCTCATCGACTTGCTCACCAACAAGGCCGGCACCTTCGTCGTCAGCCGCATCCCGTTGCGCGACGAATCCGGGGCCGTGATCGGCGTGCTCGGCATGGTGCTGTTCGACCATCCCGAGACCACGCTGCAGCCGCTCATCGCCAAGTTCGCACGCCTGCAGAAGGACCTGGACGACGCGCGGCGCGAGCTCGCCGCGCAGCGCCGCGCCAAGTACACCTTCGCCAGCTTCATCGGGGCGAGCGCTGCCGCGGTGGAAGTGAAGCGCCAGGCGCGGCGCGCTGCGCAAAGCGACGGCAACGTGCTGCTCGTGGGCGAGACCGGCACTGGCAAGGAGCTGCTCGCGCACGCCATCCACGCCGCCTCGGCCCGCGCCGAGCGGCCGTTCGTGAGCGTGAACCTTGCCGCCGTGCCGGAAACGCTGCTCGAAGCCGAGTTCTTCGGGGTCGCGCCCGGCGCCTTTACGGGCGCCGACAGAAAGGGGCGCGACGGCCGCTTTGTGCTCGCCGACGGCGGCACGCTGTTCCTGGACGAGATCGGCGACATGCCGGTCGCGCTGCAGGCGAAGCTGCTGCGCGCGCTGCAGGAGCAGGAGATCGAGCCGCTCGGCTCCAACAAGGTGATCAAGGTCGACGTGCGCGTGATCGCGGCCACCGGCCGCGACCTGAAGGCGCTGGTCGCCGAGGGGCGCTTCCGCGAGGACCTGTACTACCGCCTGAGCGTGCTGCCGATTCGCGTGCCGACGCTGCGCGAGCGGCTCGCCGATCTGCCGGCGCTCGCCGAGAACCTGCTCGAGAGCATCGCGGCGCGCACCGGCATGCCGCAGCGCGAGCTCGCGCCGGGCGCGCTCGCGGCGCTCGCCGCGCACGAGTGGCGCGGCAACGTGCGCGAGCTGAGAAACGCGCTCGAGCAGGCGGCGATGCTCACCGACAGTGCGCGTCTCGAGGCGGAAGACTTCGCCGCCGTGCTGCCCGGTGCGCCGCCGGTGAGCGCAGCGCGGCCGCTGCGCCCGCTGCCGCAATTGATCGCCGAGCTGGAGCACAGCTCGATCCGCTCGGCGCTGGAAGCGACCGGAGGCAACAAGGTCTCCGCGGCGCGCCTGCTCGGCATCTCGCGCGCGACGTTGTACGAGAAGCTCGCCGAAATAAAGCGCCTGTCCGCTTGACGGACATCTTGTCCGATCATCGGACACGTATTTCCTGGTAATGTAGGAATTCCGGACATGCGACGTTCGCGCGGCGCTGCCGAGTTTCCAGAAAAGGCTTTTTAATCAAAAAGCTTTTTGCCTTGGCACGGGCGTTGCGACATGCCGTCTGCAATATCCACCTAGGAGGAAGCATGAATCGCACGCTGAAATGGGCGGCCGGCGCCGCGCTCGTGGCCGCCGCGGGCCTGGCCTTCGCCCAGGACATCAAGATCGCGCACGTCTACGACAAGACCGGACCGCTCGAGGCCTACGCCAAGCAGAGCGACATCGGCTTCAGGATGGGGCTCGAGTACGCCACCGGCGGGAAGATGGAAGTGCTCGGGCGCAAGATCGTCGTGATCGAGAAGGACACCCAGAACAAGCCAGACGTCGGCAAAGCTCAGCTCGCCTCGGCCTTCGGCGACGACAAGGCCGATATCGCAGTAGGCCCGGTCAATTCCGGCGTCGCGCTGTCGATGCTGCCGGTCGCCGAGGAATACAAGAAGATCCTCCTGGTCGAACCCGCGGTCGCCGATTCGATCACCGGCAAGGACTGGAACCGCTACATCTTCCGCACGGCGCGCAACTCGACGCAGGACGGTCTCGCCGCCGCCGCGACGCTCAAGGGCGAGGTCTCGATCGCCACGCTCGCGCAGGACTACGCGTTCGGGCACGACGGCGTGAACGCGCTCAAGAACGCGCTCGCGGCCGTCGGCTCCAAGGCGAAGATCGTGCACGAGGAGTACGCGCCGCAGCAGACGACCGACTTCACGGCGCCCGCCGAGCGGATCTTCGCGGCGCTGAAGGACAAGCCCGGCCGCAAGGTGCTGGCGATCATCTGGGCCGGCCCGAACCCGGTGACCAAGATCGCGGCGCTCAAGCCCGAGCGCTACGGCATCGAGCTCGCGCCGGGCGGCAACATCTTGCCCGTGATGAAGGGCTGGAAGGACCTCGCCGGCGTGCAGGGCGCGATCTATTACTACTACGGCTTTCCGAAGAACAAGATGAACGACTGGCTGGTGGCCGAGCACGAGAAGCGCTACGGCCAGCCGCCCGATTTCTTCACCTGCGGCGGGATGGCCGCGGCGGTCGCGGTCGTCGACGCGATCAAGAAGGCCCACGGCACCGACACCGAGAAGCTGATCCACGCCATGGAAGGCATGTCGTTCGATACGCCCAAGGGCAAGATGACCTTCCGCAAGGAAGATCACCAGGCGATGCAGGACATGTTCGAGTTCCGCATCAAGAAGGCCTCGGACCAGAAGAACGAGTGGGACCTGCTTGACCTGGTGCGCGTGATCCCGGCCTCCGAGCTTCCGGTCCCGATCACCAACAAGCGCTGACCGGCTAGCGCGCCGACGGAGAGGACCGTGCAGCACCCGGTCCTGGAGACGCACGGCCTGACGATCCGCTTCGGCGGGCACGTGGCGGTGAACGCGGTGTCCTGCGCTTTCCGGCCGGGCACGCTCACCGCCATCGTCGGGCCGAACGGCGCGGGCAAGACGACGTACTTCAACCTGATCTCGGGACAGCTTAAGGCGAGCGCCGGGCGCGTGTCGCTGTTCGGCGAAGACGTCACCGCGCTGGCGGCCCCCGCGCGCACGCGGCGCGGCATCGGGCGCGCGTTCCAGCTCACCAATCTCTTCCCGCGCCTGTCGGTGCTGGAGAACGTGCGCCTCGCGGTGCAGGCGCGCGCCGGGCGCGGCAAGGACATCTTCTCGATGTGGAGCCGCCACGTCGAACTCATCGAGCGCGCCGAGCACACGCTGCACCGCGTCGCGCTCGCCGACAAGCGCGACCTGCCTGCCGCCGCGCTGCCGCACGGCGACCAGAGGAAGCTCGAGGTGGCGATCCTGCTTGCGCTCGAACCCGAGGTGTTCATGTTCGACGAGCCCACCGCCGGCATGAGCGTCGACGAGGTGCCGGTGATTCTCGAGCTGATCGAGCACATCAAGGCGCAGGGCGACAAGACCGTGCTGCTGGTCGAGCACAAGATGGACGTGGTGAGGTCGCTGGCCGACCGCATCATCGTGCTGCACCAGGGCGAGCTGGTCGCCGACGGCGCACCCGAGGAGGTGATCGCTTCGCCCGTGGTGCAGGAGGCCTACCTTGGAGTGAAGGCGCATGCCTGAGGCGCTGCTCTCGCTAGCGGGCGTGAACACCCGCATCGGCCAGTACCACATCCTGCAGGGCGTGGACTTCGAGGTGCCGCGCGGCGGCCTCACCATGCTGCTCGGCAGGAACGGCGCGGGCAAGACCACCTGCCTGCGCACGATCATGGGGCTGTGGCGCGCGTCCGCCGGCCGCATCCGCTACGCCGACGCGGAAATCCAGGGGCTGGCGACTCCGGACATCGCGCGCCTGGGCGTGGCGTACGTGCCGGAGAACATGGGCATCTTCGCCGGCCTCACGGTGCGGGAGAACATGCTGCTCGCCGCGCGCGGCGGGCCACCGGACGAGAAGCGCCTGGCGTGGATCTTCGGCCTGTTTCCGGCGCTCGAGAAGTTCTGGCACGCGCTCGCCGGCAACCTCTCCGGCGGCCAGAAGCAGATGCTGGCGGTCGCGCGCGCGATCGTCGAGCCGAGGAAGCTGCTGCTCGTCGACGAGCCGACCAAAGGCCTCGCTCCGGCGATCATCGGCAACATGATCGAAGCGTTCCGCGAGCTCAAGCGCACCGACACCACGATGTTGGTGGTCGAGCAGAACTTCCACTTCGCAAGATCGCTCGGCGACACGGTCGCGGTGATGGACTCCGGCCGCATCGTGCACTTCGGGCGCATGGACGCGCTCGCGGCCGACGAGGCGCTGCAGGCGCGGCTCCTCGGGCTTTCGCTGGAGGCGCACCAGTGAAGCGCGATTGGCTGCCGGTCGCGCTCGTTCCGGCGCTCGCGCTCGCCGCGCTGCCGCTCGTCGCGAGCCTGCCGATCTGGGTGACGCTCACGGTGGCGGGCCTCGCTATGGGGATGATGATCTTCATGATGGCCTCCGGCCTCACGCTCGTCTTTGGCCTGATGGACGTGATGAACTTCGCCCACGGCGTGTTCATCTCGGTCGGGGCGTATGCCGCCGCGTCGGTGCTGCTCGCGATGAAGGCCCAGACCGCGTCGCCCGAGCTCGGCGCCAACCTGGTCGCGATCGTGCCCGCGGTGCTCGCCGCGGTGGCACTCGCGGGGGTGCTCGGCTGGTTCTTCGAGCGCGTCGTGATCCGGCCGGTCTACGGCGACCACCTGCGCCAGATCCTGGTGACGATGGGCGGGCTGATCGTCGTCGAGCAACTGATCGTCGTCGTCTGGGGGCCCGACATGATTCCGCTGCCGCGGCCCGAGGCGCTCGGCGGCGCGTTCGTGTTCGGCGACGCGGCGATCGAGCGCTACCGCGTGCTCGCTGTGGTCGTGGGCCTCGCCGTGTTCGGCGCCATGTGGCTCGCGCTCAACCGCACGCGCATCGGGCTGCTCGTGCGCGCGGGCGTGGAGAACGCCGAGATGGTCGAGTCGCTCGGCTACCGCATCCGGCGGCTGTTTGTCGGCGTGTTCGTCGCCGGCAGCGCGCTCGCGGGCCTCGGCGGCGTGATGTGGGCGATGTACCAGGAATCGCTCACCGCGCAGATGGGCATGCAGGTCATGGTGCTGATCTTCATAGTCGTCATCATCGGCGGCCTGGGATCGGTCGGCGGCTGCTTCGCGGGCGCGCTGCTCGTCGGCCTCACCGCGAACTACACCGGATTCCTCGCGCCCAAGCTCGCGCTCGGCTCGAACATCCTGCTCATGGTGCTGGTGCTCCTGTGGCGCCCGCGCGGCCTGTACCCGGTGGGGAAATGATCGGCGCACTGCTCTCGGGCGATTCTCCGCGCAGCCGCGAGCTCTCTGCGGCGCTGCTCGTCGTCCTCGTCGCCCTCGCGTTCGCGCCATTCCTCTTCCCCGGCACGCGCTCGCTCGATGTCGCCGCCAAGGTGTGCGTGTTCGTGCTGCTCGCGGCGAGCTACGACCTGCTGCTCGGCTACACCGGCATCGTATCGTTCGCGCACACGATGTTCTTCGGCATCGGCGGATACGGCATCGGGCTGGCCGCGGCCAACTGGGGGCCGAGCTGGACGAGCCTCGCCGCCGGCGGCGCGCTCGCGCTCGCGCTCTCGGCCGCGGTCGCGCTCGGCGTAGGCCTGCTCAGCTTGCGCGTGCGCGCGATCTTCTTCGCCATGATCACGCTCGCGGTCGCGGCGTTCTTCCAGATCCTCGCCTCGCAGATGTCCTGGCTCACCGGCGGCGAAGACGGCGTCAACTTCAGCCTGCCCTGGCCATTGCAGGGACGCCTCGCGGCCTACTACGTCGTGTTCGCCGCCTCGCTCGCGCTGTTTCTCGTGCTGTTGCGCATCGTCAATTCGCCCTTCGGCCGCGTGCTGCTCTCGATCCGCGAAAACGACTTCCGCGCCGAAGCGCTCGGCTACCGCACCGTCGCCTACCGCACCGCGGCCAACTGCATCGGCGCGCTCGGCGCGACCGCCGCGGGCCTGCTGTACGCGGTGTGGCTGCGCTACACCGGCCCCGGCGCGACCCTCTCGTTCGACATCATGGTCGACATCCTGCTGATCGTGGTGATCGGCGGCATGGGCACGATGTACGGCGCAGTGCTCGGCGCGACGATCTTCGTGCTGGCGCAGACCTACCTGCGCGACCTGATGAAGCTGGCGAGCGGCGCTCTGAAAGGCGTGCCGCTGCTGCCCGACCTGGTGCACCCCGACCGGTGGCTCCTGTGGCTCGGGGTGCTGTTCATCGTCTGCGTCTACTACTTCCCGACCGGCATCGTGGGACGGTTACGAAAATGATCTCGAAATACGCAATCTGCGCGGGCCGCGAAATTCACTACGCCGAGTGGGGCGCTGACAAGAGCGAGACGGTGATCGCCTGGCACGGCCTGGCGCGCACCGGACGCGACATGGACGACATCGCCGCGCACCTCGCCGCGCGCTACCGCGTGATCTGCCCGGACACGCTCGGCCGCGGCCTTTCCGAGTGGAGCCCGGAGCCGCAGAAGGAGTACTGCCTCGCCTTCTACGCGCGGCTCGCGGTTTCGCTCCTCGAGCAGCTCGGCATCGAGCGCTGCCACTGGGTCGGCACCTCGATGGGCGGCGCGCTCGGCATCCATCTCGCCGCAGGCGCGCTGAAAGGCCGCATCCGGCGCCTGGTGCTGAACGACATCGGCCCGAAGCTGGGCGAGGCGGCGGTCGAGCGCATCCGCGCCTACGCCGGCAACCCGCCGCAGTTCGCGCGCGTGAGCGAGCTCGAGCAGTACTTCAGGACCGTGTACAAGCCCTTCGGCTGGCTGTCGGACGAGCAGTGGCGGCGTCTCGCCGAGACCTCGGTGCGCCGCACCGCCGAGGGCAAGGTCACGCCGCACTACGATCCGAACATGGTGATGCAGTTCGTGCACCACCCACGCGACTACGATCAGTGGGAAGCCTGGGACGCGATCGACGTGCCGACGCTGTGCCTTCGCGGCGAGTCCTCCGACCTGCTGCTCGCCGAGACCGCCGAAGAGATGCGAAAGCGCGGCCCGCGTGCGGTGGTGGTCACGATCGCCGGCTGCGGCCACGCGCCGGCGCTCAACGTCCCCGACCAGTTCGCGCTCGTCGAGCGCTTTCTCGCTGGCGGCAAGGCCTAGTTTTCCACGCAGGCGGCGCGGTCTTGGCGTGCTATGTTCTGCGCGCCGTGACCGAGAATCCTCCGACCGAATCGCTGCTCGCCGCCGCCGGCCTGCCCGGGCGCGAGGCGCACGATTGGCTACGCGCGCGTCCCGAGGGCACGACCTCGCTCGAGGCCGACGCGGCGCGCTATGGCCGCTACTGGACGCTCGGCGCGGCGCTCCTCGAGCGCCTGCCTGCGAAGCCTGCGCGCAACGACGCCGAGCGCGCGGCCGCAGAAACCCTGATCGGCTTCGGCAGAAAGGCACGCAGCGATTTCCTTCGCAGCCACGCGACAACCGTGTACGCCCGCCTGACCGGCGAGCGCTCGCGCTTCGTGCGGCTCGAAGAGCTTTGCGCAGCGGCCGCCGAAGCGTTTCCCGGCCTCGCGCCCTCGCGCGCGCAGCTCGCGCGCGAGGCGGGCCTCATGCAGCGCGACAAGGAGGGCTGCGAGGTCGAACAAGGAATCTTCCTTGCGCACGTGCTCGCCGACGGGCGCGCCGGGCGGCACCTGTGCCACGCAATGCTCCTGCCGCGCGCCGAATCTGCCGCGCGGCTCGCCGAGCTCGAAGCGCGCGGCGCGCTCGATCTGCCCGGCGCGCGCCTCGTGCGGCGCGGACGGGCGCTCGAGCTCTCGATGCGCAATCCCGAGGTGCTGAACGCCGAGGACGCTACGACGCTGGAGGGCTTCGAGACCGCGATCGACGTCGCGCTGCTCGACCATGCGAGCGAAGTGTGCGTGCTGCGCGGCGATCCGGTCGCGCACCCGCGCTACGGCGGGGCGCGCGTGTTCGGCGCCGGCATCAACCTCACGCACCTGTATCACGGCCGCATCCCGTTCCTGTGGTTCCTCGTGCGCGACATGGGCGCGGTGAACAAGCTCTACCGCGGGCTCGCGCGCCCGGACATCGACCCCGAGCACCCGGCCGCCGAGCCCGCCGAGAAGCTGTGGATCGCCGCGGTCGAGCGCTTCGCGATCGGCGGCCATTGCCAGCTGCTGCTCGTCATGGACCAGGTGATCGCCGAACGCGACGCCTACATGACGCTGCCGGCGAGGAAGGAAGGCATCATCCCCGGCGCGGCGAACCTGCGCCTCGCTCGCTTCGTCGGCGCGCGCGCCGCGCGCCAGGCGGTGCTCGCCGACCGGCGCATCGACTTCGACAGCCCCGACGGGCGCCTGGTGTGCGACGAGCTGGTCGCGCCGGGAGACATGGAGCGCGCGCTCGACGCGCGCGTCGCCGCGCTCACCGGATCTGGAATGGTGAGCGCCGCCGGCAACCGGCGCGCGTTCCGGATCGGCGAGGAGCCGCTAGACGCCTTCCGCCGCTACATGGCGACCTACGCCTGGGAGCAGGCGCGCTGCCACTTCAGCCCGACGCTGATTGCCAACCTGGAAAGACACTGGAACGCCGCTGCGCGGCGCGTGCACGGCTGAGCCGCTAGCGCTCTCGGCCCGCCTCGTGGAACGCCTTCCGCACGGGCGAGAGGAGGTACTCGAGCACGCTGCGCGTGCCGAGGTGGATCTCCGCGGCGACCTGCATGCCGGGTGCGAGCGCGAAGCGCGCGCCCGCGGCTTCGAGCGCCTCGCGCTCGAGCGCGACCACCGTGCGATAGGCAAGCGGACCCATCGGCCGGTCGCGCCCGGTGAGCGCGTCCGACCGCGTATTGGGCGAAGGCGCCTCGGTCGCATCCGCGCTCACCTGCTCCACGCTCCCCTCGACCATGCCGTACTTGTGGAACGGGTACGGCGCGAGCTTGAGCTTCACCTTCTGGCCCATCCGCACGAAGCCGATGTCGTCGTTGCCGACCCACACTTCCGCCACCAGACGCCCGCCTGCCGGTACGAGCGTCATGAGGATCGTGCCGGGCGCGGCCACGGTGCCGGCCGTGTGCGTGGCGAGGTCCTTGACCGTCCCGTCGGCGGGCGCCTTGAGCTCGAGGAGCTCGCTCCTGCGCGCGTGCTTGGCGAGCTCCTGGCGGGCCTTCTCGAGCTGCGCCGCGGTCTCGACGCGCTCGGCCTCCAAGCTTCGCCGGTAGTCCGCCGTGATCTGAGCGATCTTGTGGCGCGACTGCTCGATCAGCGCGAGGTTGGAGCGGATCACGAACTCCTGCGCGCGCAGGTCCTGCTCCTTCTCGATCCGTTCGCGCGCCTTATCGGCCGCCATGAGCTGGCCGGCGAAGCCGTCCCGGGCGAGCTTGCGGTAGGCCTTTTCCTGCTCGACGTAGGTAGGCAGGACCGCTTCCAGCTTCGTCTTCGTCGCGCGCGCCGCATCGAGGTCGTTTCGCGCCTTCTCGAGGAGACTTCGCTCCTGCGCGAGCGCATTGCGGTACGCCGCCACGTTCGCCGCGTACTGCGCCTCGGCCTGCGCGTACAGCCTCGGCGGATCGTCCGTCGCGCGCTCGAGCTTTGCGCCCCCGAGCTGCGCCTCGATGCGCGCAAGCGCCAGGCGCTTGGTGTGGAAGTCGTTCTGCGCCGTCCCGAGGTCGGCTTTGGTGAACACCGGGTCCATGCGCACGAGCACCTGCCCGGCCTTTACGCCCTGCCCCTCGCGCACCAGGAGTTCCTTCACCATTCCCTGCTCGGCGGGCTGCACGATCTGAAGGTACTGCGCCGGGACGAGCTTGCCGTCCGCCACCGCGACGATGTCGAGCCGCGCGAGCGTCGCCCACGCAATCACGCACAGGAGCAACACCACCAGGAGGCGGAACGTCCACCCTGCGAGCGGCGCGGGGGGGCGCTCCTGGATGCGCAGGAGCGGCGGCGCAAAGTTGCTTGGATCGATCATTCAGTGCGCTCCTTATTAGATGGACTCTTCTTCGATCACTTTTATCTGCGCGACCCGTTCGCCCAGCCTCACCACCTCGTCCACCTGCAATCCCCTCGGCACTTGGTGCGCAATGAATAGCGTGGTGACGCGTCCCTTGAGCTGGTTCACGGTTTGCGCGAACTGCTCCGCGGTCGCCGGGTCGAGACTGCTGGTCGCCTCGTCGAAAACGAGAATCTTCGGGCGCTTGAGGATGGCGCGGGTAATCGCTAGGCGTTGCTTCTGGCCGCCGGAGAGGCCCACGCCGTGCTCGCCGATTTCGGTGTTGTAGCCTTTGGGCAGTCTTTCGATCACGTCGTGGATCTCGGCGATCTTCGCGGCCTGGACGACGTCGGGGAAGCCGGCATTGGGGTTGGCGGCGATGAGGTTCTCGTAGATGGTGCCCGAGAAAAGGTAGGTTTCCTGAGGAACGATGCCGAAGTTCTGCCGCAGTTCGTTGGCGGAAAAATGGCGCAGGTCCCGGCCGTCGATCTCGATCTTTCCCTCTTCGGGCTGGTAGAAGCCGAGGAGCAGCTTGGACAGGGTGCTCTTCCCTGAGCCGGAAGGGCCAGTGAGAACAGTGAGCTTCCCGGGCTTGAGGCCGAGGTCGAGGCCGCGGAAGAGCCAGGGGTGCCCGGGCGAGTAGCGGAATCCGAGGCCGCGGATCGCCACTTCGCCCCTTGACTCGCCGGCGCGCGAGGGGACGAGCGTGTACGGTTCGACCGGCGCGTCCATGATGTCGCCCAGGCGCTTGATCGCAATGTTCGCCTGCTGGAACTCCTGCCACAGGCCCGCCAGGCGCAGCATCGGCTGGCTCATGCGGCTGGCGAACATCTGGAAGGCGACCAGCATGCCGATGGTGAAGCCGTCGTTGCGCATCACGAGCAGCGCCCCGACGCACAAGATCGCGAGCGTCATGACCTGCTCGAGCGCGTTCGCCGCGACGTTGTAGGTGTTGGAGAGCGTGCGCGTGGCGAAGCTCGAGTCGAGGTAGTTGGCGAGGATCTCGTCGTAGCGCTCTTCCAGCCGCGGCTCCATCTGCAGCGATTTGACGGTCTCGATGCCGGAGACGTATTCGGTGAGAAACGCCTGGTTCCTCGCCCCTAGCAGGAACTGGCGGTTGAGCCGCGCGCGGAAGGTCGGGGTGACTCCGAGGCTCAACGCCGCCACGAGGCCGAGCATCCCGAGCGCGATGAGCGTCAACTGCCAGCTGTAGAAGAACATCACCGCGACGAAGATCAGAAGGAACGGGAGGTCCAGGAGCAGCGACACCGCCGCACCCGCGAGGAAGTCGCGAATCGTCTCCACGGCGTGCACGCGCGCGACCAGCACGCCTGTCGGGCGATGCTCAAAGTAAGGGAGATAGAGGCGCAGGATGTGCCGGAACACCTGGTTGCCGAGTACCGCGTCGACGCGGTTTCCCGTGTGGATCAGGAAGTACTGCCGCAGCCAGGTCATGACGGCGTTGAAGATCATGAACATGGCGAGGCCCACCGCGATCGCGACGAGCGTGCTCTGCGTCTGGTGGACGACCACCTTGTCAATCACGACCTGGGTTCCCAAGGGGGTGGCGAAGCCGAGGAGCTGGATGAAAAGGGAGGCGGCGATCACGGCGCGGCACACGCGGCGGTGCTTGAGAAGCTCGGCCCAGAACCAGCGGAAGCCGAACTTACCGGGGGCTTCGGCCCCGTCGCCCGTGGGCTCGGCCGCGGCCTCGTGGCGCACGAGGATCGCTGTGGGCCCGAAGGTTTCGGCGAGGTCCGAATTGGCGACGGTGTCGGGTATCGGCGAACCGGCTTGAAAATAAGTCGTTCGCTCGGCGTCGCGCTTGACCAGGATCGCCGGGCGGGACGGCTCGCGCTTCAGAAAGGCGACGCAGGGTAAGCGAAGCTTCCCGGGATTGCAGGCCGATTCGCCGGTACGAAAGCCGAGAGCTTTCAGTGCTTCATGAAGCTGCCTGACGCTGTGCGGCGCCGGGAAGCGCTGGAGCAGCAGCCGCGGGTCGAACGGCAGGTGGTTGATGCGACAAAGGCTGCCGACCAGCCAGACGAATTGCGCGCCGTCGAGCGCGCGGCCGTGCGCCTCACCCTGCGCCGGCGTCGCGGTGGCCTGAGCCATCGAGAGATCCCCCCTCGGGGAAATCTACTCTGATGTCAGGATTTTGTAATCTGGACGACGGGATAAATCCAGTTGGTTCCGCCTACTGCACTTCACCTATAGTCGCGCCCTCATGCTCGCCATCTTCCAGGTGACCACGCCGTTCTTCGCCCTGATTCTGTGCGGCTATCTCGCCGCGCGGCTGCGCCTGCTGCCGGAGAACGCAGTGCCCGCGCTGAACACCTTCGTCCTGTACTTCGCGCTGCCGTGCCTGCTGTTCCGCTTCGCCGCACGCACGCCCTTCGAGGAACTCGTCAACCTGCCCGTGTTCTTCGCCTACCTCACGACCGGGCTCGCGCTGTTCGCCGCCGTCGCCCTGCTGGTACGCGGCATGGCCCGCGAGAGCTTGCGCGACGCGGCCTTCGCGGCGCTCGGGGCGTCCTGGTCGAACTGGGGCTACATGGGATTCGCGCTGCTGCCGCCGATCCTCGGACACGCAGCGCTCGCGCCGCTCATCGCCGCCGGCATGGCCGACCTGCTCGTGCTGGTGTCGCTCGCGCTCGCGCTTTCGGCGCTGCAGGATCACCACGGCGCGGAATTCGGCGTCGCGCTCGCCGGGGTGCTCACGCGCATCGCGAAGAACCCGATGATCTGGGGCGTGATCGCCGGAGCCGCGTTCTCGGCGTCGCAGGCGAGCCTGTGGCTGCCCGCCGACCAGCTCGTGCGCCTGCTCGGCGAAGCGGCGGTGCCGGTGGCGCTGTTCACGATCGGGGTGTCGCTCTACCGACCGGGCACGCACATCGCGCGCACAGACGTGATGGTGATTGCAGCGGCGAAGCTGCTCGCGCATCCCTACCTCGCCGGGCTGGTGGCCGTCTACGTCTTTCGCCTGCCGCAGCTCGAAATGCGCACGCTGGTGCTCGCCGCGGCGCTGCCCGCCGCTGGCACGGTGTTTCTGTTCGCTGAGCGCCAGGGCGCGAACGCCGAGCGCATCGCCGCCGTGATCCTCGTGTCGACCGCGCTCGCTTTCTTCAGCTTTTCGGCGCTTTGCTGGGCGTTCGGCCTGCGCGTCGGCGGCTAGTGCGGCGACTCGCTCTGGGGCGCAGCCACGATCACCTCGGGCTCGAAGAACTCCTCGAAGTTGCGCGTGAAGCGCGTGCGCGGCAGGTCGGTGCAGGCCTCGACGTGCAGCAGCCGGCCCGCCTCGCACTTTGCGATCAGCCCGGGGATCGGCTCGGGGCGCGCCGCCGGCAGGCTGTGCGTCATGTCGGGGCGCAGGAAAGCAATCGCCGGCAGCGACAGCGCCTCCAGCTCGCCGCCGCGCGGTGTCAGCAGCTCGGCGCGCAAGCCTTGCGCGCGCACCGCTTCACTCAGCACTTCGCGCAGATGAGGCGCCGGAAAGCGCTGCACTAGGCGCACCGCGTCGAAAGGCACGCCGTGCACGCGACACAGGCTGCCAATCAGCCAGACGAACTGCTTGGTGGTGAGCTTGGGCGCGTACACCGTCTCGCTGGCGGTGCGCCCGGCGTTGATATGCGACATGGGAATTGCTTCCGCGGGTGGAAGAATCTACTCCAACCGGCGGATTCTGTAACCTAGACGAAAAGATAAGCCGGCGCTGCGTTCGCGCGCTAGCGATCGAGCTCGCGCTCCATTTCCTCGTCGCTCATCTGCAGTTCGCCCGCCTGCGCCTGCTTGGCACGCGTGGCGACGAAGCGCGCGAACAAAAGCCCTGCCTCGTACAGCAGGCACATCGGTATCGCCAGCATGATCTGCGAGATCACGTCCGGCGGGGTGACGATCGCGGCGACCACGAATGCGCCGACGATCACGTACGGGCGCGCGTCGCGCAGCTTCTCTACTTCGACGATGCCGACGCGCACCAGAATAATGACAAGGATCGGGATCTCGAAAGTGAGCCCGAAGGCGATGAACATCGTGATCACGAAGCTGAAGTAGGCCTCGATGTCCGGCGCGGGGGTAATCGACTTGGGCGCGAACTGGTGGATGAAATGAAACACGCGCACGAACACGACGTAGTAGCAGAACGCGACGCCCATGAAGAACAGCACCGTGCTGCCGACGATGAGCGGCAGCGCGAGCTTCTTCTCGTGCTCGTAGAGTCCCGGCGCGACGAACGCCCAGGCCTGGTACAGCACGTAGGGCAGGGCAATGAACAGGGCGACCATCGCGGTCACCTTCATCGGCACGACGAACGGGGTCACCACCCCCGTGGCGATCATCTTGGCGCCCTCGGGCAGCGCCCGCATGAGCGGCGCCGCGAGGAAGTCGTAGATCGGGCCCGAGCCGGGGTAGATGAACAGCACGACGAACACCGCGAGCACCGCGAACACCGCACGCACGAGCCGCTGGCGCAGCTCGATCAGGTGCGACATGAAGGTGTCCTGGTCGCTCATCCACGCGCCTCGGGCGTGGCGCTCTTCTCCGGTAGTTCCTTCTGCGGCTCGGGCTCGGACGCGGGTGCGGCGGCTTCGGTCACCGCCTGATTGAGCGCCTGCTCGGTCTCGTTGAGCTCCTTGCGTACCGAGGTCTCCATCTCGCTCGCCGCCTGCTGCATCTCGTCGCGCATCTTGCGCAGCTCGTCGAGCTCCATCTCGCGGTTGATATCCGCTTTCACGTCCGCGACGTAGCGCTGCAGCCGGCCGGCGAGATGGCCGACGGTACGCGCCACGCGCGGCAGCCGCTCGGGCCCGATCACGATCAGCGCGACCAGGCCGATGACCAGCAGCTCCGAGAAACCGATGTCGAACACGTCAGCTCGCGGAATCCTAAGATGAAAAGGGCGCCCGCCAGGCGCCCGTCAGTCGATACGGCGACGGATCCGGACCAGGGCCTAGGCCCTGGTCTCGGTCTTGCCCTTGACCTCGCCTTCGACCGTCTTGCCGGTGACCTGCGGCGGCGTCGCGCCCTCGGCGCCCTCGCGGGTGCCTTCGCGCATGCCTTCCTTGAATCCGCGCACCGCACCGCCCAGATCCGTGCCGATGTTGCGCAGCTTCTTCGTGCCGAAGATCAGCATCACGATGACGAGGACGATCAGCCAATGCCAGATGCTGAGCGAACCCATAAGTTCCTCCTATTTCCTCTTCGAAATCATGGGGCCCAGCGTATCCGGGCCACCGATCACGTGCATATGCAGATGATACACCTCCTGGTGTCCCACCCGCCCGGTATTGATGATGACGCGGAAGCCGTCGTTCGCGCCCTCCTTGCGGGCGAGCTCGCCTGCAAGAGCTAGCATCTTGCCGAGCGCCTTGTGCTGCTTCATGCCCGCCTCGTACAGCGAATCGACGTGCTCTTTCGGAATGATCATGAAGTGCACGGGCGCAAGCGGCCGGATGTCGTGGAACGCGAACACGTCCTCGTCCTCGTACACTTTCCGCGAGGGGATGTCGCCGCGCGCGATCTTGCAGAAGACGCAGTCCTGCGTGGTCATTTGCCCTCTTTGCCGGCGCCGTTACGCGCCGCCTTCTCGTCGATCCCGGAAATGCCCTCGCGCCGGTGCAGTTCGGCGAGCACGTCGTCGGGACCGAGGCCGTGCTCCGCGAGCGCGATCATGCAGTGGAACCACAGGTCGGCCGTCTCGCGCACCAGCTGCAGGCGGTCCCCGCCCTTCGCCGCGAGCACCGTCTCGGTGGCCTCCTCGCCGATCTTCTTCAGCACCGCGTCCTCGCCCTTAGCCGTGAGGCGCGCGACGTAGGACTTCTCGGGATCGCCGCGCCGGTGCTCGTTTATCACCGCGGCGATGCGCTCCAGCGCTTCGTACATTCCAGGCTTCATTTTCTTCCGTAGATTAGCGAAGGATCCTTCTTCACCGGATCGGTCGTCACCCACCTCCCGTCCTCGAGCTTGCGGAAAAAGCAGCGCTCGCGCCCGGTGTGGCAGGCGATGCCGCCGACCTGCTCCACTTTCAGCAGCACGGCGTCGGCGTCGCAGTCCAGGCGCATTTCGAGCACCTTCTGCACGTGGCCAGACTCTTCCCCCTTGCGCCACAGCCGGCCGCGCGAGCGCGACCAGTACACGGCGCGACCCGTCTTCGCGGTCTCGGCGAGCGACTCGCGGTTCATCCAGGCGAGCGTCAGCACGTGCCCGCTCGCGGCGTCCTGAGCGATCGCCGGAACGAGTCCCTGCTCGTTCCAGTTGAGCTCGTCGAGCCATTCGCTCATAGCCTGACCTCGATGCCGCGGCCGCGCATGTACTCCTTCGCCTGGCGCACGCTGTAGTCGCCGAAGTGGAAGATGCTCGCCGCGAGCACCGCGTCGGCGCCCCCATCCAGCACTCCTTCGGCCATGTGCGCGAGCGTGCCGACGCCGCCCGAGGCGATCACCGGCACGGCGACCGCATCGCTCACCGCGCGCGTCAGACCGAGATCGAAGCCCTCGCGCGTGCCGTCGCGGTCCATGCTCGTGAGCAGGATCTCACCCGCCCCCGCTTCCTGCATGCGCCGCGCCCAGTCTACCGCGTCGATGCCAGTCGGCCGGCGCCCGCCGTGCGTGTACACCTCCCAGCCGGCGCCGTCCGCGCGTCGTTTCGCGTCGATAGCCACGACGATGCACTGGTTTCCGACGCGGCCGGAGGCTTCGCGTATCAGTTCGGGGTTCTGCACCGCCGCCGTGTTGATAGACACCTTGTCCGCGCCGGCGTTCAGCAGGCGGCGCACGTCCTCGACCCTGCGCACGCCGCCGCCTACGGTGAGGGGTATGAACACGCGCTCGGCCACCGCCTCGATGACATGCACGATGATGTCGCGCTCGTCGGAGCTCGCGGTAATGTCCAGGAAACACAACTCGTCGGCGCCCTCGGCGTCGTAGCGCGCCGCGATCTCGACCGGGTCGCCGGCGTCGCGCAGCGCGACGAAATTGACGCCCTTCACCACGCGCCCAGCGGTGACGTCGAGGCACGGAATCACCCGCTTGGCGAGGCCCATGGCCTAGTCGCCCTTGCCGGTCGCCTTATCCGCGGCCGCCTGTGCCTTCTTGAAATCGAGCGTGCCCTCGTACAGCGCGCGGCCGGTGATCGCACCGATGATCCCTTCCGGGGACAGCTTCTCGCACAGCGCCTGCACGTCCTTGAGGCTCGCGATGCCGCCGGATGCGATTATCGGCGTCTTGATCGCCTGCGCGAGCTTGAGCGTGGCCTCGATATTGACGCCGCTCAGCATGCCGTCGCGTCCGATGTCGGTGTAGATGATCGCCTCGACGCCGTACTCTTCGTATTTCTTCGCCAGGTCGAGGACGTCGTGTCCGGTCATCTTCGACCAGCCTTCCACGGCGACCTTGCCGTCCTTCGCATCCAGACCCGCGATGATGCGCCCGGGAAAGGCGTAGCAGGCATCCGACAGGAAGCCCGGGTTCTTGACCGCCGCGGTGCCGATCACCACGAAGGCCACGCCCGCGTCGATGTAGCTCTCGATCGTGTCGAGGTCGCGGATGCCGCCGCCCAGCTCGATGGGCAGCCGCTCGCCGACCGCCTTGATCATCTCGCGGATTACTTTCTCGTTCTTCGGCCGGCCAGCGACCGCGCCGTTCAGGTCGACGATGTGCAGCCGGCGCGCACCCTCGTCCGCCCAGTGACGCGCCATGGCCACCGGGTCGTCGGAGAACACGGTGGCGCTCTTCATGTCGCCCTGCTTGAGGCGCACGCAGCGCCCGTCCTTGAGGTCGATCGCGGGGATGATCAGCATGGCTTGATTGACGGGTGTTACATGGGCCGGACGCGGCAGCTAACGCGCGGCGGAAGAAGAACGATCGCGAATCGATTCCGGGATTGCGCGGAATGCGCGGAGATCAGGGTCGCCAGTGTACGAAGTTTCGCAGCAGCTGCAGTCCTGCGGCTTGGCTCTTTTCCGGATGGAACTGTACGGCAAAGATGTTATCGCGCGCAACCGCGCAGGTAAAGGCCGAGCCGTAGCGGGTGCGCCCGCTGGCGAGCGCGTGATCCGCCTCGTCGGCGTAGTAGCTGTGCACGAAATAGAAGCGCGCGCCGTCGTCGATGCCTCGCCACAGCGCGTGGCTCTTCGCCTGCGTCACCTCATTCCAGCCCATGTGCGGCACCTTGAGCCGCGCGCCGCTCGCTGGATCGCGCAAGTCTTGCGCGAAGCGGCGCACGATGCCGGCGAGCAGGCCGAGGCCCGCGACCCCGCCCTCGTCGCTCCTCTCGAACAGCATCTGCAGGCCGATGCAGATGCCGAGAAAGGGCTTGCTGCCGGCCGCCTCTATCACTGGCGCGCGCAGGCCGCGCGCGTCGAGCTCGCGCATGCAGTCCGGCATTGCGCCCTGCCCAGGCACGACGACGCGCTCGGCGGCGCGGATCGCCGCCGCGTCGGAGGTCACCTGCACCTCGGTCTCGGGCGCCACACGCTCGAGCGCCTTCGACACGGAGCGCAGGTTCCCCATGCCGTAATCGACGACTGCGATTTTCAACTTACAGCGAACCCTTCGTTGATGGGATCGCGCCCGCGGCGCGCGCGTCGACCTCGGTGGCGCTGCGCAGCGCGCGCGCGAACGCCTTGAACACCGTCTCGCACTGGTGGTGCGCGTTGTCGCCGCGCAGGTTGTCGATGTGCAGCGTCGCCATGGCGTGGTTGACGAAGCCCTGGAAGAACTCGTGCACCAGGTCGACGTCGAACTCGCCGATGAGCGCGCGCGTCCAGGGGACGTGGAACTCGAGGCCCGGCCGCCCCGAGAAGTCGATCACCACGCGCGACAACGCCTCGTCGAGCGGCACGTAGGCGTGCCCGAAGCGGCGGATGCCGGCCTTGTCGCCGAGCGCCTTGGCGAGCGCCTGCCCGAGCGTGATGCCGATGTCCTCGACGGTGTGGTGCGCATCGATGTGCAGGTCGCCCTTCGCGTCGATCTCCAGGTCGAGCGCGCCGTGGCGCGCGACCTGATCGAGCATGTGCTCGAGGAACGGGATTCCGGTGGCGAGCTTCGCCGTGCCGCGTCCGTCGAGATTCAGCCGGACGCGGATCTGCGTTTCCTTCGTGTTGCGGACGACTTCGGCGGTACGCATAAAGGTCTCAGAGCGCTTCGCGCAGCGCAGTCAGCAGTATACGGTTTTCGTCGGGCGTGCCGACCGTCACGCGCAGGCAGTTGGCCAGGCCCGTGCCGCCGTGCAGGTTCTTAACCAGCACGCCCTGGCGGCGCAGCGCCTCGTAGGTGCGGTTCGCGTCACGCACGCGGATCATGAAGAAATTCGCCTCGGACGGGAACACAGCGATGCCGTCGAGCGCGGCGAGCGCCGCGCCGAGCCGCGCGCGCTCGGCACGGATGCGCGCCGCCTGTTCTTCCAGCACCTCCACGCGCTCGAGCACGTACAACGCGGCGGCCTGCGTTAGCACGTTGACGTTGTAGGCCTGGCGCACCTTGTTGAACTGCTCGACCCAGCGCGCATGCGCCGCCAGGTAGCCGAGCCGGATGCCGGCCAGCCCGAGCTTGGACACGGTGCGCATCACCACAAGGTTGGGAAATTCGCCGAGCCGAGGCATGAAGCTCTTCTGCGCGAACACGTGGTAGGCCTCGTCGAGGACCACGACGCCGCGCGCCGCCCGCAGGATCGCGAGCACGTCGTCCTCGGCGTACAGCGCGCCGGTCGGGTTGTTCGGGTAGGCGAGGAACACGAGCGCCGGATCGTGCGCCTTCACCTGCGCGACGAATGCCGCGCGATCGAGCGTGAAATCCGCGCGCAGCGGCACCTCGACTTTCTTCATGCCGGCCAGCGTCGCGTCCATGCCGTACATGACGAAGGTCGGCACCGGGTACATCATCACCGCGCCCGGCCGCGCGAGCGCCCAGGTGACGATCTGGATCAGGTCGTCCGAGCCGTTGCCGAGCAGCAGCTCCATGCCCTGCGGAACGCGCATCGCGCGCGCGAGCAGCTCGCGCAACCTGCGCCCAGTGGGATCGGGATAGCGGTTCAGGTCGACCGTCGCGAGCACCTGCGCGAGCTCGCGGCGCATCTCCGCCGGCAGAGCATAGGGATTTTCCATGGCGTCGAGCTTCACCATGCCCTCGGACTCCGGGACGTGATAGGCCTTGAGCGCCAGGATCTCCGGCCTGACGAGTTCCTCGGGGGTCACTTGAACCTCATCTCGGCCGAGCGCGCGTGCGCGGCGAGGCCTTCGCCCTCGGCGAGCGTCGCGGCGATGCGTCCTAGCGCGGCGGCGCCTTCGCGCGACACGCCGATCAGGCTGGAGCGCTTCTGGAAGTCGTACACGCCCAGCGGCGAGGAAAAGCGCGCCGTGCCGGCAGTCGGCAGGACGTGATTCGGGCCGGCGCAGTAGTCGCCGACCGCTTCCGAGCTCCAGCGACCGAGGAAGATCGCGCCCGCGTTCTTCAGCTTGCCGAGCCAGGCCTCGGGCTCGGCCACCGAGAGTTCAAGGTGCTCGGGCGCGATGCGGTTGGCGAGCGCGCAGGCCTCCTCGAGGTCGCGCGTCGCGACGAGCGCGCCGCGCGCGCCGAGCGAGGCCTCGATCACCGTCCGACGCGGCATCGCGGGCAGGAGCCGCGCGATCGCCTGCTCGACCTCGTCCAGGTGGCTGGCGCTCGGCGATAGCAGGATCGCCTGCGCGAGCTCGTCGTGCTCGGCCTGCGAGAAGAGATCCATGGCCAGCCAATCGGGCGGCGTGCTGCCGTCGCTGATCACGAGGATCTCCGAGGGACCGGCGATCATGTCGATGCCGACCTGCCCGAACACCTGGCGCTTGGCGGCGGCGACGTAGGCGTTGCCCGGGCCTACGATCTTGTCCACGGCGGGCACGCTCACGGTGCCATAGGCGAGCGCGGCCACGGCCTGCGCGCCGCCCAGCGCGAACACGCGGTCGACGCCGGCGAGCGCGGCGGCGGCGAGCACGAGCGGATTCCTCTCGCCGCCGGGCGTCGGGCTCACCATGACGAGCTCGCCCACGCCCGCCACCCGCGCGGGAATCGCGTTCATCAGCACCGAGGACGGATAGGCCGCCTTGCCGCCCGGCACGTACAGCCCCACGCGCCCGAGCGCGCTCACGCGCTGGCCGAGGAGCGTTCCGTCCGCCTCGCGGTACTGCCAGGATTCACCGAGCTGGCGCTCATGGAAGCCGCGTACGCGCGCGGCCGCCTCCTCCAGGGCCGCACGCTCGCGCGCCGGTAGCGCCTCGAGCGCCGCGCGCAGCTCGGTGCGCGGAATCTCGAGCTCGGCCACCGAGCGCGCGTCGACGCGGTCGAACCTGCGCGTGTAATTGAGCAGTGCCGCGTCGCCGCGCGTGCGCACGTCGGCGACGATGGAGCGCACCGCCGCCTCGACCGCCTCGTCCTGTGCGGCTTCGTAGCGCGTCAGGCGCACGAGCTCGGCGTCGAACCCGGGTGCGCGCGAATCGAGCCGGCGCAGCTTCATCGCGCTTCCAGCGCCGCGGCGGCAAACGCGTCGATCAGCTTCTGCAGCTGCGCGCGCTTGGTCTTGAGCGCCGCCTGGTTGACGACGAGACGTGCAGACACCGGCATGATCTCCTCGACGGCCACCAGCTTGTTGGCGCGCAGCGTGTTGCCGCTCGAAACCAGGTCGACGATCGCGTCCGCGAGGCCCACGAGCGGGGCGAGCTCCATCGAGCCGTACAGCTTGATCAGATCGACGTGCACGCCCTTGGCGGCGAAGTGCTCGCGCGTGGTGCGCAGGTACTTGGTCGCGACGCGAAGACGCGCGCCGCGCCGCACGGCGCCCTCGTAATCGAAGCCCTCGCGTACCGCGACCATCATGCGGCAGCGCGCGATGCCGAGGTCGACGGGCTGGTACAGCCCTTCGCCGCCGTGCTCGACCAGCACGTCCTTGCCCGCGATGCCGAGGTCGGCGCCGCCGTACTGCACGTAGGTCGGCGTGTCGGAGGCGCGCACGATGATCAGCCGGACTCCCGGACGGTTGGTGCCGATCACGAGCCTGCGCGAAGTCTCGGGATCCTCCTGCGCGCGCAGGCCCACGCGCGCGAGCAGCGGCGCCGTCTCCTGGTAGATGCGCCCCTTGGACAGGGCGATGCCAATGGTCATGGAAGGGGAACCCGCGTGGCCGAGCGCGGGATTTTACCGCACTGCGTCAACGCACCCGTTCGATGCGCGCGCCCAGGCGCGCGAGCTTCTTCTCGAGCGCTTCGTAGCCGCGGTCGAGGTGGTAGATGCGGTCGATGACGGTCTCGCCCTGCGCCGCCAGGCCGGCGATCACCAGGCTCGCGGAGGCGCGCAAATCGGTGGCCATCACTTGCGCCCCGGAGAGGTGCTCGACGCCGTTTACCACCGCGACGTTGCCTTTCAGCTCGATGCGCGCCCCCATGCGCGCCAGCTCCTGCACATGGGTGAACCGGTCGTGATAGATCGTGTCTTCGACCACGCTCGTGCCATCGGCGATTGCACAGACGGCGATCATCTGCGCCTGCATGTCGGTGGGGAATCCCGGGAACGGCTGCGTTACCACGTTAACCGCTGCCGGTCGCGGCGGACCGGACACGGTGACCGTGTCCGCGGCGCGCTCGATCGCGCAGCCGGCCTCTTCCAGCTTGCGCAGCGCGGCCGCGAAATGCTCCGGCACGACGCCGAGCAGCCGGATGCAGCCGCCCGTCATCGCCGCCGCCGCCGCAAAGGTCGCCGCTTCGATCCGGTCGGGGATGATCGTCGCGTCGATCGGCCGCAGCGCGCTCACGCCTTGAACCGTCAGGCGCCGCGAGCCGAGCCCCTCGATGCATGCTCCGCAGGCGAGCAGCGCCTCGCCCAGCGCGGTCACGTCGGGCTCGATGGCCACGTTCTCCAGCACGGTCGTGCCCTGCGCGAGAACCGCGGCCATCATGAGCTGCGCCGTGGCGCCGACCGAGACCACGTCGAAGCTCACCGTCGCGCCCCTCAGCCTCACGTCGCGGCCGACGATGTAGCCGTGCTCGATATCGAGCTTGGCGCCCATCGCCTGCAGCCCCGCCAGGTGCAGATTGACCGGCCGCGGCCCCCAGGCGCAGCCTCCCGGCAAGGACACCCGCGCCTCGCCGAAGCGAGCCAGCAGCGGCCCAAGCACGTAGATGCTGGCGCGCATGGTCTTCACCAGCTCGTAGGGGGCCTCAACCGACTTGACCGCGTGCGTGTCGATCGTGAGCAGGTTGCCGTCGAGCGACACCTTGGCACCGAGCAGCTCGAGCACACGGGCGAAGGTCTGCGTGTCGCGCAGTCGCGGCACGTTGCGCAGCCGGTGCACGCCGGGCGCGAGCAGGGTCGCCGCCATGATCGGCAGCGCCGCGTTCTTCGCGCCCGAAATCGGGACGTCACCTTCCAGCGGCACGCCGCCGGTGATGCGCAGCTTATCCATCGGCGCGCCACTCTCCGGGCGTGAGCGTGCGCATCGACAGCGCGTGGATCTCCTCACGCATGCGTTCGCCGAGCGCGGCGTAAACCAGCTGGTGGCGCTGCACGCGGCTGCGCCCCTCGAACTCGCGCGACACGACGAGCGCCGTGAAATGCTGGCCGTCGCCCTCCACCTCGAGGTGCTCGCAGGCGAGCCCGGCGGCGATCCCCCGCCTGACGCTCTCAGCCGTCACCATTCCCGTATCCTCGCATCGCAGCGAATCTCGATCGCTGGAATCAGTGCCCTGCGCCCGGCCCGACAAGCAAGCCGTCTACGCCGTACAGGCGGGCGATGGTGACCAGCCCCTCGGGCAGGCGGTCGAAGCCGATCTCGACTCCCTCGTGCCGAGCCTCGCGCATCCAGGCGAGCATGGCGGCGAGCAGCGAGGAATCGATCTCTGTGACCTCGCCCAAGTCGACCGTGCGCGCGCCGTCGCGCAGCTCGCGCATCCCTTCGGCGAGCACCTGCGCGACGTTGGCGAGGGTCACCGGACCGCTCAGCATCAGCCGCGCGCCGTCGCGCCGCATCACTTCTTGCCTGCGATCGGCGCGTGCTCGAGCGACTTGTTCTTCGCTTCGAGCGACTTGAGCAGCCCTTCGACGCCGTTCTTGCGCACCTCGGCGTCGAACTCGGTACGGTAGTTCGCCACTAGGCTTACGCCGGCGACGTACACGTTGTAGCACTTCCAGCCGTCCGGGGTGTTTTCCATGTCGTAGTCGATCGCCACCGCCTCGCGGCCGGGCTGGATCACGCGCACGTTGACCGTGACGTCGGTCGCGTCCGGCGCCGCCCGCAGCGGCCTGAACTCGAATTTCTCGTCCTGGTAATTGGAGATCGCGCTCGAATAGGTGCGCACCAGCAATGTCTTGAACTCGACGACCAGGCGTTTCCTCTGCTCGGGCGAGGCCTGCCGCCAGTTGCGCCCCATCGCGATGCGCGTCATGGTCTCGAAATCGAAGTGCGGCAGCACCTTCTCCTCGACCAGCGCGATGATCTTCTTGTGGTCGCCGGCCTGGATGTCGCGATCGCGCTTGACGATGTCCAGCACCTCGAGCGTGACCTGCTTGACCAAGACGTCGGGCGTCGGTTGCGCCGCGGCGCCGGCGACCGGCACCGCGAGCGACGTACAAACGATGAGCAACGCGAAGCGTTCGATCATGCGCAGCATGTCTCACTCCTCCGGCAGCCGCTCGCGCGGCGGATTCCCGTCATAGATGAGGCTCCTGCGACGCTGCAGGTAGAAATCGCGCCGGAACGCATACTCGTCCAGCGCCGCCTGCTCGACGATCGTGCTCGCCTGGAGCAGCTCGGCGCGGTCGTTCACGACGCGCACCGCCGCCATGCTGTTGCGCACCGGCACATTGTGGTAGCCGAGCAAGGGCGAGAAATAGAGGTCGAAACCGAGCCCGACGCCGTCGCGCACGTCGCTCGGTCCGAAGAACGGCAGCACGAGGTATGGGCCGCTCTTCACGCCCCACACGCCGAAGGTCTGGCCGAAGTCCTCGTCGTGCTTTTCCAACCCCATCTCGCTCGCCACGTCGTTTATGCCCCCCAGCCCAATCGTGGTGTTCCACAGCACGCGCGCCCAGTCATTGAACCCCTCGCCTGGCTTGCCCTGCAACATGTTGTTGACACCGATGAAGACATCCGAAATGTTGGAGAAGAAGTTGCGCACCATGACGCGCAGCGGGCTCGGCAGCACGTCGCGGTACGCCGTGGCCACCGGTTTGAGGATGGCCCGGTCCAGCCCGTCGTTGAAGGAGAACACCGAGCGGTTGAAGCCCTCGTAGGGATCGCGCGGGTCGGGGTTCTGCACGGTGGCGCAACCCGACGCCAGCACGATGACGAATGCGAAGGCGAGCCGATTCATTTCTTGTTGTCCCCGCCTTCCGTCGCCTTGTTGAACAGGAACTGCCCGATCAGGTTCTCCAGCACCACCGCCGACTGAGTGAGCCGCAGGCGGTCGCCGTTCGCAAGCATCTTGCTGTCGCCGCCGGCCTCGAGACCGATGTATTGCTCGCCGAGCAGCCCCGAAGTGAGAATTTTCGCCACGGTATCGCGCGGAAATTTGTACTGCGAATCGAGGCTCATGGTGACAATCGCCTCGTAGGCCTGGTCGTCGAAGCGGATGTCGCTCACCCGTCCGACGACCACCCCCGCGCTCTTGATCGGTGCGCGCACCTTCAGCCCGCCGATGTTAGCAAAGTTGGCCGTTACGCGATAAACCTCGTTGGTCGAGAACGACGCGAGATTGCCCACTTTCAGCGCGAGGAAAAGCAGCGCGCCGAGTCCCGCCGCGACGAATAGTCCGACCCAGAGATCGATCGTGGAGCGGTTCATCTTACGTTACCTCCGGTGAACATGAGCGCGGTCAATATGAAATCGAGCGCGAGGATCGCGAGCGACGAGGTAACCACGGTGCGCGTGGTCGCGCCCGACACGCCCTCGGCGGTTGGCGGGGCGTCGTAGCCCTCGAACACCGCGATCCACGACACCGCGATGCCGAACACGAAGCTCTTGATCACGCCATTCAGGATGTCCTCGCGCAAGTCTACCGCCGCCTGCATCTGCGACCAGAAAGCGCCTTCGTCGACGCCGATCAGCCGCACGCCGATAAGATAGCCGCCGAAAATGCCCATCGCGGAAAACAAGGCCGCGAGCAGCGGCATCGAGATCACGCCGCCCCAGAAGCGCGGCGCGACGACGCGCGCGATCGGATCGACCGCCATCATTTCCATGGCCGAGATCTGCTCGGTCGCCTTCATCAGACCGATCTCGGCGGTGATCGCCGAGCCGGCGCGGCTGGCGAAGAGCAGGCCGGCGACGACCGGACCGAGCTCGCGCACCAGCGAGAGCGCCACCAGGACGCCAAGCGCCTCGGACGAGCCATAGCGCTCGAGTGTGTTGTAGCCCTGCAGCCCGAGCACCATGCCGACGAACAGCCCCGAGACGAGGATGATGACGAGCGACAGCACCCCGGAGAAGTAGATCTCGCGGATGGTGAGGGGAAAACGCCGCAGCGCGGTGCCCGAGTGCAGCAGCATGTAGCCGAGGAATCGGCTCGCGAAGCCGAGTCGCCAGACGCGCGCGGTCACCCAGCCCCCGAGGCGTTCGAAGAACGCGCGCAGCGCGCCGCCAGCCATCTCAGCGTCCCGCCAGCTCGAGATCGGCGTCGTAGCTCGGCGCCGGATAGTTGAACGGCACCGGCCCGTCCGGCTTGCCGTGCACGAACTGATCGACGAACGGCTCGCGCGAGCCGCGCACGGACTGCGGATCGCCCTCGGAGACGACGCGGCCATCGGCCATGAAATAGAGGTGATCGACCAGGTCGAGGCATTCATCCACGTCGTGGCTGACGATGATCGATGTCGCGCCGAGCGAATCGTTCAGCTCGCGGATGAGGCGCGCGATAACTCCGAGCGAGATGGGATCGAGCCCGGTGAACGGCTCGTCGTAGAGCATGAGCTGCGGGTCGAGCGCTACGGCGCGCGCGAGCGCAACGCGCCGCGCCATGCCGCCGGAGAGCTCGGAAGGCATCAGCTGCGCCGCCCCGCGTAGCCCGACAGCCTGCAGCTTCATCATCACCAGGTCGTGGATCAGCTCTTCGGGCAGATCCGTGTGCTCGCGCATCTGGAACGCCACGTTGTCGTACACGGACATATCCGTGAACAGGGCGCCGAACTGGAACAGCATGCCCATCCTGCGGCGCATCGCGTACAGGCCATCGCGATCGAGATCGCGCGTCAGCGTGCCGAACACGCGCGCGCTACCGCGCGAGGGCAGGAGTGCGCCACCAATGATGCGCAACAGCGTGGTCTTGCCGCAGCCCGATTGGCCCATGATGCCGACGACCCGGCCGCGCGGAATTGAGACGCTGACGTCGCGCAGCACCGGCCGTGCCGAATCGTAGCCGAACCAGGCGTTTTCCACCGCGACGATGCTCGATTCGGACAAGGGAAATGACGCCGCGCAAAAACGCGGATTCTACCCGCATGAGCAGATGTATATATCATTGGCGGCATGCCCGTTCTCGAAAGCAGCGCCGTGCTGCGCATCACGCAGCTCGAGAAGCGCTATGGCAAGCGGCGCGTGCTCGCCGGGGTCGACCTCGAGATTGCGGCGGGCGAGTCGCTCGGCTTGGTCGGACTGAACGGCGCGGGCAAGACCACCCTCATAAAGTGCCTGCTCGACCTTTGCGGACACGATTCGGGCGCGATCGAGCTGTTCGGCCTGAACAACGACGAGCCGCGTGCGCGGCAGCGGCTTGCCTATGTTCCTGAGCGCTTCATGCCCCCGCATTACCTTCTGTGCCGGGAGTTTCTCGACCTGATGCTCTCGCTTTCCGGCAGCCGCTACGAGCGCGAGCGCGCACGCGTCGCGCTCGGGGAGCTCGAGCTCGATGCGGAAGTGCTCGATCGCCCGGTGCGCCAGCTTTCCAAGGGAATGACGCAGAAACTCGGGCTTGCGGCCTGCTTTCTGCTGCAGCGCGACTTGTACGTGCTCGACGAGCCCATGAGCGGCCTTGACCCGGCCAGCCGGGTCGCGGTCAAATCGGTGCTGCACCGCCTCAAGAACGAGGGTCGGGCGCTGCTCGTCACCTCGCACGTGCTCTCGGACGTGGAGGAGCTATGCTCGTCGGTGGCGGTGCTCGATCGCGGATTGATCAAATTTCGCGGCACGCCGGCGGCGCTGTGCGACCGCTATGCCGAGCCGCAGCTTGAGCGGGCATTTCTGAGGTGCATACGCGGCAATGGCGAGCAACCTGCAGGACGTGCGTGAGGGCAAGCCCTCGCTGCTGATCGTCGACGACGACGCGCTGATCACCGATTCGCTGGCGTTCGCGCTGGGCGCCGATTTCGACGTCTACACCAGCGACGCGCGTCAGTCGACGATCGAGCTTCTGCGCCAACTGCCGCACGCGCCGCAGCTGGCGCTCGTCGACCTCGGGCTGCCGCCGACTCCGCATGCGCCGGATGAAGGCTTCCAGCTGATCGGCGACCTGCTGGCGCACTCGCGCAGCATGAAGATATTCGTGCTCTCCGGCCAGAACGACGCCGCCAACGCGCGCCACGCGCGCACGCTGGGCGCTATCGAGTTCATCGCCAAACCCTGCGATCCCGCCACGCTCAAGCGCAGCTTGCTGCGCGCGCTCGAAATGCGCGCCGCGGAGATCGTCGCGCCGCCGGAGGACGCCGCGGTCCTGATCGGCGAGAGCCCGGCGCTCGCCAAGCTCAAGAGCCAGCTGGCGCAGTTCGCCGATTCGCCCTTCCCCGTGCTGATCGAGGGCGAGTCGGGCAGCGGCAAGGACCTGGTGGCCCAGAACCTGCACCGCGGCTCGGTGCGCACGGCCAGGCCGTATCTCGCTCTGAACTGCGCGGCGATATCGCCGACCCTCGTCGAGCCGACGCTGTTCGGCTACGCGAAGGGCGCGTTCACCGGCGCCACGGCGAACAAATCGGGCTACTTCGAGGATGCGCAGGACGGCACGCTGTTTCTCGATGAAGTGGGCGAGCTGCCGCTCGAGATGCAGGCCAAGCTCCTGCGCGTGCTCGAAAACGGCGAATTCCAGCGCGTTGGCGAAACCCAGCGACGCGTCTCGCGTGCGCGGGTGGTGGCGGCGACCAATCGGGACCTGCGCCAGGAGGTGAAGAACGGAACCTTCCGCGCCGACCTGTATCACCGCCTGTCCGTGCTCACCCTGTCGGTGCCGCCGCTGCGCGAGCTTGCCCAGGACAAGCTCCTGCTGCTCGAGCAGTTCCGCCGCCTGTACGCGCAGATGTCCGGCACGCAGCCGTTTTCGCTCGACGCGGAAGCTGAGCGTCGCTGGCTCGGCTACCCGTTCCCGGGAAACGTGCGCGAGCTGCGCAACATCGTCATTCGGCTTACGACCAAGCACGCCGGACAGCGCCTGTCGGTCGCTGAGCTCGAGCAGGAGTTCGACCTCGAAGCGCACCCGCCCGGCCCGGCGCGCACGGCCGAGGGCACCGACCTCGTCGAGCAGGCGCGACGGCACCTCGAGCAGGCGCGCAATTTCAGCTTGGACGAGACGCTGAAGAGCTGGGAGCGCGGCTATATCGAGGCCGCGCTCAAGCTGAGCGGTGGGAACGTCAGCCAAGCGGCCAGGATACTTGGCGTCAACCGCACCACGCTCTATAGCCGCATGTCCAGCGATGCCGGGGACCTCCAGGGCGCCGCCGAGGCAGCGCCGCCCCCGCAAAGACCGAAGTAGGGCAAGGCGCTATGTACCTCGAGCACTTCGGACTGGACGAGCCGCCGTTCCGCATCACACCGCACACCGACTTCTTCTTCGACGGTGCCGAGCGCGGCGCGACGCTCGAAGCGCTCGTTTACTCGATCCTGCACGACGAGGGCATCGTCAAGGTGAGCGGCGAGGTCGGAAGCGGCAAGACCATGCTGTGCCGCGTGCTGATGGAGCGCCTGCCCGAGCACGTGGACACCATCTATCTCAGCACGCCCTCGCTCGGCCGCGACGAAATCCTGTACGCGATCGCGGACGACCTGAAGTTCCGCTTTTCCGAGAGTCGCGTCTCGGTCGCGCTGCGCGAGCTCCAAGAGCACCTGATCGGCCTGTACGCGGCCGGCCGCCGCGTGGTGATCCTGATCGACGAGGCGCACGCCATGCCGGAAGAGACGCTCGAGCAGGTGCGGCTGCTGTCCAATCTCGAGTCGAGCCGCCACAAGCTCCTGCAGATTGTGCTCTTTGGGCAACCCGAGCTCGACGAGGCCTTGAGCAGGCCATCGCTGCGCCAGCTCAAGGACCGCATCACGCAAAGCTTCCGCATGCGCCCGCTGACGGATGACGAAGTCGCCAAATACCTTGCCTTCCGCATGCACGCCGCCGGTTATCGCGGACCGGACGTTTTCACCCGGCAGGCCGTCTCACTGATCGCGCGTGCATCGGAGGGGCTTACGCGGCGCATCAACATTCTCGCGGACAAGTCGCTGCTTTCCGCATTCACCGTCGACACCCACGCGATCACCGCCCGGCACGCGCGCGCAGCGATCGCGGATTCCGATTTCGCCCCTTTAAAGCGCCCGCAGCGCCGTCGCGCGGCTTATGCAGCTGTGATACTGATTGCGGGGATTGCAATAGGAGTGACCGCTCACTGGCTATTCTACTCGCCCCTTCCAGCCCCCATTTCCGGTACGCAGTCGCCAATACCAGCCGCCCCGCCGATCTCGGCTAGGTCCGCGCCGGAACTCGCGCCTGCCCCGAAGTCCGAGCCTGCGCCGAAACCTGACGCTGCCCCGAAACCTAACGCTGCGCCAAAATCCGAGGCCGCTCCGAAGCGTGGGCTCACGCCCGGGCCCGAATCCGTGCGGGCCGCGCTCCCGGCCGTAGCGCCGTCTCCGCCGCCTGCCCCTCCGGCGCCAGAGGCTGCGCGGCTGTCGCAGGCGCAGCTGCACCGCATCGAGGCGCGCTACGCGGCGCGTGGCCAGCCGCTGCTCGACGAGCGCCTTGCGGCAACGCGCGCACTGCTCGCTCGGGCACCTGACGATGCCTACACGCTTGAGATGTACGTCACTGAGAACATCGATCAGGCGCGAGTCGAGCGCTTTCTTGTGCGCGCGGACGGCATGGGGGTGCTATCCAACGTCTACGTGGTTCCGCTCGGTGGGGCGGCGAAGCGGCTCTGGGTGTTGTTCGGCGACTTCCCCGACCGTCAGGGGGCGCTCGCCGGGCAGAAGGTGATGACGCCGGAATACCGGCGCGAATTCAAGAACGTGCCGCGCAGCTTTGCGGAAATACGCCACGCCCTTTGACGATTATTGACAACTTGTACACCCGAAAAACGCCCAAGCGACAGAAGGTTAGCGTGGTTTTCTCAGGATTGGCGTGATATTCTCTGGCCATCAAGGGGGGAAGGCGCGCCCGTCATGAATCGAAGCAAGAAGATTGTCGCCATC
>DASPRX010000270.1:0-3515 GCA_035624235.1 Burkholderiales bacterium | reverse complement strand
GGCGCTCGAGCTGGCACTCGCCCTCGGCGATGATGACCTTCAGCCCCGGGTAGTCGGTGCTCATGGCGTCCTTGAGCGTGCGGGCCACCTCGCCCACGTGATAGTTGTGCACCGTCTTCATCCAGCCCACGCCGAGACCCTGCAAGGTGCTCTCGATGGTGCGATCCGCGGTCTTGGAGACGATGTCCTGCGTGCCGGTGGCCGAGGTGAAGCCGTTTTTCATGATAACCAACACCGCGTCGCCCTTGTTGAGCAGGCTGGAGGCCACGCCCGAGAGCAGGCCGTTGTGCCAGAAGCCGCCGTCGCCCATGATGGCGAGCGGCCGGCGCGCCATCATCGGGCCGACGCCGGCGCTCGAGGCGAGGCTCATGCCGTAGCCGAGGATCGAGTTCCCCATCGAGAAGGGCTCGAAGGTGGCGAAGGCATGGCAGCCGATGTCGGCCGCGATATGCGGCCGGCCCACTTCGCGCTCGGCGAGCTTGAGCGCCGAGAACACCGGGCGCTCGGGGCAGCCGATGCAGAAGCCGGGGGGGCGCGCCGGCGGCGGCGCCCCGAGCAGCTCCGCGGCGCGCTTGCGGGTCGCCTGGACCGCCTCCAACCAGCGTTCGCCCGCCGACGTGTCCACCTGCGGCGCGTGAGCAGCCAGCAGCGCGCGCAGCCCGCGCACGATGACGTCGGTCGTGTACTCGCCCGCCATCTGCAGGAGGTCCTTTCCGTGCAGCCGGGTCTGCAGGTCGGCGCGCCGCAGGAGCGTCGCGATGTCCTGCTCGATGAACTCCGGCAATCCTTCCTCGATCACGAGCACGGCGCGCTTGCCGGCGCAAAATGCGGCGATCTCCTCCGGCACAAGGGGATAGACGACGTTCAGCGCCAGGATCGGGATGCGGCAGGTGCCGAAATCGTCGGCAAGGCCGGCGAGCCTGAGCGCGCGCAGCACGTTGTTGTACAAGCCGCCCTGGACGATGAGGCCGATATCGTCCAGGTCGCCGTCGAAGGTCTCGTTCAGTCGCTGCTCGTGCACGAAGCGCCGCGCCGCGGGCAGCCTCACGTCGGCCTTGAGCTTTTCCTGCCTGAAGGTCGCAGGCGGGTGCGACAGGCGGTCGTAGTTGAACACCGCCGGCGCCTCCATCGGACGCCGCCCGGACACCGCCGGAGCGCGATTGTCGCGCGCGACGAACGCACCCTGCACATGGCACGCGCGGATGCGCAGCTCGAGCATCACCGGCGAGTTGCAGGCCTCCGACATCTCGAAGCCTTTCTCCACCATGCGCACGATCGTGGGCAGATTGGGCCGGGGATCGAGCAGGCAAAGCGAGGACTTGAGCGCGACCGCGTGCGTGCGCTCTAGCGCCACGCTCGCGCCTTCGCCGTAGTCTTCGCCCACCACGATCAGCGCACCGCCCACGACGCCCGCGGTTGAAAGGTAGCTGAGCGCGTCGGAGGCCACGTTGGTGCCGACGATCGACTTCCAGGTGACCGCGCCGCGCGCCGGATAGTTGATCGAGGCGCCGAGCATCGCCGCGGCCGAGGCCTCGTTGGTGCAGGCCTCGACGTGCACGCCGAGCGTGTCGAGATACGGCCGCGCCTGCACCATGACGTCCAGCAGGTGCGACACCGGCGCGCCCTGGTAGCCGCCGACGTAGGCGACGCCCGACTGCAGCAGCGCCTTGGTGACCGCGAGGATGCCCTCGCCGCGGAACGTCGCGCCCGCGCCGAGCTTGAGCAGCTCGATCTCCTCGGTGAACTGGCGTTCCATGGTCAGGCGGCCCTGCGCACGAACTTGATTGGCTTCGCCTTCGGGGGCAACGGCGCGATACCGTGCGCGGCCAGCGAGCCCTCGAGGTTGCGGCCCTCGGGGTCGGCGAGCGCCGCTTCGCGCGCCTTGCGGATCGCCTGCGCGCGCGCGGCGGCGTCGGCCACCACGCCGCCGTCCACAAGCGTGTCCATGATGCGCAGGAAATTGGCTTTGCCGCGCGCGTGCGTGTCGCCGTAGCCCTTGATCAGCCGGCCGCACAGCGCGATCTCGAGCGCGAGCGCGGGCTCGCGCGCCGCACCCCGGATCGCCGCGAGCCAGCGCTCGATCAGCGCCTGCTCCTCGGCATAGCGCGCGCTCATGCGCCGCCACGGGCGCAGCCAGGCGAGCAGCCGCAGCATCAGGAACCCGCTTACGCTCGTCGTCTTGACGTGCAGGCCGACGTTCATCCTGTGCGCGAGCCCGCGGCGCGTGGCCCACTGCACCAGGCGCCGCGACAGGCCGCGCGGCAGCAGCGCCGCCAGCTCCTCCAGCCCGGGCTTGAGGAACTCGACGACGTGCACCGGCTCGTGCGGCTTGGCGAGCACCTCGGCGCGCACCCGCTCGAAGCGGCTGCGGCGCGTCTTGAGGTCGGCGACGCGGATCACGTCCTCGTAGCATATCCACAGCGCGAGGAAGCGGCCGGTCTCGTTGGTGAGGCGGTAGCCCGCGTGCGCCTGCCCGTTCTCGCGCTCCGCCTCGGCAATCGGCTCGAGCCGATCGAGGTACAGCGCGGCGTAAGCCGCATCCTGGAAGTCCGCGCAGCGCGCCGCGCCTTCCCCGAGGATCGCGTGCGTCTCAGGCGGAAAGCTCCTGCGCACGCGCTCGGCGGGCTCGGCGCGCAGGCGCTTCGCCTCGGCCGGGGTCGCGGGCGCCGCTTCGCCCGCAGCTTGCGCATAACCCGCGGCAAAGCCGGCGAGGCTCGCCTCCGCCCCCTTGCCGGAGGCGCGGATCGCGGCCTCGCACGCGGCGCGCGGCAGCGGCAGCGCGCCCGAGCCGGCAAGTGCGCCGAACATGACCGCGCTGATCACGGTACCCGCCTGCGCGGCGAGCGCCTGCATGTCGAGGAGCACCGCGCGCCGCGCGAGCTCGCGCGCCGCCTTGACGATGCGCTCGGCGTCGACGCGGCCGTCGCCCATCGCCATCTTCTCGGCGGTGGTGTAGATGCGGTGCGTCGAGGCGACGAGCGTCGTGCGGTCCGGCGTCACGAAGCCGTTCTGCATCGCGCGCGCGGCTTCGAGCAGCTCGGAGGCGACCATCACGTCGACGAAGCTCGGCGCCGGCGCGAGCGTCATCACCGGCCGCCGCGCGCCGAGCTCGGCGGACTTGACCGGGTAGATCTCGAGGTAATAGGTGGTGGCGCCGGTGCGCTGCGCGACCCCGGGGATCGAGGTGCTCTGCACCGGGTAGTCCTGCGCGGTGGCGGCAGCGATGATCCAGTCGGCGAGCACGCCGCCGCCTTCGCCGCCGAGCGCGGCGACCAGCACGGTGATGGGACGTTCGGGTAGGTTCATGTGAGCCTCGTGATTCAAGCCGGCTGCAGCCAGCCGATGAAGGTTTGCCGGATGCGGTGAAGTAGCCTGTCCCAGGGCGAGGGGTTCTGGACGATCTCGGCGCGGTAGAACGACGGGCACAGGATCGCGGCATGGGCCACCTCGCCGCACAGCCCGCAGCCCACGCAGCCGTTGTTGACCTGCGCCACCGGGTCCACCTTGAGCGGGTC
>DASPRX010000184.1:0-2179 GCA_035624235.1 Burkholderiales bacterium | reverse complement strand
ACCAACGCGCTGCGCGTGGCGATCGCCGAGCACGCCTATCCCGAGTTCGCGCTGCGCATGGGCATCAACCTCGGGCCGGTCAAGATGGCCAAGGACATCCACGGCCGGCCCAATATCATCGGCGACGGCATCAACGTCGCGCAGCGCGTCATGAGCTTCGCGCAGCCCAACCAGATCCTCGTGTCGCGCAGCTACTACGACATCGTGTCGCGCATCTCGGACGAGTACGAGCGGTTGTTCCGCTACCAAGGCGAGCACAAGGACAAGCACGTGCGCTCGCACCAGGTGTACGAGGTGATGGTGCGCGGGCCGGGCGAGGCGCAATCCGAGAGGGCCGCGACGGCCGTGGAGATCGCTCACGCGCCGCAGCCCGCGGACGGGCTGGACGGCGCGCTGGTCGAGTCGCTCGGCATCCGGCTGACGAACTACCTGGGCCCGATCGCGCCGCTGCTCGCGAAGAGGACCGCGCGCAAGGCGGGCTCGGTGACCGCGCTGATCGGGCTGCTCGCCGACTGCGTCCCGGTGCCCGCGCAGCGCGAGCAGTTCATGCTCGAGGCGAGAAAGAGCCTGCCCACTGCGGCGCGCGAGGAGCCGCCGGCGCCGGTCGAGGCGCCGCGGCGCGATCCCGCGGCGGCGGCGCCGGCGAGCTTCGACGAAGGCGCGCTCGGGCGCGCCGAAAAGCTGCTTGCGCAGCACATCGGCCCAATGGCCGCGGTGTTCGTCAAGCGCGCGGCGAACAGCGCGCGCAGCCGGCGCGAGCTGGTGGCGGCGCTCGCCGCATCGATCGACGACGCGCACGAGCGCGCGAAGTTCGAGGACGAGGCCTGGGACGCGCTAGGGGGCGGCGCGCGCAACCACTAGCTGGCAGGCCTAGATGCCGTAAGCCTTGCGCACCAGCGTGATCGGGTGCGCCTTCTCCGCCCCGGCCGCCTCGCCGCCTTCGCGCATGCCCTGCAGGATATGGCGCCCGGCGATCGGGCAGTCCGAGCTCACGTAGTCCGGCGCGCTTCCCGCCATCTGGCGGAACACGGGGCGCCCGATCTTCATCGAGTTGGCGTAGTACTCGCGCTTCACGCCCCAGGTGCCGTCGTGGCCGGCGCAGCGCTCGACCGTGTTGACCTCGGTGCCCGGCACCATCTCGAGCACTTCGCGCGTCTTCTGGCCCATGTTCTGCACGCGCGAATGGCAGGGGATGTGATACGACACCTTGCCGAGCGCTTCCTTGAAGTCGGTCTTGAGCAGCCCGTCGCGCTTGCGCATCACCAGGTACTCGAACGGATCGAACATCGCCTCCTGCACCGCCTTCACGTCGGCATCGTCCGGGAACATGAGCGGCAGCTCCTGCTTGAACATGAGCGTGCAGGAGGGCACCGGCGTGAGGATGGCGTAGCCCTCGCGCGCGAGCATCGCGAGCGGCGGGATGTTGGCCGCCTTGTGCGCGGCCACCGTCTCGAGGTCGCCCAGCTCGAGCTTCGGCATGCCGCAGCAGGCCTCCTTCTCGACGATCACGTACGGAATCTCGTTGTGCTCGAGGATCGCGAGCAGGTCGTGGCCGATGCCGGGCTCGTTGTAGTTGACGTAGCAGGTGGAGAAGATCGCCACCTTGCCCGGCGCGCTCTTGCCGTCCTTCGCCGGGAAATCCTTCGCGCGCGCGGCGTTCGGGCGAAAGGTGCGCGCGGCGTACGGCGGCAGCTCGCGCTCCTTGGCCACGCCGAGCGTCTTTTCCATCAGCGCGCGCGCCGCGCCGTTGCGGTTGAGCAGGTTGACCGTCTGCACCACGACCGGGATGGTGGCGAGCTTGCCGAGCGCGTCGGTCGCGCTGAGCAGCCGATCGCGCAGGCGCGCGCCGCCTTGCTTGAACTTGACCGCCTTGGCGCGCAGCATCAGGTGCGGGAAGTCGACGTTCCAGGGATGCGGCGGCACGTACGGACACTTGGTCATGTAGCACATGTCGCACAGGTAGCACTGGTCTACCACTTTCCAGTAGTCCTGCCTGGCGACGCCGTCGATCTCCATCGTCTTGCCCTGGTCGATGAGGTCGAACAACGTCGGGAACGCGGTGCACAGGTTCACGCACCTGCGGCAGCCGTGGCAGATCTCGTACACCCGCTCGAGCTCCTTGTGGAGCGCGGTCTCGTCGTAGAAGGACGCGCTCTTCCAGTCGAGCGGATGCCGGGTC
>DASPRX010000255.1:0-8688 GCA_035624235.1 Burkholderiales bacterium | reverse complement strand
CGGCCGATTAAAATCCGCGCCTTTTCCGGGTCGTTAGCTCAGCTGGTAGAGCAGCGGACTTTTAATCCGTTGGTCGGCGGTTCGAATCCGCCACGACCTACCAAATACTCAAGGCTCTAGCGTTCGCTGGGGCCTTTTTCAATTCGGCGCACGGCTGTTATCAGCGCCTTTTCATGCCGTCGACGATGGACTCCTCGGCGCGGCGGGCACGAGGCCGTAGCGTTCCATGACCGCCAGCAGCTTGGCGCGGTCAGGCGCTCCGCCTGCATTGACCACGGTCCCCACGTCGCGGAAGTACTGCAGTCCGATGTCCGGGGTCAGCATCACGAGCACCCGAGCTGTCTTCGAGGCGCTATTGCAGAAGTGGTGCACCGAACCGCGCGGCGTCGACATCCATTCGCCCGGCCGCAAGTCGCGGGTCTCGCTATCGACGGTATAGGTGAGCACGCCCTCCAGCACGTAGACGCACTCTTCGTTATTGGTATGGCTGTGCGCGGGAGGCACGTGCGCGCCGGCCGGAACCTTCATCTCGAACAGCCCGAGTCCTCCCTCCTGGGAGCCGTCCACCAGATAGCGGATTTCCAGTTGCCCGACATTGACCACCTGCTCGCTCATGACGATCTCCTTGGTTGCTTGTGCGCCTACAACGGCAATATATGGAATTGCAGAAATCTGATAAATACGATTTACTGCAACGTATTGTTGCAGGAGTACGACCAATGAAGGACCGCCTGAGCGGAATGCGCGTGTTTGCCCAAGTGGTGGAAGCGAAGAGCTTCTCCGCCGCCGCCGACAAGCTCGGCATGTCGAAGTCGCTCGCGAGCCGGCACGTGAGCGCGCTGGAGCGCGCGCTCGCGGTGAAGCTGCTCAACCGCTCGACGCGCAAGCTGAGCCTCACCGAAGCCGGCGCCGTGTTCTACGAGCACTGCGCAAGGATCGTGCAGGAAGCCGAACTCGCCGAGGCGCGCCTGACGCGAACCCAGTCGGAGCCGGCGGGATTGGTGCGCGTAACGGCCGCCCAGGCGTTCGCGGTACGGCACGTCCTGCCCGCGCTGCCCGAGTTCTACCAACGCTATCCGAAGATCCGGATCGAGCTCTCCTGCAGCAATCGCGCGCTCGACTTGGGCGACGAGCGGTTCGACCTCGGCATCCGCGTGTCCTTCGACCCGGCGCAGCATCTGGTCGCGCGCAAGCTCGCCGACAACCGATCGGTGCTGTGCGCGGCGCCTGCATACCTGAAGCGCCGAGGCACGCCGCGCCGCGTCGAGGATCTGCGCAGGCACGACTGCGTGCTGTTTCCGCCGCTCGCGCCGAAGGGGCGCTGGGCGCTGTGTCGTCGCGGGCGGAAGCACTCCGTCCAGGTCGCGGGCGTGCTCGAAACCGACGACATGGACGCAGTCGGCGCGGCCGTCGCCGCCGGGCTGGGAATCGGCATCCTGCCGGTCTACATGGTTGCGGACGCCCTGCGACAGGGGCAGCTCGTGCCATTATTGCGCCAATTCCGAGTCGTTCCTGAGAGCGCGATCTATCTCGTCTATCTTCCCAATCTCACGCTGCCGTCCCGAGTGCGCGCGCTGATCGACTTTCTCACGCAGCGCTTCGGGCCGGTGCCTTCGTGGGAAACGGGTTGGTGAGCGCGGGCCGCACTGCACGCAGCTGGTTCGCGATCGATTTGGCCGCTGTCTCCAACGTGCGCACCTAGTGGCTCATCCTGCGGCGTAGGTGTTGCAGCAGCTCTGTCGGCAACAGGTTTTGGACAAGGGATGCAGGCCGGCGCCCGTGCAGTACGGCGCGCTGCGATTCTTGCCGGACCGGTCCGATATCTTCCGGCGCAGACCGCAGCAACGAAAGCTCCGTGTCCATGTTCACGCTGGCGGCCGAGCGCGCAAAAAGCTCTGCGGCGAACCGGTACAGTTCGACATCGAAGGAGTTGCAGTTCCTTATCAGCCGAAGCTCTGCCTCGCTGATTTCGCTTCGCGCCGGACGGTTCTCGCCGACATTGCGGGTGGCTGGCCGAGTGTATTGCCAGCCGAAGGCGCGTGACAGAAGGACCTGAGATTCCTCGAATCGCTCGGTCAGGCCGATCACGGAGAATTTAGAGGCAAGGTTTTTCTTCGCCTGCTCCAGTGTGCGCTCGGAAACGCGACCGACGGGCAAATTCAACTCACCGGCAAGCCGCCGCGTCTGACCGTTGTCCATCTCGACGAGGCCGCGTGCGCTGATCCATTCCGCGAGCGTCGAGGACATTGCGAGGTTGCGCGCCGGATCGCCGCTCTGCCTGCGGTAATGGTAGTAGTGGGACATCGCGCGTTCGACGGGATCACGCAAGATCGTGAACAAGCGTGCTCGCGAGGGAAGGAACCGTTCCAGCGACAGGTCGAAATGACCGTGAATCAGGTGCACGCGTTCCGGATCACGAAGAGCCCATTTCAGACGCCTGATCTTCGAGGCCGAGATGAGAGAAGCGGACGCTTTTGCGTCGGGCGGTACGATCAAGGACATGCCGCGCATCATGATTTTGCGGATCGCCTCCGGCGCATAGCGCTGCGCCAGCATCGTTACCAGGGTGGTTCCCCCGGTCTTTGGGATGTGCACGAAGACCAGCAGCGGATCGCTGTCGCCACACGCACCGGCATCGCGGATTCCCATTGGCAGATGCTAGCCAGGTAATTCACGATGCCATTTTGCGCGGAAGTGAAGAAATGTTTCTGCACCCCTTCACGCTGCTGACGCCACCCGCGGGCCGAACCGCGCTCGGTCGGAAATCGATTCGAAGATGTCGCGGAAGCGCCGCTCGCCGCCTGAGCGAGGGTGGCTCTGAAGCTCACTCTGACCTCGGCGCCGAGCCATTTCGTGTTCGACCAGTCGCCCGTGCCGATGCCGTAGTCGAGGCGGTTGAGCGTCAGCACGCCCGATATGACGACGTCGGCGCCCTCGTGTTGCACGCGGAACGGCGTGTCGAGCGGGCGGCTGCGCCCTTTCATCGTCAGGGTTCCGCGCGCGACCTGGTCCCCGGCCTTTTCCGAAATCGACGTGCTTGAATACGTCACGCGCGGGTAGCGGTCGACGGCGAAGAAGTCGCCGCCCTTGAGCGCGGCATCGATCTCCGGCAGGCCCGCGTCCACCGACGCCGGCTCGAGCCAGACGTCGATTTTGGTCACGCGCTCGCCCGCGAGGCAGATCTCGCCGCCGAAGCGCCTGAACGAGCCGCGAAACGGCGCGCCGGCCTGCTCGAGCTCGAATGAGACCCGCCCACGCGCCGCGTCCACCGCGCGGCACTCGGCGTATGCTGGCGAGCCGGCCACCGCGAGCAGGACGGCGAGCAGGATCCTCGGGATCACGACGGCGAGCCTCCCCATGGCAGCATGCGGCGCACGATGTCGTCGCGCCGCACGAGCGCGTGGCGCAGCGCCGCGCCGATGTGCCCGGCAACCAGAACGGCGAGCAGCAGGACCGAGAGCTTGTGCAGGAGCTTGAAGCGCGCCGCCCAAAGGACGTCCTTCGGCACGAGATCGGGAACCAGCAAAAGTCCGAACCAGTTGACCGACAGTCCCGCCGCCGAAGCGTATAGCCAGCCCGCGAGCGGCGCGACGATCAGCAGCGCGTAGAGCAGGCGGTGCGTCGCGCCAGCGGCGAAGCGCTCCGCGCGCGACATCGCCGCGGGCAGCGCAGGCGGTGGCGAGACAAGGCGCCAGGCGAGCCTCGCCAGCGCGAGCGCGAGCACGGCCAGGCCGAGAGACTTGTGGCGCGACAGCCATTCGAGGCGCGCGATGCCGAGCGGAAGGCCCGCCGCGTACAGTCCGAGTCCGAACTGGGCGAACACGAGCGCGGCGACCAGCCAGTGCAGCGCCTGCGCTACCATGCCGTAGGAGTGCTCGGAGTTTCGCCAGTTCATCGATTCGGGAAGGCTTCGTGACAGTTTGCGGCGACCTCATGCGTAAGACACTGCAGCGCAGCGCGCTATTCCCGCTGCTTGCGCTCGCCGCGTGCCAGGTCGCCCCGCCCGCCGAGCATACCGCGGCTCAGGCCCCCGCAGTGCGTGCCGAAGCGCATCTTCCCGTGGGGGCGGAGCGCTACGCGGTGGCAAGCGCCGAGTCGGAGATCCGGCTGCTCGTCTATCGCGCAGGGCCGCTCGCGCGCGTCGGTCACAATCACGTCATCGCCGGGCCGGTACGGGGCGAGATCTGGGCCGGCCGCACGGCCGAATCGAGCGGCTTCCTGCTGGAGGTCCCGGTCGGGTCGCTCTCGGTGGATCCGGTCGCGGCGCGCGCCGAGGAAGGCAAGGACTTCGCCGCCGAGGTGTCGGACGAGGCGCGCCGGGGCACGCGCGAGCACATGCTCGGCGGCGAGGTGCTCGACGCGCAACGCTACCCGGTCATCCGGGTGGAGTCTGTCGCACTCTCGGGGCCGCGCTGGAACCCTTCGGTGGTCGCTCGCGTGACCCTGCGCGGTGTAGCGCACGAGCAACACTTTCCGGCGGCCGTGGTCGAGTACGGCGACTGGCTCGTCGTCATTGCGAGCTTCGCCTTCCACCAGTCGGATTTCGGCATCGAGCCGTATTCCGCTCTGGGCGGCGGCCTGCGCGTAGCCGACGAAGTGCGGGTTCGCATCCGCCTCGAGGCGCGCCGCGTTGATCGTGCGCCATGACGGGCGCGCTGACGCGGCGGCTGGCGACGGCGTGTGCGGCAGCGTTTCTCGCATCGCTTGGCGCCGGCGCGGCGGGCGCAGCGCGGCTGTACGACGTGGAGGTGTTGAAAGGCGACACGGGCCTGCGGCTCGCGTTCGACGCCGTGGTCGATGCGCCCGAGCGCCAGGTGTACGCCGTGCTGTCGGACTACGCGCGCTTCGGCAGAATGAACCCCGCGATAATGTCGATGAGCGTCGCGCCTTCGCCCGACGGACATGGTGCGCGCGTGCGCAGCGTGCTCAAATCGTGCGTCTGGTTCTTCTGCAAAACGGTCGTCACGGTGGAGGATGTGACCGAGCCGGACGCGCGCACGATCGCCACGCGAATCGTGCCCGGCCTGGGCGATTTCGAAAGCGGGTCGAGCCTGTGGCGCCTCACCGCGGACGGCGCCCGCACTCGGCTGCACTACGAAGCCACTCGGGTCGCGAGTTTCTGGATTCCTCCCCTGATTGGCCCCTGGGCGATCAAGCGCTCGCTGCGCGAGCAGCTCGAGATCAGCTTGCACGCGCTCGAGCAACTCGCCGTGCAGAAGTCCTCGACACAAGGTCGGTGACGGTCTTTTTTGAGGTGGCGGACTTGATCTGGCGCAATCGCGCCAGCGGGTTCGCCCTTATTCTGGAGCAAGGTCTATGCACAAAGCGGGAAGATGAGACATTCGAGGCGAGTTGCGTTGCTGACGTCGGCCACGGTTGCGTGCCTGGCGATTTCCGCCTGCAGCGACCTCCTGCCGAAATCGGAGTCCCGCACCTACAGCCCGTGGAAAAACTACGAGGAAGCGCAGGAGACCTTCGACGAGATCGTTCCGCACGAGACGACCGTGCAGGAACTCAAGGTGCTAAAGCTCGATCCGGCACAGAACCCGAACATCACGATCCTCAACTACTCGGACGTGCTGCGCCGCTTCCTTCCGAGCCCCTCGATCAATCCCGCCGATCTGGATGCGGGGGTGAAGGAGTGCATCGAGGCGAAGACCGAGTGCCAGGGCTATGAGGTCAACCAGTCGTTCCAGAAGCGCAAGCGCTATGGAAACTTTTTGCTCGACTTCTTCAGCTTCCGGCGCAAGACCGACGTCGCGGGCTGGAGCTTCAACGGCGTGCTCCTGATAAAGAACGGCACGGTCATCTACAAGCTGACCGGCGGGCAGCCGGCGATCCACTCGAACGAGGACGAGGTCAATCCGCTCGGCCCGCTGCAGGGCTTCGGCAACGCGGCCGCGAATCGGATAATCCCATGAGAATTTGGTCGGTCTACTCAGAACCTGACCACCGGGCCTGGCCATTGAGGACGATCAAGCCACGCGGCAGCGCTTTGCCAACGCGATCTCGGGCAGCTCGCGCACGACCCTGGCACAGGCGCTGCGCGCCGTTCGCGTGCGCCTCCAGCCTGATCTCGCGCGCGCCCGAGTGCTGAAGGCTGTTCGCGAACACCTGCAGGAGGATGCGCTGGATCGCGAACACGGGGAGGGCTCGAGTCTCTCGATATCCGGCAAATCACTCACGTTCCAAACGAGGAGAATGCCGGCCGCCTCGAGGAACGGCTCGAGGCGGTAGCGGCGCTTGCCGGGCACGCTCGCCAAGTCGCCTTCGGTGGGCTCCAGCGCGTCGACCGCGATGCCAGACCGAGCGGCGATCCGTAGTAGAATGCCGGCATCCGCTGTGAAATCGAAGCCCTGGCGCGAGCCGGGGCTTTTTATTTTGGGGATCAAGAATGGCAAAGGAAGCGCTGGTCGAGATGGACGGGGTGGTGAACGAGGTGCTGCCGAACACGCAGTTCCGGGTAACGCTCGACAATGGCGCCGTCGTGCTGGCGTATGCTTCCGGCAAGGTGCGCAAGCATCGAATTCGGATCCTTGCCGGGGACAAGGTGACGCTCGAAATCTCCCCCTATGACGTTTCCAAGGGCCGCATCAATTTCCGTCACAAGGACGAGCGCGCGCCGGTTGTGCAGAGCCGGCCGACGCAATACCGCCGGCGCTGAACGCGCGCCGATGTACGGGCGTGCGTAGCTGGATCGCAGGGCTCGTTCTCGCCTGCGCTGCGGCGGCGCAGCCCGGCGCCGCGTGGAGCGACGCCATTCCGTCGCTGCCGACGCGCAACGGACTGCCGACGCTCGCGCCGCTCGTCGCGCAGGTGACCCCGGCCGTGGTCAACATCGCGGTGCTGCAGAGAAGCCCCGAGGAGCAGAACCCGCTCCTGCGCGATCCGTTCTTCAGGCGCTTCTTCGGGCTGCCCGAGAGCGACGAGCCGCAGGTCGCGGCGGGCTCGGGGGTGGTGGTCGATGCCGAGCACGGCTACGTGCTCACCAACCATCACGTGATCCAGGACGCGCAGCGGATCGTGGTGACGCTCAAGGACAACCGCCGCTTCCCGGCGCGGCTGGTGGGCTCGGACGCGGGCACCGATATCGCGCTGCTCAAGATCGACGCGAAGGGCCTCGCTGCTCTGCCCTTCGGCGACTCCGACGCGCTGCAGGTGGGCGACTTCGTGCTCGCGATCGGCAACCCGTTCGGGCTCGGACAGACGGTCACCTCGGGGATCGTCTCGGCGCTCGGCCGCAGCGGCCTGAACATCGAGGGCTACGAGAACTTCATCCAGACCGACGCCTCGATCAACCCGGGCAATTCGGGCGGCGCGCTGGTGAACCTGCGCGGCGAGCTGGTCGGCATCAACACCGCGATCATCGGCCCTTCGGGCGGGAACGTCGGCATCGGCTTCGCGGTACCGGCAAACATGGCGCGCGCGGTGATGCAGCAGCTCATCCGCTTCGGCGAGGTGCGGCGCGGCAGGCTGGGGATCAAGATGCAGGACCTGACGCCTGAGCTCGCCAAGGGACTCGGCGTTGCGGCGCGCGAAGGCGTGGCGGTGGTCGAGGTGCAGGCGGGCTCGCCGGCCGCCAGGGCGGGACTGCTCGAAGGCGACGTGATCGTGGACCTGGACGGCCGCCCGATGCGCAGCGCGGCCGAGCTGCGCGCGGTGCTCGGGGTCACCCCTCCTGGCGAGACGGTCGAGCTGCGCGTGCTGCACGGCGCCGGGGGGCGCACGCTGCGCGTGCGCGTCGGCGAGCCGCAGGCGAGCCATGCGACCGGCGGCGAGACGATACCCGAGCTCGCCGGCGCGACCTTCGCCGTCGTAGAAGTCGAGGGCGAGAAGGGCGTGCTGGTGACGGGCGTACGCGCCGAATCGCGGGCGTTCGAATACGGCCTGCGCGCGGGAGACGTGGTGGTCGGGGTGAACAAGAAGCGCGTGCGCTCGGTGGCCGAGATCGCGCGGGCGCTGCGGAGGTCCGGACAGCTGTCGCTGAATGTCGCGCGCGGGGATTTCCTGCTCACCATTCCGATCCGCTGAGCACGCGGATTTGACCGCGATTAAGTTCGCGCCACCCGGCTATTGCCGGCGGGCGGAAGGTGCGGCAAGTTTTGCGGTCCGGCGATGAACATCCTGCTCGTCTATCCGCGCAATCCGGAGACGTTCTGGAGTTTCCAGCACGTGCTGCGCTTCGTTGCGCGGCGCTCGGCTTTTCCGCCGCTCGGGCTGCTCACGGTGGCGGCGATGCTGCCGCGCGACTGGAGCCAGCGGCTGGTGGACCTGAACGTGCGCCCGCTCACCGACGCCGACCTGCGCTGGGCCGATTACGTGCTCCTGAGCGGCATGATCGTGCACAAGGACTCGGCGCGCGAGATTGCGGCGTGCGCCGCGGCGCTCGCCAAGCCGGTAATCGCCGGCGGGCCGCTGTTCACCACCGGGCATCGCGATTTCCCGGAGATTCCGCACTTCGTGCTCGGCGAAGCCGAGGGCGTGATCGAGGAGTTGGTGCGCGACATGCGCTCGGGCAGCGTGCGCAGCACCTACCGTGCCGAGCAGTGGCCGGACGTGCGCGCCACCCCCGTGCCGCGCTGGGACCTGGCGCACCTGGGCGACTACGTGACCATGCCGGTGCAGTTCTCGCGCGGCTGCCCGTTCGACTGCGAGTTCTGCGACATCGTGGTGATGAACGGCCGGGTG
>DASPRX010000221.1:0-6029 GCA_035624235.1 Burkholderiales bacterium | reverse complement strand
TGGGCTACCACGGCTCCAAAGCGGCCATGAAGCTGATTTCCAAGGCCGACGTCGTGCTCGCGCTCGGCTCGCGACTCGGACCCTTCGGCGTCCTGCCGCAATACGGGTTCGACTACTGGCCGCAGACCGCGAAGCTCATCCAAGTAGACGCCGATCCGCGCGTCCTCGGCCTCGTGAAGAAGACCAGCGTGGTGGTCGCGGGCGACCCCGGCGCGGCGGCGCGCGCACTATCGGCGCGGCTCAAAGCGCGCGCGCTCGCGAGCTCGGCAAACCGCGACCAGCGCATGGCCGAGATCAAGGCGCAAAGGGCTGCCTGGGACAAGGAACTGGCGGAGTGGGACCATGAGAACGACGCCTGGAGCATGGACGTCGCCAGAGGCTCGAAGTACATGCATCCGCGCCAGATGCTGCGCGAGCTGCACAAGGCGATGCCCGCAGATGCAATGGTGTCGACCGACATTGGCAACATCTGCCAGATCGCGAACAGCTACCTGAAGTTCGAACGTCCGCGCAGCATGTTCGGGGCGATGATGTTCGGCAATTGCGGTTACGCGTTTCCTACCATGATCGGCTGCAAGGTGGCTGCGCCCAGCCGCAGTGCAGTCGCCTACGTGGGCGACGGGGCCTGGGGCATGAGCTTTGGCGAGATTCTGACCTGCGTGCGCGAGAAGATTCCGGTGACCGCCATCGTATTCAACAACCAGCAGTGGGGCGCGGAGAAGAAGAACCACGTCGATTTCTACAATAACCGCTTCCTTGGGGTGAACCTGGAGAACCCGAGCTTTGCCGGAATTGCGCGCGCAATGGGCGCCGAGGGCGTTACGATCGACAAGGTCTCGGACGTCGGCCCGGCTCTGCGGGACGCGTGCAAGGCGCAGGCCGAGGGCAAGACCACGATCCTTGAGATGATGTGCACGCGGGAGCTGGGCGACCCGTTCCGGCGTGACGCGCTCAGGAAGCCGGTGCGCCTGCTCGACAAGTACAAGACGTATGTTTGAGAGCGTTCCGGGCGTGGGGGCGTCGGCTCCCAAATTCACGGACCACCAAGCACACTGAGGTAGTGGTGGCTTCTGGTGTTGACGTAACGCATGCGCCAGTCCACCGGCAGGTCCTTGTATGCGTAGGCCGTGCGCACGACCTTTAGCACTGCGGCCGGCGTCTGCAGATCGAGGAGGCGACAAGTGAGCTTGTCCGCGAGTTGGGCAGTGAGTACCTCTGTCGTTCGCGCGACCGTGATGCCATAGCGTGCCTGGAACATGCCGTAGATGGTCGTGTCCCGGTCGACGAACAGACGCTCATTTAGATCTGGAAAGAGGCGCGCAGGCAGCCGGATATCGTCCAGGATCACAGCCTTTCCCTGCAGGCGCAGGCGCGCTCGGATCTGGAACACCGGATCGCCGATCGCAATTTGCAGTGCTGCCGCAGTCGCGCGGTTTGCTCGGCCGAGCCGGAACGAGAGGAGCTCGCTATCGGGAAGCGCCCTGCGACCCTCGCGGTCCTCGATGCGGAAGAAGACGTTCAACATATAGTCGCGCGTATGACTGGCGACAAACGTTCCGCGGCCCTGCTCGCGAACGAGGATGTTCTCGGCCACGAGCTCGCCGACCGCCCTGCGCAGTGTGCCGACGCTCACCGCGTAGCGATTGGCGAGCACCGGCTCGCTCGGAATAGCCTGACCGTGGCGCCAGCGGCCAGTGCGCAGCTCCTCGGTCAATTTGTGCTTCACGGCCTTGTAGAGCGGTGCCATCGGAGCCTCTAAATCGCGACGCGGTGAGGCGTCATGGTAGCGCAGACATGTACATGACTTTTTGCGGGACGCTTCGCTCCGTGATTCACGCTTCCCATAACGTGCTGGTAGAGTGATTTAAATGAATGCAGTTTCGGAGATCCGACTCCATCGGCTCGAGGTTCCGCTCAGGACGCCATACAAGCTGGCCTTCGGGGTGGTGCGCCATTTCGACACGCTGATCGCGGAGGTGACGGACTTGCGCGGCCGCGTGGGACTGGGCGAAGCAACGGTCCTGACCGGCTACACGGAGGAAACGGCGGAGAGCAGCTGGGTACTCATGCAGCAGCTCGCGCGCGAGGCGGCGGGTGCAATCATTGAGGACGCCCGCTCGAGGCTCCTCGCGCAGGTCAAAGTTGCGCCGTTCACGGTCACCGCGCTCGTTACCGCTCTCGAGATGCTCGATGGTGCGCCTGCGCTCTCGCAGTCCGCTCCGGCGCATGTGCCGCTCCTTGGCCTTGTCAACGCCGAAACCCCGGGCGAGCTCGAGGCAGAGATCGACGCGCTGCTGGCGCGGGGCTTTGGCACCCTGAAAGTGAAGGTCGGCTTCGACGCCGACGCGGACGCACGCCGCTTGCGCCTAATCCAGCAGGTGGTGCGCGGGCGCGCAGCGATGCGCGTGGATGCCAACCAGGGTTACGGTGTCGAGGACGCGATGCGCTTCGCGTCGAGCGTGGACCCGGAGGGCATCGAGCTGTTCGAGCAGCCGTGCCGTGCCGGCGACTGGGAGGCCGCGGCCGCGGTGGCGGCGGTTTCGAGCGTGCCGATGATGCTCGACGAATCGATCTACGGCATCGAGGACATCGAGCGCGCGGCCGAGTTGCGCGCGGCACGCTTCATCAAGCTGAAGCTCATGAAGCTTGGCAGCCTGGAGCGCCTCGCCTCGGCCATCGAGCTCATCCGCGCACTCGGCATGGAGCCCGTGCTGGGCAATGGAGTAGCCTGCGAGATCGGCTGCTGGATGGAAGCGTCCGTTGCGCGCACCCGCATCCGAAACGCTGGCGAGATGAACGGCTACCTTAAACAGGCCAGTCCTCTGCTCGCGAACCCGCCTCGCTTCGAGGCGGGTGCAATCCGGCTCGAGCCGGGCTACCGCCCGGTGCTGGACCGCGCGGCGCTCGCGCGCGTCACCCGAGCATCGGCCCACTTCCGATCCGTCGCGCTCGCGAGGCAATAGCGTCCATGCGCGCCGTCCGTATCGAGCTGGCGGGGATCGACTACAGAGGGGTCTACATGCGCAACGGGATTCGCGCGCTGCACGCGGCAAGCTGTTGCTAAGGGTTAGGGAATGAGCGAGAGCACCCTGCGCGAGGCAAACGCGACAGTCGTGACGGGCGTGATCGGTTCGGACACGCACATCGTCGGCAACCGGATTCTCTCCATGGCGCTTGAGAGGGTTGGCTACAAGGTGGTCGCACTCGGCGCGCTCACGCCAGCGGCCGAATTCGTCAAGGCAGCGGTGGAGACGAACGCCGAGGTGATCCTCGTCTCGTCGCTTTACGGTCAGGGCGAGCTCGACTGCCGTGGATTTCGCGAGCTGTGCATCGAGGCGGGTCTGGACGACATCCTGCTGTACGTCGGAGGCAACCTGATCGTGGGCAAGCATCCTTGGGCGGTGGTCGAGCGCATCTTCCTCGACATGGGCTTTGATCGCGCCGCCGCGCCGGGAACGCGGGTAGAGACAGTACTCGAGTGGCTCGCGCAAGACCTCCCGCTCCGGCGGTCACGCTCGGTGAAAAAGGCGCTTTGAGGATGGCCAGCGCCGCCGCCCTCCTCATTGATTTCGGCAGCACGTACACCAAGCTGCGCGCAATCGATCTGGAGCGGCGCGCGGTGCTGGCGAGCGGGCAGGGTCCCTCGACCGTAACAACTGACATCAGCGTCGGCATGCGTCTCGCACTCGAGGATCTGGAGCGGCAGCTGGGGACCCTGCCTACGTTCAGGTACCGGCTGGGCTCGAGTAGCGCGGCGGGTGGCCTGCGTATGGTGACCGTGGGGCTGGTGCGGGAGCTGACGGCGGAGGCGGCGCGCCGCGCGGCGCTTGGGGCCGGAGCGAAGCTCGTTGGCACGTTTGCCTACCGCCTGACCGCCGCGGACATGGCGCGCGTCACTGCACTCGCACCCGACCTCGTGCTCCTTGCCGGCGGCACTGACGGCGGCAACAGTGATGTGATTTTGCACAATGCGCGCGCTGTGGGCACGAGCACGCTCGGTTGCCCGATCGTATACGCTGGCAACCGCGCGGCGTGGGACGAAGCCAAGATGCTGCTCGCGGGCAAAGAGGTGCTGTGCACCGACAACGTCATGCCCGAATTCAACGTGCTGAACATCGAGCCTGCGCGCGCAGCGATCCGTGAACTGTTCATCCGCCGCATCGTTCACGCGAAGGGGATCGACCGTGCCCGGGGAGAATGCGATGCGGTTCTCATGCCGACACCCGCGGCGGTCATGGAAGGTGCGCGCCTCCTGGCAGACGGCTGCGCGAACGTGGCTGGGCTGGGCGAGCTCGTCGTGGTCGATCCCGGAGGCGCGACGACCGACGTGCACTCCGTCGCCTCCGGCGCGACGACCACGCCGGGGGCGCTGGAGCGCGGATTGCCCGAGCCGCGCGTGAAGCGCACTGTGGAGGGCGATCTGGGAATGCGGCACAACGCGGCGACGATCGTGGAGGTGTCCGGGGTCGCGAAGGTAGCCGCGGACGCCGGCCTGCCAGTGCAAACGGTCGAGTGGCTGATTGACGAACTCGCGCGCGAAGTAGGGCGGCTGCCCTCGACCGCGGAGGAGCAGGCGCTTGACCGCGCGCTCGCGCGCGCGGCGTTGCGCCTGGCCATGAAGCGCCACTGCGGCACGGTCGAGACCGTGTACTCGGCGCTCGGCCCGGTCAACGTGCAGACCGGCAAGGACCTCTCGAGCATCAAGGTCGTGGTCGGCACCGGGGGCGTCATCGCACACAGCGCCGCGCCGCTCGATCTGCTCGAGACGGTGCTTGCTGATGCGGCAGAGCCAGAGTCGCTGCGACCGCGCGCGCCGCGATTCCTGATCGACCGGCAATATCTGCTGTACGCTTGTGGATTGCTCGGCCACGTGGAGCCGCAGGCCGCGCTCGAGCTCGCGCTCAAGTACTTGCAAGAACCTGTCGCGGAGGTGTCTCATGAACGCGCCGTTAGCGGCTGAAGCACGCCTTCCCCTGTCGCAGGGGAGGATTCCCGACGACGTGTTCGCGCGGATGCGCAGCGATAATCTTGCCCGCTGGCCCACTGGCGCCGAGGTTGACTTCGAGGCGGCGGTTGCGCGGCACCAGGCTCTCCCCCTGCACAAGAAACTGGGCTGGGTCATGCGCGAGGCACGCAAGCAGGGGCGCTGCCTCACCCAGCCGCGCGGCGGATTCGGGACTTTCGCCCTGCAGAAAGAGCTGATGCAGACCCTCGACCGCGAGGGCCTGGCCGATATCGTCCCGACAACGACGGACAGCTATACGCGCAACGAGCAGTTCCATCTCGCCCAGAAAGGCATCGAGGAGTCCGAACGGATGGGGCGCTCGGTGCTTAACGGCTACCCGATTGTCAACTACGGCGTCGCGAAGGCGGCCGCGCTGATCGATGCCATCGACAAGCCCGCCATCATGCTGACCGGAACCTCGATGCCCAAGCTCACAGGCGAAGTCGGCTTCGCGGGCGGCTACACTGGATACCTAGGGTCGGGCATTGCGTACACGAGCTCCTATACGAAGGAGCTTTCGATCGAGGAAGGGATCCGCAACTACCAGTACCTCGATCGCCTCGCGGCGATGTACCAGGAGCACGGTGTCGAGCTGCACAGGCGTCAGCCGGGTTTCCTCACCGGTACGAACATCCCGCCGTGCATCGCAATTATCACCTGCGTGCTCGACCTGTTGCTCGCAGTCGAACAGGGGGTCAAGAACTACGGACTGGAGATGGGCCAGACGCTACACCTCGTGCAGGACGCCGCGGCGGTGCGCGCCTGCGGCGAGCTCTGTCAGGAGTATTTGCGGCGGCGCGGTTACAACGACGTATTTACGCCGGTGACGCTGCTGCACTGGATGGGCGCCTGGCCGCAGGACGAAGCGCAGGCGGCCGCGCTCGTCGCTTACGGCGGCACGCTCGGGGCGGTAGCGGGGGCGGCCTCGGTGACGACGAAGTCGACGCACGAGGCCTTCGGCATCCCGACGCCAAAGGCCAATGCCGAGGGGCTGCGCACGACCCGCATGGCGATTTATCTCGCT
>DASPRX010000142.1:0-2126 GCA_035624235.1 Burkholderiales bacterium | reverse complement strand
GTCGCGCGCCTCGCCCTGCGGGGCGACCGCGGGCTGGCGCAGCGCGAAGCCTTCGTGGTCCCAGAACTGCTCGATGAACTTCGAGCCGCCGACGCGGATGAGCTGCAGGCTCTCGAGGTCGACCGCGTCGGGCAGCAGGATATCGGCGAAATGGTTGGTCTCGTCGCGCGTGTAGGCAAAGGCCACGACGAACGGAAACTGCGCCATGCGCTCGGCGATGCGCTCGGTGTCCCAGAACGAGATCGCCGGATTGGTGCGGTACACGAACCACAGCTCGGGCAGCGTCACGCGCGGCAGGCCCTTCGGCGTCTCGTCGATGAACATCCACGAGAAGTGCGTCGGCCCGAGCGCCTGGCTCCAGGGTCCGTCGGCCGCGAGCGGAACCATGGTGCGGTAGGCGTTGCGGATGTTGGGTTTCGCGCTCCAGTGCTCGCGGTCGGTCGGATTGAGGGGATAGGCCATGAAGCCGTCCGCCCCCGGGCGCACGCTCTTCAGCCGCTCGCCGAGCGGCTTGTTGAGGCGCACCGTGGTGCCGAGCGTGCCGCCCGGCACTTCGAGCGCGCCGACGAGCGCGGCGAGCAGCGTGCGCGCCCAGCAGCACTCGTAGCCGCCCCAGCCGTTGGTGACCGTCTTGCCGAGCGTCACCGCGACCGGGCGGAAGGGTAGCACCGCCCCGTCGATCTCGACCGTCGCGCCGACCTGCGCGTGCGACAGGTACTCGTCGGCGATGCGCCGCGTGGTGGCTGCTGGGACGTCGCTGATGCGCTGCGCCCATTCGGGGGTGTAGGGCTTCAGGTGCGCGGCCAGCTTGGCGAACGCGGTCTCGCCAGTGAGCTCGCCGTCGCCGAGCAGCTCCTGGTCGGGCCCGAATTCGACGGCGCGCACGGTGTACGGCCCGCCTTCGAGCGCGGGCGAGGCGTTCGGGGTGTCGAACGCAAGCGCCGCGCCGCGCCCGGCGTCCCACACGAGCGGCTTCCTCGTCGCCGGATCGCGCAGGTAATAGCCATGCGGCCCGACGAGGTACGGCGCCGAGCTGCGCGCGGCGAGGAATGCGAGGTCGAGGCGCTCGCGCGGGTGCTCGTGCAGCAGGCAATGCGCGAGCGCGAACAGGAACGCGGCGTCGGTCTTCGGCTTGATCGGCACCCACTCGGCCGAGCACGCCCCCGTGACCGACAGGTGCGGCTCGACCTGCACGCGCTTCATGCCGCGCTCGCGCGCGTTGGCGTGGCGCCAGACGCCGGCGACACCGCCCGAAGCCTCGATGTTCGCGCCGCAGGAGATGTTGTAGTTGCACGACGGCGTGTCCGCCGACACGGTGAACGCGCGATGCCAGAACTCGCCGTACAGGTGCTCGGAGTGGTAGCACTTCACGCCCTGCCCCGAGCCGAAGCCCATGTCCATCGGTCCCCAGGCGGCGAGAAACGCCGGGAACGTTCCCATGTAGGACTGCGGGGTGCCGCCGCCGCCGAAGCTCGCCGCGACGCGCGGGTAACCCGACTCGTCCAGCAGCCCGCGCCCGCGGATGTCCTTGAGCCGAGACGCGACGGTGTCGAGCGCCTCGTCCCACGAGATCGGCACAAAGCGCGGGTCCTCGTCGCGGCCCTTCTTCGGATTGGTGCGCTTCATGGGCGTGCGCACGCGGTTCGGGTTGTACAGCTTCTGCACCAGGCCGTAGGCCTTGACGCACACCTTGCCGCCGCCCGGGTGCACGGCCTCGGCTGCGAAATTCGGCTCGACTTCGGTGGCGACGCCGTTCTCCACCTGGACGGTAAGCAGGTCGGGCCCCGCGACGCACTGATAGCAGTACGTGCGGATCTTCATTTGCGGCCGGCTTTCTGGGCCTTGGCGGCGAGGCGCTGCTCGGTCTGCTTGACGTCGACGACGAAGCGCGCGTGGCGCCCGCGGCAGATGGTATCGATGCCGTCCGAGCCCGTGACCTCGAAGGTCACGGCGCGGCCTTTCACTTCGGCGACGCTCGCCTCGATGCGCACCGTCATGCCGAGCAGCGTCGGCGCAGTGTGGTCGAGCTCGACGCGCGTGCCGACCGAGTCCTCGCCCGGGTCGAGATGGCCGAGCAGGAACTCGCGGCATGCGAGCTCGACGTCGCGCACCAGCATCGGCGTCGC
>DASPRX010000153.1:0-35942 GCA_035624235.1 Burkholderiales bacterium | reverse complement strand
CCACCTGGTGCGCGTTCGGCGCCGCCGCGGCCGACGTGCTGCACGTCTACGAGCAGGCCGACATCCAGGCGAGCCCGTTCGACGCGGGGCGCGTCAACAAGGTGCTCGAATCGCTCGAGCGGCGCGCCCACCGGCAGATGGACGCCGACGGCATCGCGCGCGCGCGCCGGCGGCTCGCCTTCTCGCTCGACATGCGGCATCGCGGGCAGATAAACGAGGTCGAGCTGCTGCTGCCGGAGGGTCGCCTGAAGGGCGCGTTCGGCGAGAAGCTGCGCGAGCGCTTCACCGCGCGCTACGAGCAGCTCTACGGGCGCGGCTCGTCGTACCGCGGCGCAGGGATCGAAATCGTTACGCTGCGGCTGCGCGCGAGCGCGGCGACGCCGCGCCCGCAACTCAAGCGTGCGCGTGGCCTGAGCGCGCGCATTGCGCCGGGTGCGCACGCCGGCCGGCGAGCGATCTGGTGGCCGGACTACGGACGCACCCGCTCCACGCCGATCTACGACGGCGCGCGGCTTGCGCCCGGCAACGCGCTGCACGGCCCAGCGGTGGTTGAAACGACAGACACCACTATCGTCGTGCATCCGCGGCGCACGCTGCGGGTGGACGCCTACGGCAATTTCGAGATCCAGTTTGGGAGCTGACCCATGCCACGCGTGAGCGAGATGAAAGGCGCGAGCTTCGACGGCAAGACGCTGGGTTACGTGCCGCCGAAGAAGCTCTCGGTGTCGAAGAAGCTCAAGCTGCACACGCGCCGCGCGGCGAAGATCGATCCGATCACCTACGAGGTGGTGCGCCACAGCCTATGGCACGTGAACGAGGAGCACGGCGCGACGATCCAGCGCCTGTCCGGCTCGCCCGTGGCGATGTACGCGCTCGACCTCAACCCGTCGATCCTCGCCGAGGACGGCGAGTTCGTGTACTTCGGCCCCTACATGCAGTACATGTCCGGTGTTACCGACACGCAGGTGAAGTGGATCCTCGAGTACCGCTCGGACAACCCGGGCATTCGCGACGGCGACATGTTCCTCGCCAACGACCCCTGGGTGGGCGCCGCGCACCAGCAGGACGTGATGCTGATCTGCCCGGTGTTCTGGAAGGGGGAGCTGTTCTGCTGGGTGACCAACTGCCTGCACCAGTACGACATAGGTGGCATTACGCCGTCCTCGTTCTGCGGCTCGGCGGAGAATGCCTTCGAAGAGGGCATCCTCATCCCGCCAACCAGAATCGTAGAGCGGAATGAGATCCGGCGCGACATCGAGGAGCTGTACCTGCGCGCCTCGCGCAAGCCCGAGTCGGTGGCGCTCGACTTCCGCGCGCAGCTCGCGGGCAACATTACGGCGCGCGACCGGATTCTCGCCCTGATTGAGCGCTACGGCGCGGAGACGGTCAAGGGCGTGATGAAGCGCATCGTCGACAACGCCGAGACGGCGTTCCTCGACAAGCTCAAGCGCCTGCCGGACGGCGTGTGGCGCGAGCGCACCTACGTCGAATGCTGCCGCCCCGGCGACCGGCGCACGCACCGCGTGTGCCTGACGCTCACCAAGAAGGGCGACCGCCTCGTCTTCGACAACGACGGCACCGCGCCCCAGGACGGCGCCATGAACGCCACCTACTCGGGCTGGCGCGGCTCGATCATGGTGGCGCTCAACCAGCTCCTTTGCTGGGACCAGTACTTCTGCATCGGCGGCGCGCTGCGCCACGTCGAGTTCGACCCAACGCCGGGCAGCTTCAACTGCGCCAACTTCCCGGCCTCGGTGTCGACCGCGCCGGTGCAAGCGATGGAGATCTCGCTCTATCCCGCCTACAACGTGCTGTCGAAGATGATCTACGGCGACGAGGCGATGCGTAAGGACATCATGTGCATCGGCGGCACGAGCCAGTGGCCGGCGACCATCTTTCGCGGTACCGACCAGTGGGGCGAGCGCTACGGCTACTTGCTGGTCGACCCGATCGGCGGCGCGATCGGCGCCTTCGCCGAGGGCGACGGCATCAACACCGGAGGCCAGTCGAGAACGCCGATCTGCAAGCTGCCGAACGTCGAGCACACCGAGCAGACCTTTCCGCTGCTCTTTCTCTATCGCAAGGAAGTGGTCGATTCGGGGGGCGCCGGCAAGTGGCGCGGCGGGCTGTCGGCGGAATCGTGCTTCGTGCCGCACCGCACCGAGTCCATCACGCACGACACGCTCTCCTCGGGCAACGCGACGCCAACCTCGCCCGGCATGATGGGCGGCTATCCGGGTAGCGTGAACATCTATAAGTTCCTGCGCGCGAGCGACGTGAGGACGCGCTTCGACAGGCGCGACATGCCGGGCGACATCGCGGAGCTAAAAGGGCGCGATGAGCTGCTGCAGTTGAGGCAGGAGAACTTCACCCAGGGGCCGGAGGACGTCTACGCAGTCGTCTGGTCGGCGGCCGGCGGCTACGGCGATCCGTTCGAGCGCGACCCCGAGCGGGTGCGCGAGGACGTGGTCGAGAACCGGGCCGTATCGCGCGAATGCGCGCGCGAAGTCTACGGCGTGGTGGTCGGCGAATCGGGCGCGCTCGACCTGGAGACGACGCGCCAGCTGCGCGCGGCGGAGCGCAAGCGCCGCCGCGGGCGCGGCGCTTCTCCCGCGGCGCTCGCCGGCAAGGTGGTGGCGCGCGCCTCGGAGAACCTGGAGCTGCGGCGCGAGAAGGGCGGCCTGCGCTTCGCCTGCGCGCGCTGCGCAGCGGACCTCGGCCCGCTCGGCGAGAACTACAAGCAGCACTGCCACATGGAAGAGCGCGACATCGCGGCCGCCAACCCGAACATCGGCGACTGGCGCCGCTACGTCGACGACCGGCCGGTGTTCCGCCAGTTCTTCTGCGCGGGCTGCGGCGGGCTGGTCGAGAACGAGGTGGCGCGCGCCGACGACCCGCTGCTCGCAGACATTGAACTGCACGTCAAATGAGGAGTCGATTTTGATCCACGAGCTGCGCGTCTACCACTGCGCACCGGGCAGGCTGCCCGATCTGAACCGCCGCTTCGAGACCATCACGCTGAAGATCTGGGAGCGGCACGGCATCCGCCCCGTCGGCTTCTGGACGACGCTGGTCGGCGAGGACAACAACGCGCTGCATTACCTGCTCGAGTGGGCGAACCTCGCCGAGCGCGAGCGCATCTGGAACGGCTTCATGGCCGACCCGAAATGGCTCGCGGCGCGCGCCGAGACCGAAAAGAACGGCCCCATCGTGGCGCGCATCGAAAACCGGCTGCTCGCACCCACTGCGTATTCCAGGCTGCGCTGAGTGCCGCTGACCGGATCGCAGCTACTTACGCAGGCGCTGCGCCGCGAAGGCGTGGACACCGTGTTCACGCTGGCGGGCGACCACATCCTGCCGCTGCTCGACCTGCTTGCCGAGGAGGGCTTCAGGCTGATCGACTGCCGCCACGAGCAGGCGGCGGTGCACATGGCGGACGCCTGGGCGCGCATGACCGGCAAGCTGGGCGTCTGCGCCTTCACCACGCCCGGGCACGCGAATGCGATACCGGGACTCGTCAACGCGCTCGCCGCGGAGAGCCCGGTGCTCAACATCGCCGGCTCCGCGGACCTGCGCAACTATCACCGCGGCATCATGCAGGAGATCGACCAGGTGGGGCTCGCGCGCCCGGCGACGAAGGGCGCCTGGCTGGTGCACGACGCGCGGCGCATTCCGGACATGGTCGCCACTGCGGTGCGTACGGCGTTCGACGCCCGGCGCGGCCCGGTGCATCTTACGGTGCCGATCGACGTCCAGACGCAGCGCGTGGACGCGTCCGACGCGCGCTTCTTCGACCCGGAGGCCTACCGCCCGCAAGCTTCGCGCGTGGCCGCGGCCGCCCAGATCGACCAGGCGATCGCCATGCTGCGGGTGGCCGAGCGGCCGCTCGTGGTGGCGAGCAGCCCGGCGGCCTACGGCGACTGGGGCGGGGTGCTCGAGCGCTTCGTCGAGGCCACGCGCCTGCCGCTCATGACGGAGGAGGGTGCGCGCGGCCTGGTCTCCGACGAGCACCCCTATTGCATCGGCTTCTTCGACCTGTCCCAGCACCAGCCGGCGACGCTGATCCGCGAAGCCGACTGCGTGCTGTTCCTCGGCAAGCTGCTCGACTTCACCGTCGGCTTCGGCCTGCCGCCGATCGTCGCCGAGAGCGCGCGGGTGATCCAGGTCGAGCCCTCGGGGCTGCAGGCGGGCCGCAATCGCGGAGTCGACCTCGCCCTCATCGGCGACGTCGGGCCTATCGTCGAGCAGCTTGCCGAGCGTGCCGCTGCGTACGAATGGCGCGAGCTCGCCTGGCTCGAGCGCCTGCGCGCGGCGCGCGCCGCCGAGCGCGCGCGCATCGAGGCCTTCGCCGGCGCCGAGACGCCGCTGCGCTCGATGTTCGTGCATCGCACACTCGCGACGCTCCTGCGGCCGGACGACGTGCTGGTGTTCGACGGCGGCGACTACGCCTATTACGGCCGCGCCTACCTGCCGGCGCGCCGGCCGCGTTCCTGGTACTACCTGTCCAACCTCGGCATGCTCGGCCAGGCGCTGCCGGCGGCGATCGCGGCCAAGCTCGCGCGCCCCGCGAGCCGCGTGTTCTGCATCACCGGCGACGGCGCGTTCGGCTTCAATGCGATGGAGCTCGATACCGCCGTGCGCCACGGGCTCGAAATCGTCGTGCTGCTCGGCAACGATGCCGCCTGGGGCATCGACAAGAACATCCAGCTTGGGCTCTACGGCAAGGCGGTGGTCACCGACCTCGCCCCGGCGCGCTACGACCTGGTGGCCGAAGGCCTGGGAGCTTACGGCGAGCTGGTCGAGCGCCCCGAGCAGCTCGCCCCCGCGCTCGGGCGCGCGCTCGCCGCGGGCAGGCCCGCGCTGCTCAACATCCGCGTGCAGAGCCAGATTAGCATGCGCGCACAGGGCATCGTCGACAGCCGGAAGAAGGGCGGCGCTTTCTGACAGGGCGCGGCGGCGCGGACGCCGGCGACTACAGGCCGAGGTAGTACTGCTTGACCATGTCGTTGTTCTGCAGGGCGATCGCGCTCCCGCCCTCGAACTCGATCTGACCGTGCACGATGATGTAGCCGCGGTCGGCCATGCGGATCGCCTGGTTGAAGTTCTGCTCCGCCATCAGCACCGTCAGGTTGCGCAGCTCCTTCAGCTCCTTGATCTTGCCGATCACGTGATGCACGAGCAGGGGCGACAGGCCGACCGAAGGCTCGTCGACGAGCAGGATCTGCGGCTCGGACATCAGCGCGCGCGCCACGGCGACCATCTGCTGCTCGCCGCCGCTCATGCTGCCCGCGCTCTGCGCGCGCCTCTGCTTGAGCGTCGGAAAGACCCCATAGACGAACTCCAGGTTGGCGGCGAGCCTCGCGCGCGCGCTGCGGCGGTAGGCGCCGAGGACCAGGTTCTCTTCCACGGTGAGCATCGGAAACAGGCGCCGTCCCTCCGGCACCAAGGCGATGCCCAGCTCGACCACGTCCTGCGGGCTGCGGCCCACCAGATCGATGCGCTCGCCGTCGCGCTCGAGGTAGATCGCCCCGGAGCTGGGCCGCACGATGCCCATGATGCACTTGATGAGCGTGCTCTTGCCGTTGCCGTTGGAGCCGAGCAGCACCACGCCTTCGCCCGGCTCGACACGGATCGATAGGCCGTGCAGCACGCGCACCGCGCCGTAGCCGGCCTCGATGCGCTCGGCGACGAGCCTACTCGCCAAGGTAGGCCCTTTCCACGCGCGGGTTGCGCACCACGTCCGCGGGTGCGCCCTCGGCGATCTTCTGGCCCGCGTCGAGCACGACGATGCGCTCGGAGAAGCGCATCACGGCGCGCATGATGTGCTCGATCATGATGACTGCCACGCCGCTGCGGTTCAGCGCGAGCAGGATCTCAAGGATCTCGTCCACCTCGGAGCTCGACAGGCCCGCCATCGCCTCGTCGGACACCAGCAGCCGCGGCTTGGCGGCGAGCGCGCGCGCAAGCTCGAGCTTGCGCATGTCGACTTGCGTCAGGCCGGCGGAATTCTCGTGGGCGCGCTGCTTCAGCCCGATCTTCTCGAGCACGTCCATCGCTTCGTCGTCGATGCGCCGGTGCTCGGCGCGCGTCCAGGCCGCGTATTCGAGCGGCACGCGCAGGTTCTCCAGCACCGACATGCTGCGGAAGGGCTTCGGGATCTGGAAGCTGCGCGCGACGCCGAGGCGCGCGCGCCGGTGCGCCGGCATGCGCGTGATGTCGCGCCCCTCGAATACGATCGATCCCTCGTCGTTGAACAGCGCACCGGAAATGCAGTTTATGAGCGTGGTCTTTCCCGAGCCGTTCGGCCCGATGAGGCCGAGCCGCTCGCCGCTGTTGACGTGCAGGTTCACGTTTTGCAGCGCGAGAAAACCGCCGAAGCGCTTGGTCACGTTCTCCGCCTTGAGGATCTCGCCGCTCATCGCGCGCGCCTCGCACGGAATTTAAGCGCCAGCCCGACGAGGCCCTGCGGCGCCAGGGTGACGAACAGGATCAGCATCCCGCCCACCAGCAATACGTTCAGCTCCGAGGATACCGTGACGGTGATCACCTGCTGCATCGTGCCGACCAGCAGCGCGCCGACGATCGGACCGATCCAGTGCGCGGTTCCGCCGATCATCGGCATCGCGATGGCGTTCACCGCGACGAACAGGCTGAACGCCGAGGCGGGATCGACGAAGGTGACGAAGTAGGGGTATGGCGCGCCCGCCACGCCCATGAGCGCGCCCATGATGGCCGCGGAAGCGAGCTTGAGCCGCAGCGTCGGCACCCCTGCGCACTCGGCGGCGACCTCGTCGTCGCGTATCGCGGCGAGGCCGCGTCCGAGCCGCGACGCGTTCAGCGCGCGCGAGATTGCGACCGCGGCCAGGGTGAGCAGCAACATCAGCACGAACAGCATCTCGATGTAGCTGTCGAACCACAGATGGCTGTCCGGGGTGAGGATGTACGCCCCGCGCGCGCCCCCGACGTAGGACCAGTTGTTGATCAGCGTCTCGAAGACGATCGCCATGGCCAGTGTGGCAATCGAGAAGTAGACGCCCTTCAGCCGCAGGGTGAGATAGCCGAGCGACAGCCCGATCAACCCGCATACGAGCGCCGCCGCGGCGATCATCAGCGGTAGCGGCAGCGACGGCCCGAAGGCTTTTCCCAGCGCGATGCTCGTGTAGGCTCCCACCGCGAAGAAGGCCGCGCTGCCGAAGTTGACGTACCCCGTGTAGCCGCCGAGGATGTTCCAGGCCACCGCCATGATGGCACCCTGCAAAATCACGTAGAGCGCGTTGAAGTAATAATCGTTATGCAGTGCCAGAGGCAGCGCCAGCCCAGCCGCGAGAATCGCGCCGAGCGAGATCCAGAAGGCGTGGCGGCGCACCTACTTCCTGCCGTAGAGGCCCGAGGGGCGGATCGCGAGCGTGAGCAGCAGCACGCCGAAGGACACCGCGGGCGACCAGGACGGCCCCACGAAGGTGGCGACCAGGCTCTCCACCACTCCAAGCATCAGCGCGGCGATGAACATGCCGCCGATGCTGCCCATGCCGCCGAGCACGACGATCGCGAAAGCGCGCCCGATATAGGCCCTGCCGAGCGACGGTTCCACCGGCCCGATGACGACGAGCAGCGCGCCCGCGACCGCGGCGGTCGCGATGGCGAGGCCGAACGCGAGCTGCTTGACGCGCACCGGGTCGGCGCCCATCAGCTGCAGAGCGAGCCGGTCTTGCGCCACCGCCAGGATCGCGCGCCCCGTGAAGGTTCGCCCGAGGTACAGCCATATGCCACCGGTGAGCGCGAGCGCGACCGCGAACGGCACCAGCAGGCGCAGCGGCAGCTCGATGTCCGCGAAGCGGATTGACCTGCCGATGTAGTCCGCGGTCACCAACCGGTAGTCGACGCCGTACGCGAGGATCAGGACCACCTCGATGACGAACATGAGGCCGAAGAAGAACGCGAGCCCCGACAGCGATTCCTGTCCCGTGCGCTCGAACGCGGCGTAGTAGACGCGATAGACGAGCGCGCCGGCGAGGAAGAACAGCGGCGAGGCGAGCAGCCCGATCAGCACCGGGTCGAGGCCGAGGTGGCGGTTCAGGGCCCAGGCGATGTAGGACCCGGCGACAATGAACGCGGGGTGCGCGATGTTCACGATGTCGAGCTGGCCGAAGCTGACGGCCAGCCCGATGGCCACCGCGGCGTAGAAGCCGCCGAGCAGGATCCCCGCGGCGACGGCGTTCGCGAAGAGATCGAGGGAAAGCACCGTCGCGCGGGATCCCGCCTAGCGGGAGATCACTGCTTGTACGGGTAGACGATGTTCCCCGACTTCCACTGCGGCGGATAGAGCACGACTTGCGTCCCCGGTTCCCTGAACTGCTCGAGGTCGTTCGGCTTCACATTGCGGTATTGCACCATGAGCACGCGGCTCTGGGCCCACTCGCCGTTCTTGCCGAACTTGACCTTGCCGACCACGGTGTCGAAGGTGGTCTTGTGCATGTACTCGGCGAGCTTCGCCTGGTCTAGGCCCTTGGTCGCCTCGATCGAGTCGCCGAGCACCTGCATGTAGGCGTAGGCGTAGGGCGGCAGGTACTGGCCGAGCGGATCCACGCCCTTGCCCTTCGCGGCCTCCTCGTACTTCTTCAGGAAAGCGTCGATGCCGGGAAACTTGAGCGTCGGCGCCGGAACCCAGAAATGGTAGTTGACGATGTTCTCGAGCAGCGGGCCGAGGTTCTGCTGGATCGCCGCGAACTGCAGGCCGACCATGCCGCCGCCGAACATCTTCGCCTTGAGCCCCACCTCGTGGGCAGCCTTCACGATGCCGACCGACTCAGGCGGGTAGGACGCGATGTACACCAGGTCGGCGTTGCTCGCCTGAATGGCGCGCACGATCGGCGTGAAGTCGGTCGTGTTGGGAGGATAGCTCTTGTCGTAAACGACCTTGAAGCCCGCCTGCTCGGCGTTCTTGCGCGCTCCGGCCGCGGCGTTCAAGGTGTACTCCGTGTCGGCCGCCGCAATGGCGACGGTCTTGGGCGCGGGTTTCTGCTCCTTCGCCAGCGCGAAGAAGCCGTGCGACCAGTCGAGCTTCGGCTCGGGGCCCGCAGGCATGATCTGGAAGTAGCGGTCGTAGTGGAACTGGTCGTTCACCGCCAGGCCGAACAGCGACGGGAATACCAGCTTCTTGCGCATTACGATCGGCATCGCCGGTGCGATCTCGTTCGTGCCGTAGCTCGACACCACGAGGTCGACCTTGTCGACATCCAGCAGCTTGCTATAGATGCCCGGCACGGTGGCGGGGTTGGTCGCGTCGTCGTAGTAGACGAATTCCACCGGCCGGCCGAGCAGCCCGCCCTTCTTGTTGATGTCGTCGCGCCAGATCTCCATCGCGATCAGCGCCGCCTTGCCGGCGCCCGCGAGGCCCCCGGTGAGCGCCATGCTGAAGCCGATTTTGATCGGCTGCGCGGCCTGCGCCGCGAACGAAAGCAGCGAGCCGGACGCAGCCAGGCTGATGACGCCCGCGGCCAGCGAGGCGCGCACGAATGAACGACGCTTGATCATTGCCGGTTCCTCCTCCTAAGGGTAAATCTTGTCGGTGTCCTCTTCTTGCGCTCGGGGGACTCGTTTGGGAAAAGTGTATCAGCAGTCAACGGTCCTGTGTCATGTACCAGTCCAGGATCCGCTCGCCGGTCCACAGCAGCACGTCCGGCCGCGACTGGATGTGCTGGTAGAGTTTTTCCAGCCAGCCGATGCGGTGCGGCACCCCGGTGATGTAGGGGTGCACGCTGATCGCCATGACGCGCGAGCTCGCCTCGCTTTCCTCGTAGAGCTGGTCGAACTGCGCGGCGCCGCGCCTGAACAGCTCGTCAGCGGCGTGGTGCTGCAGCGCCATCATCGCGATGTCGTTCACTTCCAGCGTGTAGGGCACCGACACGATGTGGCCCTTCGAGGTCCGGATCTTCACCGGCTGATCGTCCAGCACCCAGTCGGCGACGTACTCCAAGCCCTCTTCGTGCAGGATGTCGATCGTGTCGTAGGTCTCGGTGAGGCCCGGGCTCTCCCAGCCGCGCGGCGCCCTGCCGGTGAAGGCGCGGATCGCCTCGACCGTGTCGCGAATCGCCGTGCGCTGGTCGGCGACGTTGTGCATCGGCCCCTGCAGGAAGCCGTGCCCCATGAACTCCCAGCGGGCGTCGCGCGCAGCTGCGGCGATGCGCGGATAGCTCGCGAGCACCGAGCCGTTGATCGCCATGGTCGGGATCAGCTTGCGGCGCGCGAGCACGTCGGCGATGCGCCAGAAGCCCACCCGCATGCCGTATTCGTGCCAGGCCCAGTTCGGCAGGTCGGGCTGCAGCGGCTGGCCCATGGGCGGCGGCAGAACGGTGCGCGGCATGTGCCGCTCGATCGACCATTCCTCGACGTTTACGATCGTCCACACGACCATGCGCGCGCCGCCCGGCAGCCTGAGCGGCGCCCGGTCGACGATCGCGGAGTAGGGCACGCGCTCGCGCGGCAGCTTGCCTTGCGTCACCGTCATCCTCCGGTCGCGCGGTTGATCGCGGGCATCACCTTGTCCGCCATCAACTCCATCGAGCGCCGCGCCAGGCGCGCGTCGACCCAGTCGACGCCGCAATAGAGCAGCGTGCCGAAATCGCCCGTGGTCTCGCGGAAGGCGAGCAGCTCGTCGGCGACCTGGTCGGCGGTGCCCGCGATCACCAGGCCGTCGACCACGCGGTCGAGCGTCACGTCATCGTCGGGCGTTTCCTTCGACGGCTTGAAAAGATTGATGCGGCCGGCGCGCTTCAGCTTGATGAACAGCTGCTTGTAATAGAAGCGGTAGGGACTGCGTTCGCCGAAGCCGTATTCGCGCGCGGTCGCCGCGTCGTCGGCGACGAACACGGTCTTCGCCACGCGCCAGTTGGCGGAGTCCGCCTTGCGGCCGGCGGCGGCGCAGCCCTCGGTATATTTCGGCCAGTGCGACCTGACCCATTGGGGCAGGAGGAAGTTCGCGGAGATCGGATCCCAGCCGCGCTTGGCGGCCTCGCTCACGCCCTTGGAGAACGGCTCCACCGCGGTGACCACAATCGGCGGGTGCGGCTTCTGGTAGGGCTTCGGAATGATCCCCTGACCGATGTCGGGGATCATGGTCTTCTCGGTCGAGACGTTCCAGAACCGGCCCTTCAGGTTGTAGGGCGGCCCTCCGGTCCAGATGGCGATCATGTGATCGATGCACTCGACGAACATGGCTGTGCGGTCCTTGCCCATGTTCTCGAACACTTCCCAGTCCGAAGGCAGCCCGCCCGGGCTGATGCCGACGATGAAGCGACCTTCGAGCATGTTGTCGAGCATCGATACTGTCGCGGCGAGCTGCGCGGGATGGCCGTTGGGCAGGTTCAGGGTCCCGGTGCCGAGCTTGATCTTCCTTGTGTCGTGCACCAGGCTCGCCAGGAACGCCGCGCAGCTCGTAACAGATTCGGCGATGTCGGTGACGTGCTCGCCGACGAAGGCCTCGCCGTAGCCGAGACGGTCGGCGAGCAGGATCGCCTCGCGGTCCTCCTTGAGCGTCTCGACGTAGTTGCGCTGCGGCGGATGCAGCGGCATGGTGAAGTAGCCGAGCTTCATGCTCCTCGTCCGGGGTGAGAACGCGATAATCTACACGGACGGGTGTGCGCCGCGCAAAATTCCGCGCGCCGTCCGCCGCAAACGAATGGAACCGCGTCGCGACCAGGAGGAAACGATGAATGAACGCGAACAGCTGCGCAGGATCAGGGTTTCGCGCAGGGCCATGCACAAGCGCGTGGCGCGCTTCGACAAGCTCAAGGGATCCGACGGCGGGCTGCCCGACAGCCGCCATCCCGGCTGCGAGCGGATCCTGTACAACGTGATCGGCTTTCAGCCCCCCAAGGGCGAGAATCGCGGCGCGGTCACTTCGCCCGTGGGCGATCGGGCCTCGCGCCTGGCGGCGATCAAAATTTCCGAGGGCTTCAACCTCGGCTACTGCCGCGCGCTGCCCGGCCGCGGGCCGATGTTCCACAACCACGATACCAACGAAACTTTCATCGCCATGACGGGAACCTGGCGCGCGAGCTGGGAGAACGAGAAAGGGGGCATCGAGCACGTCGATCTCAAGCCGCTAGACGTCATCTCGTTTCCGGCCGGCGTGTCGCGCCGCTTCATGAACGTCACGCGCGGCAGCAAGCGCAAGTACTCGATCCTGATGTTCGTGATCGGCGGCAACGCGCCGCGCGCCGAGTTCACGCGCGAGTCGATGGCGCAGCTCGCGGCCGCAGGCTATCTCAAGGTCAAGGCGCGGTGACCTTGCTGTAAAATCAAGCACTTTCGCCAAGTGCGGGAACCATGAAATCCAGCGACATCCGTTCGAGCTTCCTCGAGTACTTCAGGTCGAAGGGCCACGCCATCGTGGCTTCGAGCCCGCTCGTGCCAGGCAACGACCCGACGCTGCTGTTCACCAACTCGGGCATGGTGCAGTTCAAGGACGTGTTCCTCGGCAAGGACAAGCGCGCCTACAGCCGCGCCACCACCTCGCAGCGTTGCGTGCGCGCGGGCGGCAAGCACAACGACCTGGAGAACGTCGGGTATACCGCGCGCCATCACACGTTTTTCGAGATGCTGGGCAACTTCTCCTTCGGCGATTACTTCAAGAAGGACGCGATCCGCTTCGCCTGGGAGCTGCTCACCAAGGTCTACAAGCTGCCCGCCGAGAGGCTGTGGACCACGGTCTATCACAGCGACGACGAAGCCTACGACCTGTGGACGCGCGAGATCGGCATACCCAAGGAGCGCTGCATCCGCATCGGCGACAAGCCGGGCGGGCAAAAGTACCAGTCGGACAACTTCTGGCAGATGGCCGATACCGGCCCCTGCGGGCCGTGCAGCGAGATCTTCTACGACCACGGACCGGGCATCGCCGGCGGCCCGCCCGGCTCGCCCGACGCCGACGGCGACCGCTACATCGAGATCTGGAACCTGGTGTTCATGCAGTTCAACCGCGACGAGCAGGGCGTGATGCATCCGCTGCCGAAGCCGTCGGTCGACACGGGCATGGGCCTCGAGCGCATCGCCGCCGTGCTGCAGGGTAAGCATTCCAACTACGAGATCGACCTGTTCCAGGACCTGATCCGCGCGGCCGCGCGCGAGACCGGAGCGAAGGATCTCGAGAGCCCGTCGCTCAACGTGATAGCGGACCACATCCGCGCCTGCAGCTTTCTCATCGTCGACGGCGTCATCCCCGGCAACGAGGGCCGCGGCTACGTGCTGCGCCGGATCGTGCGCCGCGCGATCCGCCACGGCTACAAGCTCGGCCAGCAGCAGCCGTTCTTCCACCGCCTGGTCGAGGACCTCGACCGCGCGATGGGCGCCGCCTATCCGGAGCTGACCGCGGCCAAGTCGCGCGTGGCGCAGGTGCTCAGGCAGGAGGAGGAGCGCTTTGCCGAGACGCTGCACCACGGCATGCAGGTGCTCGAGGCGGCGCTGGCGGGCGAGGGGCCGATGCTCGACGGCGAGACCGTGTTCCGCCTCTACGACACGTTCGGCTTCCCGGTCGACCTCACGGCCGACATCTGCCGCGAGCGCGGCATCCAGCTCGACATTGCAGGCTTCGAGGCGGCGATGAGCCAGCAGCGCGAGCGTGCGCGCGCCGCGAGCCGCTTCGCCATGTCCGCGGGCCTGGACTACGCCGGCGGCAAGACCGAGTTCCGCGGCTACGACACGCTCTCGCTCAAGGGCGCGGTGATCGCGCTGTACCGCGAGGGCGCGCAGGTCGGCGAGTTGAACGCCGGCGAGTCCGGGGTGGTGGTGCTCGACAAGACGCCGTTCTACGCCGAGTCGGGCGGCCAGGTCGGCGACCGCGGCGAGATGGTCGGCCCGGCGGGCACCTTCAGGGTGTCCGACACGCAGAAGATCCAGGCCGAGGTGTTCGGGCATCACGGCGAGCAGCTCACCGGGCGTCTGAAGGTGGGCGACGAGGTGAGCGCCCAGGTCGACGCGGTCGCGCGCCGGCGCGCAATGTGGAACCACTCGGCGACGCACCTGATGCACGCGGCGCTGCGCAAGGTGCTCGGCGCGCACGTGCAGCAGAAGGGCTCGCTTGTCGATGCGCAGCACACGCGGTTCGACTTTTCGCATCCTCAGCCGATGACGGCGGAGGAGATCCGGCGCGTCGAAGCGTTGGTGAACGACGCGATTCGCCGCAACCTCGAGGTAAGCGCGCGCATCATGCGGTTCGACGACGCGATCAAGGCGGGCGCGCTCGCCTTCTTCGGCGACAAGTACGGCGACGAGGTGCGGGTGCTCGCGATGGGCGACGTCTCCACCGAGCTGTGCGGCGGCACGCACGTCGCGCGCACGGGCGACATCGGCTTCTTCAAGATCGTGTCGGAATCCGGCGTCGCGGCCGGCATCCGGCGCGTCGAGGCGGTCACTGGCGAAGGCGCGCTCGACTACGTGCAGCAGCTGGAAGGAAGCCTGCGCTTCGTGGAGGGTTTCCTGCAGACCTCGCGCGACAAACTCGAGGAGCGGCTCGAGGCGGGCCGCGAGCGCGAGCGCACGCTCGAGAAGGAGCTCGCCCGTCTCAAATCCAAGCTCGCCGCCTCTCAAGGCGAGGACCTCGCGGGGCAGGCGATCGCGGTGCGCGGCGTGAACGTGCTCGCCGCGGCACTCGAGAACGCGGACGCCAGGTCGCTGCGCGAGACGCTGGACAAGCTGAAGGACCGCCTCAAGTCGGCGGCGATCGTGCTCGGCAGCGTGAGCGACGGCAAGGTGTCGCTGGTCGCGGGCGTCACCTCCGACCTGACCGCCAGGGTAAAGGCGGGCGAGCTGGTGAATTTCGTCGCCCAGCAGGTCGGCGGCAAGGGCGGGGGACGGCCCGACATGGCGCAGGCGGGCGGCACGGAGCCCGCCAAGCTGCCGCGCGCGCTCGAGTCGGTGCAGGGCTGGATCGAGCAGCGGCTCTAGCCGCGGAGCGATGACGCCGCTCGCCGCGATCGAGTCGCTGCCGCTGGCGGTGGCGCTGCGCGCGCCGGGCGCGCTTCACGGCGCGGTCGCGATCGTGCACCTGACGGGAGTCGCGCTCCTCGTCGGCTCCGTCGCGGTGCTCGACCTGCGCCTGCTGGGCCTTTCGCGCACGATTCCGGTGCGCCGGCTCGCCGCGCACGTGCTGCCGTGGACGGCGGCGAGTTTCCTGCTCATCGTGCCGAGCGGCCTGCTCCTGTTCCTCGCGCGCGCGGGCGAGCTGATCGGCAGCCCGCTGTTCGCGCTCAAGATGATGCTGATCCTGGCCGGCGGCACCAACGCGGCGCTGTTTCACGCCGGGGTGTTCCGCGGCGCCGAGCGCTGGGACACGCAGGTCATGCCGCCCGCAGCGGCCCGCCTCGCCGCGGCGCTCTCGCTCGGCGTCTGGTTCTCGGTGCTGGCCTGCGGCCGTCTGCTGGCGAAGGCCTAGAACCCGACGCGCTGGCGGCGCGCGCCGCGGTTGTCCGGCACGTCGTCCGCGCTCACGTCGGCGCGGCCGGCGATCTTCGCGTTGCCGAACGCGGCTTGCAGCGCACGGCGCATCTCGCGCGGCGTGAGTGCCGCAAGCTTCTCGACGAGGGCGGCGCCGGGCTCTTCGGGGAAGCGCCGTCCCCAGTCGTGCGCGCCGCGGATCTCGCGGTAGATCGAGCGCGCGATGCGCGCCGCGCCTTGCGCGTCCGGCGACTCGATCTCGTAGACGTTCATGCGGTTCAGGATCGGCTCCGGAATGCGCGCGGCATCGTTCGCGGTCGCGAACCAGACGGCGCCCGAAGCGTCGATCGGGATCTCGACGAACTCGTCCACGAACTGGGTCGCGGTCGCGCTCTCGAGCAGGCCGTAGAGCGCGCCGAGTGGGTCGTACTGCCCGCCGTCGGCGGCCTTGTCGAGCTCGTCGACCACCATCACGGGGTTGGCGTAGTCGCCGTGCAGGAAAGTCTCGAACACCTTGCCGGGCTTCGAGTTCTTCCACTGCGAAGAAGCGCCCGACAGAATCCATCCCGCGGTGAGCGAGCTCATCGGCACGTAGCCGAAGCCTGTGCCGAGCAGCTGCGCAACGCGGCGCGCGAAGTGCGTCTTGCCGATGCCGGGCTCGCCGAGCAGCAGGGCGGGCGCGAGCTCGATCGAGTCGTTCGAGTCGATGCACAGCGCGAGCTGGCGGCGGATGTCCTCGAGCACTTCGACGAAGTTGGGCAGCTCCTCGAAGAGCTCGTCCATGGACGGCATCGCCGAGGGCTTGACGGTGAAGCGCTGGCCGCCAACGCGCAGCATCTTCTCGTACACCGTGCGCAGGGCCTCGTTCGACGAGGGCGGCAGCTCCTGCAGGGCCCGTTCGACGTCTCCGACGCTGTAGACGTCCTTGAAGCCGGCGACCGGAATCGCGACGGGTTGAGCGACGCTTGCCGACATATTGCCTCCTTGTTTTTCGGCGGAACGACCGCGCGAAAAACGTAGCACGACAGCTTCTAGCGTAGCAATACTCGGGCCAAAGGGGCTGCGCCGGATTTCCGCTGCCGGCGACCGTCCGTCGGGCCGGCAGCCGCAGGCTTCGAGTGCTAATCACGTCCCTGTTGCCAAGCGGAGGGGCGCCGTGCTTCAATTCCGGCGAGGGCGATGCGATGAACCGCTGGTTCTACGGCTTTTTCTTCTTTTTTCCGCGCCATCTGGCGGAGGGGAACGGCTAGCCGCAGCCCGAACTGATCCCGAAAACCGCCAGAGCCGAAAAGCCTGGCGGTTTTTTTTTGCCACTGCCGAAGACGCCCATGACCGCACCCACCGATAACTACCTGGCCGTTCCGCCGATAGACAAGACCTCGCTCACCGACGACGAGCGCATCGAGAACATCGTCCCGCTGCCGCCGCCCGAGCACCTGATCCGCTTCTTCCCGATCCAGAGCACGCCGGTCGAGACGCTCATTTCCGACACCCGGCGGCGCGTGCGCGCAGTGCTGCACGGGCAGTCCGACCGCCTGCTGGTGGTCGTCGGCCCGTGCTCGATCCACGATCCGGCCGCGGCGCTCGCATACGCCGGGCGGCTCGTCGCGGAGCGCGAGCGCCATGCAGGCGAGCTCGAGGTGCTGATGCGCGTGTACTTCGAGAAGCCGCGCACCACGGTGGGCTGGAAGGGCCTGATCAACGACCCGTACATGAACGGCAGCTTCCGCATAAACGAAGGTCTGCGCATCGCGCGCGACCTGCTCGTGCGCATCAACCAGGCCGGCGTGCCTGCCGGCTGCGAGTTCCTCGACGTGATCTCGCCGCAGTACATCGGCGACCTGGTGTCGTGGGGCGCGATTGGCGCGCGCACGACGGAGTCGCAGGTGCACCGCGAGCTTGCCTCGGGCCTTTCGGCCGCGGTCGGCTTCAAGAACGGCACCGACGGCAACGTGAAGATCGCGGTAGACGCGATTCTCGCCGCGCGCCAGAAGCACCATTTCCTCTCGGTGCACAAGAGCGGGCAGGTGGCGATCGTCGAGACGCGCGGCAACGACGACTGCCACATCATCCTGCGCGGCGGCAAGCAACCGAACTACGACGCGGCGAGCGTGGACGCCGCCTCCGAAGAGCTGCGCCGTGCGGGCCTCGCCGAGCGCCTGATGATCGACTGCTCGCACGCCAACAGCCGCAAGGACTTCAGGCAGCAGCTCAAGGTGTGCGCAGAAGTGGCCGGCCGCATCGCCGAGGGGGAGCAGCGCATCGTCGGCCTGATGATCGAGTCGAACCTGGTCGAAGGGCGCCAGGACCTCGTCGCGGGTCAGCCGCTCGCCTTCGGGCAGAGCATCACCGACGCCTGCCTCGGCTGGGACGATTCCGCGGCCGCGCTCGAGGTGCTCGCGGATGCCGTGCGCAAGCGGCGCACGCGCGCGGGCACGGGCACGAACGCGGACGCCGGAAACTGACCCCCTGGAGGCGTTCTCGCCCGCCGCGGCGGGCTAAAGTCGCGGCATAATGCCGCGAGATCACCCCTCCGCCAGCGACATGGCCGACCGTCCGAAGCAGCTCGCGCACCTGGAGTATCTCGGCGACGCAACCAAGTTCGCCAATCAGATTCACGTGCTGATTCCGCGTTCCCGGCTGCTGGAGAACTTCTCGGCCGCCGAGGTGCGCACGCTCGCGCATTTCATGGAGGTGTTTCGCGCCACCGCCGGCACCGAGGTGATCCGCGAAGGCGACGGCGGCGACTTCATGCTGCTCGTGATCGAAGGCCGCGTCGAGGTGCTCAAGCGCGACGCGGACGACCGTCAGCAGGTGATCGCGGTGGCCGATGGCGGCCGTACCCTGGGTGAAATGTCCATGCTGGACGGTGAGCCACGCTTCGCCACCTGCGTTGCGACCGAGCCCACCACCGTCGCGGTGCTCGATCGCGACCGGCTGGCGCGCATTATCGTGGAGCAGCCGCTGCTCGGCTCGAAGATCCTGATGGAGCTGGTGCTGATGCTCTCGCAGCGCTTGCGCGCGACGAGCACGCGGCTGCTGCGCTTGCTCGGAGAGCGAGGGGCGTCCGCCGAGATGTGAGCGGCGCCGGCGGGGCGCTTACTTGCGGCCGGGAAACAGGCGTGATGCCTGCCACATGTAGAACGTGACCGGCTCCGAGGCGGCAAGCTGCCCGCCCTTGGCGTCCAGCAGCTCTGCCTGCAGCGTGTGCGTGCCGCGGTCGATGCCGATCAGCTCGATGACGTCGGAGCGGTAGCTGTGCGGCAGCGCGGTCCCGTCGAGCACGAGCCGGACGCTCCCGTCCGGCTCGCCCCCCGAATAACTGACCTGGACGGTAAGGTCGCCCTGGTTGCTGTGGATCGTTTCCTCGTGCGCAGGCTGCACGATGGCGATTTCGGCCGCCCGCGCGCTGCCCACGAGCAGAACCGAGAGCGGGATGACCCACAGGATCAGTCGTGCACGCATGTTGTTCCTCCCGTTTAATCAGAATTTGACCGTATCCGCCGGTACGAATTCAGTCCCAACGCAATGCCAGACTGCCGCCGACGCCGCGCTCGACCCGCGTGCCGAGCTTTTTTCCCTCCCGGACGAGCATCGCCTCGAGCCAGCGCGCATCCGCTTCGCGCGCGCGCTCCTGGCGCAAGCGCCGGATCCTCATCGGCACGAGTTCCAGGCCGAGCAGCCGGCCGTTGGCCGCATCGAGCGTCGGCAGGTACATCAGCGTCAGCTCGGCGCGAAACGACGCGTACCCGCCGATGCCCTCGTAATCGTTCAGGAAGTCGCCACAGCCGTACAGGATGAGCCTGTCGCCGCAGACTTCGATGCCCTTGGGATGGTGCGAGGAGTGACCGTGCACGAGGTCCGCGCCCGCATCGACCAGCGCGTGCGCAAACTCGCGCTCGGCGCGCGAGACCTCGTAGCCCCAGTTGCCGCCCCAGTGCAGCGACACGAGCGCGAGATCGCGCGCACCCTTCGCCGCGCGCACGCGGCGCGCGACGGCGTCCAAGCTGCGCGGCGACAAGTCCGGCAGGAAAGCGACGCCCGCGCGCGCCTTGCCCGCGGCCCAGTCAGGCGGCACGCCGGAGCTCTCCATGCCATAGGCGAACACCAGCAGGCGCGACCCGCCCGCGAGCGATATCTCGGCCGGCGCGCAGGCCTCGGCCTCGTTGTGGCCCGCTCCGGCGGTACGCAGTCCCGCCGCATGCAGGCTGTCGAGCGTTTCGGCGAGCCCGCGGTGGCCCCAGTCGAGCACATGGTTGTTCGCGAGGACACAGCAGTCGATCGCCGCGGCGCTCAGGCAGGCGACGTTGGCCGGGTGCATGCGGTAGTGGATTCCCTTGGCCGGCCAGGCGTCCTCCGAGCTCGTCACCGCGGTCTCGAGATTGACAATGCGCGCCTGCGGCCGAGCCCGCTCGAGCTCGACAAGGGCGTCGCCCCAGACGTAGGCGGGCTGCGCAGGACGGGCGATCGGGCCGCTGGCACGCTCCGCGAGCGCGACGTACTCTAGCGCCGATTCCACGTACGGCTCGTACAGCCGTGGCGCGCTCGGCTGCGGCAGGATCTGATCGATGCCGCGGCCAGTCATGACGTCGCCGCACAGGAACAGCGTCACCGCCGAGGCGGAAGCTAGCCCTTGATGCACACGAGCGGCTCGAGGCGCGCGACTTTCTTCGCCAGGCCGGCCGCGTCAGCGGCGTCGACGACGGCTGTTACGTCCTTGTAGGCTTCGGGCGCCTCTTCGGCGATGCCGCGCATCGACGGGCTCCTGATGAGGATGCCGCGCGCGGCGAGGTCGTCGACCACCTGGCGCCCTTTCCACTTGCGCAGCGCCTCGTGCCGGCTCATTGCGCGACCGGCGCCGTGGCAGGCGGAGCTGAAAGCGAGAGACTCGGAGCCGGCGCTGCCCGCGAGCACGTACGAGCCTGTGCCCATCGAGCCGCCGATCAGCACCGGCTGGCCGGCCGCGCGCAAGGGTTCGGGCACGTCGGGATGCCCCGGGCCGAAGGCGCGCGTCGCTCCCTTGCGGTGCACGTAAAGGCGGCGCACCCCGCCGTTGAAGCGGTGCTCTTCGACCTTGCAGGTGTTGTGCGAGACGTCGTAGAGCAGGGACAGGCGCGCGTGCGGCAGGAACTCGGCGAAGACCTTGCGCACGAGGTGGGTGAGGATCTGCCTGTTGGCGAGCGCGCAGTTGATTGCGGCGCGCATCGCGCCCAGGTACTCCTCGCCGACTACCGAGCGTATCGGCGCGCAGGCGAGCTCCCGGTCGGGCAGCGCGATGCCGTGCTGCTGCGCGGCGATCGCCATGCGCTTCAGGTACTCGGTGCCGATCTGGTGCCCAAGGCCGCGCGAGCCGCAGTGGATCATCACCACGATGTCGCCCCGCTTCATGCCGAACTGGCCCGCGATCGCCGCGTCGTGGACCGCGGTCACTTCCTGCACTTCGAGATAGTGGTTGCCGCTGCCGAGCGTGCCCATTTCGTCGCGCTGGCGCTTCTTCGCATGCTGCGACACGTTGCCGGGCTTGGCGCCGCTCATCCTGCCGTGCTCCTCGATGCGCTCGAGGTCAGCGGCCTCGCCCCAGCCGCGCTCGACCGCCCAGCGCGCGCCGCCGGCGAGCATGGCATCCATCTCGGCATCGTTCAGGTGGATCGCGCCGGTGCTGCCCATGCCCGCCGGAATCCGGTGGTAGAGCGCTTCGGCGAGGGCCTTCTGCACCGGCATGACATCCGCGCGTGCGAGACCTGTGTGCAGGCAGCGCACGCCGCAGGAGATGTCGAAGCCGACGCCGCCCGCTGAAACCACGCCGCCCTGTTCCGGGTCGAAGGCGGCCACGCCGCCGATAGGAAACCCGTAGCCCCAGTGCGCGTCGGGCATGGCGTAGGAGGCCTTGACGATGCCGGGCAGCGTCGCCACGTTCACCGCCTGCTCGTACACCTTGCGGTCCATATCGCGCACGAGTGCTTCGTCCGCATAGATCACGGCCGGCACGCGCATCGCGCCTTGCTGCGGGATCTCCCATTCGTATTCGGAGCGCCGCTTGAGGACGTTGATATCCATGACTCAGACGTCCACCACCGTCTGCGCGACCCACTCGCCGTCTTCGCGGGCCACGCGCAGCGCGGTGTAGGTCGCGCCCTTCGCCTCGACCGCCGGACGGTGGCGCGCCACGTCGACCGGCTCGCCGCGCGCTTCGGCGCGCAGCCGGGTCCCGTCGATGCGCACCGCGAAGCGGCTGAACAGCATCCTGCGCGTCGCCATCTCGTAGATCAACGCGTTAAGCCACTCGGCGAGCAGCAGCTCGTCGTCCGGCGCCTCGCACTCGATCGTGACCGCCTCGTGCGCCTCGACCGCGGCGGGCTCGGCGATCACCGCGGTCAGCGCCAGCGCCGCCTGCTCGAACGCCTCGCTCCTGCTCGCGCCGAAGCCGCGCACACCGATGTCCGCGCCGTGCTCGAAATGTTCCCAGCGCGCGCCCATGCGGCGAGTCTTGCATGCGCCCGCGGCACGCGTTTGATTTCGGTCAAGTTACTTGCGCAGCAGCCAGAGCACGAGCGAGACGACGACCGAAACGACGATGCCCGTGGTCAGCGGGAAGTAGAAGTCGAAGCCGTCGCGCTGGATGTGGATGTCGCCCGGCAGCCGGCCGAGCGCAAACCTGGAAATCCATGGCCACGCGAGCCCCAGCACTACCAGGGTCGCGCCGATGACGATCAGCAGGCGTTGCAGGGAGTACCTGGCTCAGTGCGCTTGAGCGGAGTGCGCGCGCAGTGCGGCGACGATGTCCGCGCGCGCGATCGGCTTGGCAACGAAGCTGGTGGCGCCGAGCGCCCTGCAGCGCAGCCTCGATTCACGATCATCGAGCGGCGAGACCACCACGACCGGCGTCCAGCGGTTCGTCTGGCTGACGCGCAACTGCCTGAGCACTTCGAGTCCGCCGATTCCCGGCATCATCAGGTCGAGCACAATCAGGTCGTAGGTCGTCGCTCCCGCGAACTGCAGTGCCTGCTCGCAGGTGCCGGCCAGCACGACGCGTGTGTTCGGTTCCCGGCTGACGATGTGCGCGAGGAGCAGCCGCGTCGATTCGTGGTCATGTACCACCAGCACGCGGGCCGGCAGCGCGTCCCCGGACGCGACGCGCACGAGTGTGAGGTCTTGATCGAGTCGTTCCATGACCGTGTCCACGCCCCATAGCTTTGCAAGCGCCGTGCCTGGCAGAAAAAATGGCCGGAAGCAGTGTAACATATTGAATATAAGCACTTTTAAATGCGTTTCCAAGGTCGAAACCTCGACGGCGGCTGTCGATTCTCCGCCAGCGCCTAAAGTGCGGCGATCGCCTGCACCTCGACGAGGTAGTGCTCCTGGACGAGTCGATCGACGATCAGCAAAGTATTGGGCGGATACACGCCATTCGGGAACATGGCGGGAAACGCTTTCTGCCTGAAGGCCATGAAGCGCGCAATGTCCTGCGAGTGCACCAGATAGGTGGTGAACTGCACTACGTTGGCCCATCCCGCGCCCGCCGACTCGAGCGCGACGGCGATATTGTCGAACACCTGTGCACACTGCGCCTCGAAATCGTCCTTGCCCACCAAGTTGCCCGCCTTGTCGGAGGCGAGCATGCCCGCGATGAACAGGTACTCGACGGCCCTAACGCGCGTCATGTGCGAATACTGGCCGAGCGGCCTGCCGAGCGCCTCGACGTTGCTGATCTTCATCTCTGCCATCGGACTTCTCCGGCTCAGGCTCGCGCGGCCAGCTGGTCGGCGAGGTCGTTGAAATCCCGCGCGTTGACGTCGAACGCCGGCTCGGGAGTCGCGTCGACGCGCGCTTTGCGACCGTGCTCGAGCGGGCGCGGCACGAATGCCGTGCGCAGGCCGCATGACTTGGCCGCGAACAGGTCGTCCTTGTGCGCAGCCACCATCATCACTTCGTGCTCCGGAAGAGCGAGCAGCTGCGCCGCGCCACGGTAGGTCTCCGGATCGGGCTTGTAATGGCGGAACAATTCGGCCGACAGCACGCAGTCCCACGGCAAGCCGGAGTGCTTCGCCATGTTGGTCAACAGCGCCAGGTTGCCATTGGAAAGCGGTGCGATGACGTAGGACCCCTTGAGGCGGCGCAGCCCGGAACGCGCGTCGCGCCAGGGCTTGAGGCGGTGCCAGGCGCGGTTCAGGTGGTCGACCTCCTGCTCCGTCAGGCCGGTGATGCGGAAGCGCTGCAGGAGCTCGTCCAGAATCATGCGGTGCAGCGCGTCGATCGTCGTCCAGGGCAGCTCGCCCGAGCGCACCCGCGCCATTGCGGGCCGGTAGCCGGCGCGCCAGGCGTCCGCGAACGCAGGCCAGCTCACGCGCGCCCCCTTCTCGCGCCCGAGCTTGCGTCCCTCGGCGATGATCGAGCCGCGCCAGTCGACGACCGTTCCGAATACATCGAACAGGAGCGCGCGCATCAGCGCCTCTTGCTCCGGTCGTGACGCCACATCACGTCCGGGCGTCCGGCATGGCGGTTGAGCAGTCGAGCGGCGACGAACAGCAGGTCGGAGAGCCGGTTCAGGTACTGGCGCGCGTGCTCGCCGACCGGTTTGCGCCGGCCGAGAGCGACCAGGCTGCGTTCGGCCCGCCGGCAAACCGTGCGCGCTAGGTGGGCGGCCGCCGCGGCGCGCGAGCCGCCGGGCAGGACGAATTCCTTGAGGGGCGGCAAGTCGCGGTTCCATTCCTCGAGCAGGGCGTCCAGGCGCGCGACCTGCGCTTCGCCGAGGATGCGGTGGCCGGGAATGCTCGCTTCGCCGCCCAGGTCGAGCAAATCCTGCTGGACCTGCTCGAGCGCCGCGCGCAACGCCGCCGGGACTTCCTCGGCGAGCAGTAGGCCGAGCACCGAGTTGAGCTCGTCGATGTCGCCAAGCGCCTGAACGCGCGGGCTGTCCTTCGGCACGCGCGTGCCGTCGCCGAGGCCGGTCTCGCCGGCGTCTCCGGTGCGCGTCGCGATCTTGGACAGCCGGTGCGCCATGGCGCGCATTATGGCATCGCGGCTCAGGACCCCTTGCGCTTCGCCTCGCTTTCGACCCAGCCCCGGTACAGCGTGGTGACCAGGCGCTCGCCCTCGGCCACGCGCGCGGCATCGCACAGCACCTCGCCGGCCGCGTTGCGCGTGATGCTGTAGCCGCGGGCGAGCACTGCGTCCGGATCCAGGCCGGCGAGGGCGGCGCGCAGGTGCTCGACGCGGTAGCGCGCCGCATCGAGACTGCGCGCCGCGGCCGAGGCGAGGCGCGCGCCGAGCTGCGCGAGCAGGCGGCGCGACGCAAGGATGCGCTCGGCGGGGTGCGCCAGGCGGCGCGCCAGGCCGTCGACTGCCTGCATCGCGTACTCGATGCGGCGGCGCGCCTCTCGCGAAGCGCGTAGCGCGAGCCCGGCCACGCGCTCGAGCAGCTCGGCGCGCGGCGGGCTCGCCATCTCGGCGGCCGCGGTCGGCGTCGGCGCGCGCTGGTCGGCCGCGAAATCGGCGATCGTGAAGTCGGTTTCGTGCCCCACGCCGACCACCACCGGGATCGGCGAGGCGCGAATCGCGCGCGCCACCGACTCTTCGTTGAATTGCCACAGATCCTCGAGCGTCCCGCCGCCGCGCACCAGCAGCAGCACGTCGCACTCGGCGCGCTGGCCAGCGCGCGCGAGCATCGCGGCGATGCGCGCCGCCGCGCCTTCGCCCTGCACGGGGACCGGATAGACGATCACCGGGATCGTCGGATTGCGCCGCGCGAGCGTGGTCAGCACGTCGCGCAGCGCGGCCGCGCCGAGCGAGGTCACGACGCCGATCGTGCGCGGATGCGCGGGCGGTGCGCGTTTCACCGCTGCGTCGAACAGGCCTTCGCGCGCGAGCTTCTCCTTCAGCCTTAGGAAGCGCTCGTAGAGCGGGCCGAGGCCCGCGCGCCGCATGGTCTCGACGTTCAGCTGGAAGCGCCCGCGCGGCTCGTAAAGCGTCACCAGCGCGCGCGCTTCGACGCGCGTGCCGTCCTGCGGCGTCCAGTCGAGCATGGCCGCGCGTCCGCGGAACATCACGCAGTCGACCTGCGCTGCGTCGTCCTTGAGCGTGAAGTAGAAATGGCCCGACGCGGCGCGCGCGAGGTTGGAGACCTCTCCGGCCACCCATGTCAGGGGAAAGCGGTGCTCGAGCAGGTCGCGCACGCTGCGCAGCAACTCCGATACGCTGATGGCCTGCGCGCCGCCGGATGGATGAGTTGCGTCGCTGTCGTACTGCTGCATGAGCGCGCTTCCGAGAACCAATACCAGCTTACACCTATCCACACTGCGAGGCCGCGGGTGCCGCAGATGGGCGCAAGATGGCGCGGAGGCCGATTCTATTTTCTAACGCGCTGTATCGGCTGCGAAAAGTGCTGCTCAAAATTTGATCGCTGCCCAGTTTGTAGGCGGCGCCAGACTCATCGTTCGAACTGCTAAGGGAAAATCCACAAACTTATCCACAAGTTTTGTGGATAAGCGGCGAAGCTGCACGAAGACGGGCGAGCGTGTCGCCGCGGCGCGACGCCGGCGCGCAGCATTTTGCGCCGCAGCGCCAACTTGCCGGGGCTCATCGCTTTGGCTAAAGTGCGCGCACCCCGCATCAAGCGAAAGTGTCCGGAGACAAGCGGTTTGTTCGCGATCATCCACGCCGCCGGCTGGCCGATCTGGTTCCTGCTGCTCGCCTCGATCATCGCCGTCGCGTTAATCATCGAGCGCACGTTGACGCTGCGCGAAGGCCGCATCGTCCCGCGCGACCTTCTCGACCAGGTCATTGCGGTGTACCGGCGCGACGGCATCCGCGACGAGGTGATCGACCGGCTCGCCCAGGACTCGCCGCTCGGCCAGGTGCTGGCCGCGGGGCTGCGCAATTTCGGCAGCTCGCGCTACGTCATGAAGGAGGCGGTCGAAGAGGCCGGGCGTAGCGTCGCGCACCAGCTCGAGCGTTTCCTCACGACGCTCGGTACGATAGCCAGCGCGGCGCCGCTGCTCGGGCTGTTCGGCACGGTGATCGGCATGATCGAGATCTTCGGCTCCCAGTCGCCCTCCGGCACCAATCCGCAGCAACTGGCGCACGGCATCTCGGTGGCCCTGTACAACACGGCCTTCGGCATCGCGATTTCCATTCCGTCGCTCATCTTCTACCGCCACTTCAAGAACAAGGTAGACGGCTTCGTGGTGCAAATGGAGCAGGACGCGGCCAAGCTGGTCGACATCGTGCATGGCGAGCGCACCGACTACGCCCAGCCTTCGCCGACGGCCGAGGCAGCTGCGCGGCGATGAACTTCCAGCGCGGCAAGACCAAGGAGCAGCCGGAAATCAACCTGGTGCCGCTCATCGACGTGATGATGGTGATCCTCATCTTTCTCATGATCACCACCACGTATTCCAAGTACACCGAGCTGCAGATCAATCTGCCGACCGCGGAAGCGCAGAAGCAGCTCGAGCGCCCGAGCGAGATAAACGTGCTGGTGAGCGCCCAGGGACAGTACGTCATCAACCACGCGCCGGTCGCATACACCGGCGTCGAGCCGCTTGCCGACGACCTGCGGCGCGCTGCAGCCGGCAGCAAGGAGCCCGTGGTGGTGATCAGCGCCGATGCGCTGGCCACGCATCAGTCGGTCATCCGCGTGCTGGAGGCCGCGCGCATGGCTGGGCTGTCGCAGATCACCTTCACCACCCAGACGCCTGCCGGAGGATAGCCCTGCCCGCGTACTGGACTCGCCGCAGCGCGCTAGCTTGGCTGCTGTGGCCGGCCAGCGTGGTGTTTCGATCCGTCGTTTTCGTGCGCAGGCTGCTCTACGCGCTGCACCTGCTGAGGCGCCGCAGCGCCGGCGTTCCGGTGATCGTGGTGGGCAATCTGGTCGCGGGCGGCAGCGGCAAGACCCCGCTCGTGCTGCACATCGCCGAGCTGCTCAAGTCGAAAGGCTGGACCCCGGGCATCGTGTCGCGCGGCTACGGCGCGCGGCTCGACGCGCCGCGCGAGGCGACGATCGCCTCCGAGCCGGCCGAGGTGGGGGACGAGCCCGTGGTGCTCGCGCGGCGCAGCGGCTGCACGGTGTGGGTGGGACCCGACCGCGCGCGCGTGTGCGAGGCATTGCGCGCGCAGCATCCGGATGTCGACGTGATCGTCCTGGACGACGGCTTGCAGCACTATCACCTCGCGCGCGATCTGGAAATTTGCGTGGTCGACGCGCGCGGCTTCGGCAACGGCTTCATGCTCCCGGCCGGCCCGCTGCGCGAGCCGCGCTCGCGGCTGCGCTCGGTCGATGCGGTCGTCGCGCACGATTCCGACGCGGTGAAGGGGTACGCGATGTGGCTGGAGGGCGAGCTGCTGCATTGCCTGGCAGACGCACGCCAGCGCCGCGCCCCACGCGAGTTCGCCGGGCAGCGCGTGCACGCGGTGGCCGGCATTGGCGACCCGACGCGCTTCTTCGCCCACCTCGGGCGCCTCGGCATGCAGGTCGTGCCACACCCTTTTCCGGACCACCACGCGTTCACTGCGGACGACCTCGCGTTCGGCGACGATGCGCCGGTCATCATGACCGAGAAGGACGCGGTAAAATGCCGGCGCTTCGCGCGGCTGCGGCACTGGGTGTTTCCGGTGCGCGCGAGGCTCGACCCCGCGTTCGACAATTGGCTGGAGGAGAAGCTCGGTGAGCGCCGCCGTTGACCCGAAGCTGCTGGAGATCCTGGTCTGCCCGCTGTGCAAGGGGCCGCTCGTCTATCGCAAGGACGCGGGCGAGCTGGTGTGCAAGGGCGATCGCCTCGCCTACCCGGTGAAAGACGGCATTCCGGTGATGCTCGAAGACGACGCGCGCAAGCTCGCCCCGAACGAGGAAGTCGCGGGCTGAGCGCGCCGCGGCCGGGTTCCGCCATGGCAGGCTTCTCGGTCATCGTTCCGGCGCGCTACGCCTCGAGCCGCCTGCCGGGCAAGCCGCTCGTCGATCTCGCGGGCAAGCCCATGGTGGTGCGCGTGTGCGAGCGCGCGGCGCAAAGCGGCGCGGCGCTCGTCGCGGTCGCGACCGACGACGCGCGCATCGCCGACGCCGCGGGCCGGCACGGATTCCGCGCGCTCATGACGCGCGCCGATCATCCCTCCGGCACCGACCGCATCGCCGAGGTCGCCGCGGCGCTCGGCCTGGGCGACGACGACATCGTGGTCAACGTGCAGGGCGACGAGCCACTCATCCCGCCCGGGCTGATCGCCGAGGTCGCCGCCACGCTCGACGCGCACGCCGACGCTCCCGTATCGACCGCGTGCCATCGGATCGACGACGCGGCGTCGTTCGCCAGCCCGAACGTGGTCAAGGTGGTGCTCGATGGGCGCGGCTACGCGCTGTATTTCAGCCGCGCGGGCATTCCCTATCCGCGCGTCGGCGGGCTGCCGGAGTGCTACCGGCATCTCGGCGTCTACGGTTACCGCGTGGGTTTCCTGCGCCGCTACGCGAGCCTCGAGCCTGCGCCGCTGGAGCGCGTCGAGGCGCTCGAGCAGCTGCGCGTGCTGTGGCACGGCTACCGCATCGCCGTGCGGGTCACCAGCGCCGAGATTCCGCCGGGCGTCGACACGCCCGAGGACCTCGCGAAGGTGCGCGCGCTGTTTGACCGAAGCACCGAATCCCGCTAAGGTCAGCGGCCTTTCTGGGGCCAGAAAGCGCCTTTATTGAGGCGCGCGACACCAAGCCATGCGTCTGATTTTGTTGGGACCGCCCGGGGCGGGGAAGGGAACCCAGGCCGGCTTCATCACCGCGCGCTTCGGCATTCCGCAGGTTTCCACGGGCGACATGCTGCGCGCGGCGATCAGGGCGGGCACGCCGCTCGGGCAGGCCGCGCGCGAGGTCATGGACCGCGGCCAGCTGGTGCCCGACGAGATCGTGATTGAGCTGGTGCGCCGGCGGCTGGAAGCGCCCGATTGCCGCAACGGCTACCTGTTCGACGGCTTTCCGCGCACCCTCGCGCAGGCCGAGGCGATGCGCAGCGCCGGCGTGCCGATCGACTTCGTGCTCGAGATCGACGTGCCCGACGAGGAAATCGTCGCGCGCATGGGCGGGCGCCGCGTGCACCTCGCCTCGGGGCGCACCTACCACGAGAAATTCAATCCGCCGCGGGCCGCGGGACGCGACGACGTGACGGGCGAGCCGCTGGTGCTGCGCGAAGACGACAAGGAAGCGACGGTGCGCAAGCGCCTCGAAGTCTACAAGGCGCAGACGCGCCCGTTGGTCGAGTACTACCAGCGCTGGGCGGCGAGCGGCGATGCGCGCGCGCCGCGCCTGCTGAGAGTCCCGGGCACGGGCAGCATCGAGCAGATCCGCGACCGCGCGCTGCAGGCGCTCGAGAAGGCCGCGCACGCGTAAACTTTTCCTCTGTCCCCGCGCCTAAGGGATGAAAGGAGCCGCCATGCCAGGCGCCAGACCCAGGAACGCGCTGTACGCCCAGTCGGGCGGCGCGACCGCGGTGATCAATGCGACCGCCTGCGGCATCATCGAGGCGGCACGGCGCGCGCAGGGACGCGTCGGCAGACTGTACGCGGCGCGCGACGGCATCCTCGGCGCGCTGCGCGAGGAGCTGATCGACACCTCGAGAGAAACCACGGCGGCGGTGCGCGCGCTGCGCTATACGCCCGGCGCGGCCTTCGGCTCGTGCCGCTACAAGCTGAAGGGAATCGAAGAGGACCGCGCCAAGTTCGAGCGTCTGGTGAAGGTCCTGCGCGCACACGACATCGGCTTCTTCTTCTACAACGGCGGCAACGATTCCGCCGACACCGCGCTCAAGCTGTCCGCGATCAGCGGCAAGCTGGGCTATCCGCTGGCGGCGATCGGCGTGCCGAAGACGATCGACAACGACCTTGCGGCAACCGACTGCTGCCCGGGATTCGGCTCCGCGGCGAAGTACGTGGCGACGTCGGTCCGGGAGGCGGGACTGGATGTCGCTTCGATGGCTAGCACCTCGACGCGCGTGTTCGTGCTCGAGGTGATGGGGCGGCACGCGGGTTGGATCACCGCCGCCTGCGGGCTCGCCGCCGCACGCGCGGGCGACGCGCCGCACGTGCTGCTGTTCCCCGAGCGCGCCTTCGACGAGGCGCGCTTCCTCGCGCGCGTGAAAGAGGTTGTCGCGCAGCGCGGCTACTGCGTGATCGCGGCCTCAGAGGGCCTGCGCGACGCGCAGGGCAGGTTCCTCGCCGAGGCGGGGACGGTGGACGCCTTCGGCCACCGGCAACTGGGCGGCGTCGCACCGCGCGTGGCGGCACTGGTGCAGTCCAAGCTCGGCTACAAGACGCACTGGGCGGTCGCCGATTACCTGCAGCGCGCGGCGCGCCACATCGCCTCGAAGACCGACTTGGAGCAGGCCTACGCAGTCGGCAAAGCCGCGGTCGCGCTGGCGCTCGCTGGCAAGAGCGCCGTGATGCCGGTGATCGAGCGTCTGTCCGATCGCCCGTATCGCTGGCGCGTCGGCGAGGCGCGGCTCGAGCAGGTGGCGAACAAGGAGCGCGTGCTGCCGGCCGCGTTCATGAGCGCCGACGGCTTCGGCATCAGCGCGGCCGCGCGCCGCTACCTTGCGCCGCTGGTGGCCGGCGAGGCGCCGCCGCCATTTCGCGACGGGCTGCCCGCTTACGTGCGGCTGCGCAATGTCGCGGTGCGCAAGCGCCTGCGCGAGCCGTTCCAAACCTAGCCGAGAGCGCCGGCCGCACAGCCATTTCTGCTAAAATCCGCGCCTTTCCAGCGGGCGTCCCCGCCCGCGCAATCAAACCACGAACAAGGGGAGTCAGGCCATGTCCGCAGGCATCATCTTCGCGCTGGTGTGCGCCGTCATCGGCATCGTATACGGCGCCGTGTCGATCAAGTGGATCCTCGCGCAGGGCGACGGCAACGAACGCATGCGCCAGATCGCGGCGGCGGTCAAGGAGGGAGCGACCGCCTACTTGAGGCGCCAGTACTTCACCATCGCGATCGTCGGCGTCATCCTCTTCCTCGTCATCGGCTTCGTGCCGCAGCTCGGCTGGGGCACCGCCTGGGGCTTCTTCATCGGCGCGGTGTTCTCGGGCCTGTCGGGAATCATCGGCATGAATGTCTCGGTGCGCGCCAACGTGCGCACCGCGGAGGCCGCGCGCACCGGACTGAACGAGGCGCTCAGCGTCGCGTTCCGCGGCGGCGCGATCACCGGACTGCTGGTGGTCGGGCTTGGGCTGCTCGGCGTCGCGGGCTATTTTGCGCTGCTTTACGCAAACGCGGCCGACAAGTCGAACCTCGCGCACATCATCCATCCGCTGGTCGGCCTCGGCTTCGGCGGCTCGCTCATCTCGATCTTCGCGCGCTTGGGCGGCGGCATCTTCACCAAAGGCGCCGACGTCGGCGCCGACCTGGTGGGCAAGGTCGAAGCCGGCATCCCCGAGGACGATCCGCGCAACCCGGCGGTGATCGCCGACAACGTCGGCGACAACGTGGGCGATTGCGCCGGCATGGCCGCGGACCTGTTCGAGACCTACGCGGTCACGATTATCGCCACGATGCTGCTCGGCGCGCTGATGGTGCACAGCGAAACGCCGAACGCTGCGATCTATCCGCTCGCGATCGGCGGTTTCTCGATCCTCGCCTCGATCGTCGGCACATGGTTCGTCAAGGCCAAGCCGGGCGACAAGAATGTGATGCCCGCGCTTTACAAGGGGCTTTGGGTCGCCGGCGTTCTCGCGCTGATCGCGTTCTATCCGATCACGCAGTGGCTGATGGGCGGCATCGTCGCCAACGTGCCGTTCGAAATAGCCGGCGGCATGAAGATGATCACGGTCTGGCACCTGTGGGGCGCGGCCGCCGTCGGCCTGGTGCTCACGGGATTCATGGTGTGGATCACCGAGTACTACACCGGCACGGACTTCAAGCCGGTGCGCCACATCGCCCAGGCGTCGACCACCGGGCACGGCACCAACATCATCGCCGGCCTGGGGGTGTCGATGAAGGCGACCGCCTGGCCGGTGTTCGCGGTGTGCGTGGCGATCTTCGCGTCCTACGCGCTGGCCGGCCTGTACGGCATCGCCATCGCCGCCACCGCGATGCTGTCGATGACCGGCATCGTGGTCGCGCTCGACGCGTACGGCCCGATCACCGACAACGCCGGCGGCATCGCCGAGATGGCCGAGCTGCCCGACAGCGTGCGCGCGATCACCGACCCGCTCGACGCGGTCGGCAACACCACCAAGGCGGTGACCAAGGGCTATGCGATCGGCTCGGCCGGGCTCGCCGCGCTGGTGCTGTTCGCCGACTACACGCACGCGCTCGAGAAGGCGGGCCAGCACGCGTTCAGCTTCGATCTGTCGAACCACATGGTGATCATCGGCCTGTTCATCGGCGGGATGGTGCCGTACCTGTTCGGCGCCATGGCGATGGAGGCCGTGGGACGCGCCGCCGCCTCGGTGGTGATCGAGGTGCGGCGCCAGTTCAAGGAGATCGCGGGCATCATGGAGGGCAAGACCAAGCCCGACTACTCGCGCGCGGTCGACATGCTCACGCGCGCGGCGATCAAGGAAATGGTGCTGCCCTCGCTGCTGCCTGTGCTGATCCCGATCGTGGTGGGCATCCTGCTCGGTGCTCAGGCGCTCGGCGGCGTGCTGATGGGCACCATCGTCACCGGGCTCTTCGTCGCCGTGTCGATGACCACCGGCGGCGGGGCCTGGGACAACGCCAAGAAGTACATCGAGGACGGCAACTACGGCGGCAAGGGCTCGGACGCACACAAGGCCGCGGTCACCGGGGACACGGTGGGCGACCCCTACAAGGACACCGCCGGCCCGGCGGTCAACCCGCTCATCAAGATCATCAACATCGTCGCGCTGCTGATCGTCCCGCTGATTGCCTGACGCCGCGCCGCCCGCGCGGCGTCTGCTAGCGCGCCCCGAGCGGCAGGCGCAGCACGACCCTGAGGCCGCCCTTGGGCGAGTCGCCGAGCACGATCGAGCCCCGATGCCGCGCGATTACCTGGCTGGCGATCGCCAGTCCCAGTCCGCTGCCCTCCGTCCCGTCGCCCGCGCGGCGATAGAACCGATCGAACACGCGCGCGCGCTCGGCGGGCGGAATTCCCGGCCCACTGTCGCTCACCTCGAGCACCGCCTCGCCGCCTTCGCGCGCGAGCGAGACGTCGATGCTGCCGCCGGCGGGCGTGTAGCGCACCGCGTTGTCGACCAGGTTGGACAGCAGCGTGCGCAGGCCCGCCGGATTGCCCTCGACCGACAGCGGCTCCTCGCGCGCCATGCCGAGGTCGATCGACTTGTCGTGCGCGAGCGATGCGTGCTCGCCGATCACCTCGCGCGCCAGCTCGTCCAGCCGCACCGGCACGCTCGGCGCCTGCGCCGCCTGGTCCTCCTCGCGCGCCAGCGTGAGCAGCTGCTGCACCAGGTGGCTCGCCCGCTCGACGCCGCGCTTCAGGCTGCCGAGCGCGTCGCGCCGTTCTCCGTCCTGCGCCGCGCGCTCCGCGATTTGCGCCTGCAGGCGCAGCGCGGCGAGCGGGGTGCGCAGCTCGTGCGCCGCGTCGGCCACGAAGGCGCGCTGCGTCTCGAGGGCGCGCTGCAGCCTGTGCAGCAGGTCGTTCAGCGCGTGCACCAGCGGCTGCACCTCGCGCGGCAGCCCGCGTTCCTCGAGCGGCGCGAGCGCGTCCGGCGAGCGGCGCCCCACGTCGCGCGCAAGGCGCTCGATCGGCGAGAGGCCCTTGCCGACCGTGAGCCAGATCAGAAGCCCGAGCAGCGGCAGCACGGCGACCATCGGCCAGGCGGTGCGCAGCGCTAGCCGCGCCGCGATGCGGTCGCGCACCGAGTAGCGCTGCGCGACCTGGATGACGTGGTCCTGGAGCTGTACCGAGAACACGCGCCAGCGCCCGCCCGGCGCCGAGACGTCGGCGAAGCCGAGCTGCGCGCGGTCCGGGATGCCGGCCTTCGGATGAGAGATGTACAGGCGCACGCCCTGCTGGTCCCAGATCTGCACCAGCACCTCAAGGCCGTGGGCGGGATTGTCCTCCCGGGCGATGAGGCCGCTCGCGAGCGCGTGATCGCGGAACGAGAGTGCCATCTGCTGCAGCTGGTAGTCGGCGAGCGCATTGGCCTCCTCGCGCGCCATGAGGAACGTGGACACGGTGCCCGCGGCGACGGCGAGCGCCGTGCCGCCCAGCAGCCAGGCGAGCAGCCGGCGCCGGATCGAGATCATCTGGACTTCGGCACCATGTAGCCTGCGCCGCGTACCGTGCGGATGAAGTCCGAGCCCAGCTTCCTGCGCAGGCCGTGCACGAACACTTCGACGGCGTTCGACTCGACTTCCTCTCCCCAGCCGTAGATGCGCTCTTCGAGCTGCGCGCGCGAAAGAATTGCGCCGGGCCGGGTGAGCAGCGCCTCGAGCACTGCGAACTCGCGCTGCGACAGCATCAGCGGCTGGCCCTCGAAAGTCGCCTCGTGCGTGGCGGGCCGCAGCACGAGACCCAGGTGCTCGATGACCGGCTCCGCGCGGCCGTCGCGCCGGCGCACTACCGCACGCACGCGCGCCGCGAGTTCGTCGAGGTCGAAGGGCTTGACCAGGTAGTCGTCTGCGCCCGTGTCCAGGCCCTTGATGCGCTCGGGGACCGCGTCGCGCGCGGTGATCACCACGACCGGGACCGGGTCGCGCCGGGCACGCAGGTCGCGCAGCAGCTCGAGGCCGTCCTTCTTCGGCAACCCCAGGTCGAGCAGCACGCAGTCGTAGCGCTCGGTTTCCAGCGCCAGCTCGGCGGAGCGGCCGTCCTGCGCCCAGTCGACCGAAAAGCCGTCCAGCCTCAGGCCCTTCTGCACGCTCTCGCCGATCATGCGGTCGTCCTCGACCAGCAGCAGCCGCATCGCTTCGCCTCCCAGAGAGGCCCGCTATTCTACGCGTGCTGCGCCGGCCACTCGAACACGACGCTGCGATGAGCGCGGCCGACCACCACGCGGCGCTCGATCTTCCTGCCGTCGTGCTCGGCGAGCACCTGGTAGCTGCCTTGCGGAAGCTTGATGAGCATGAACGGACCCTGCGCGGTGGCGCTCAGGACCACCTTGCCATGCGCGTTGCGCACCGTGACCGGCACGTCGGCGGTGAATTCTGCGCGCATGTCCTTGGCTGCGGGCTTGACGACGAACTCGAGCGAAAGCGGATAGTGAGCAGCCTGCTCCCGGAAGGCGCGCGCCTGCGACTCGCCGATGCCGCCGGAGAGCCAGCTGATTCCGTCGCGCGTCTGCGGCGCGGGCAGGTCGCTGGACGAAGTGCTTGCGTGTGCGACGCCGGCGGAAAGCAGCGCGGCGAAAAGAACCGTAGCGGTCTTGGTCATGATGTGCTCCTTTCGCTTGGAGGGTGGCAACGGGAAAGCGGGGCGGCGCCGGCTGGGGGGGTGGGGTGCCGGCGCCGCCCGCTCTTCGACGCTGGAGCTCAGCCGAGCTCCACCGGTACGAAGATCTTCGCGTCCTGGCGCTGCACGAGCAGCGCGACGTGTTTGCCGGACTTGGCGATCAGCGCGCGCAGCTGG